>JBDQKM010000056.1:0-17830 GCA_040263275.1 Acidimicrobiales bacterium
GTCCTCGCGGGAGTGCTGACTCATCTCACGGTCGTCGCCGCGTCACTGCACGCGCACCGGCGACGGTCCTGGGCACACCAGCTCCTGGCGGGCACCGGGACGATTTCGGCGGCGTTCATGTTCGCGGCTGCGACGGTTGGCTACCTCGGCTCATTGCAGCTGGTGACGCTCGCCGGGGGTGGCTGGGCCACCGTTCGGTTGTGGCTGGCAACGCCTACGCTGTCATCGCCCCCGTAGCTCAACTGGATAGAGCAGCGAGCTTCTACCTCGCAGGTTGCAGGTTCGAGTCCTGTCGGGGGTGCTGGAGGGTCAGGCCGGAGGCGCGTGCAGGCGGCCGCCGGCTCCGATGGTCGGGAGATCCTGGTAGGTCCGTATGCCGGGGGCAGCCGCGTGCACCGCGGGTATCGCGTTGACCGCGGGAAGGGCCGTGATCCGCATGCCGAGCGCGTGCTGGTCCGCGACCGACATCGTCCCGAGATCGCCGCGTGGGATCGGCAGCATCACGTTGTGGACCAGCGGGTCTCCGGTGATCTGGACCATGTAGCCGTGCTGGTTCGGGTCTCCCCAGTCCTCGATCCCGGCCGCGCGCTTCCCGCACGCCCACACCTGCCGGTTCTCGAGCACGGGTACGCCGTCCGACACACCTTCCCAGCGAATCTGCACGCCCGCGATCGTGCCCTCGGCGATGGGACCGCCCGGCGTGTCGAAATCCTCCGTGGCCGGAGCGAAGTCCGACGAGCAACGAATCTCGTCGAGCTCGATTTCGAGCACGCGTGCCATCAGCTCGATCGCATCGCCGAACACCGAGGTCTCGGATTTCTGGCGTGCCGGCAGCCCCGCTGTGTCGATCGGTTCACCGAAACCGATCGCGGCGATGTTCGGGTCGCCGAGGAACGGCACGATGTCGTGCACGACCTCGGACACGCGCACGTGGGTGAGATCGTCGCACAGCGATGACATCACACAGGCCTGATAGTTCACGTGACCGGGGTTGATTCCGGTGCCGAAGATCGAACCGCCACCACGTTGCGCGGCCTCCTCGATTCTCGCCCGCGCGTCGGGCCCGTACTTCTCCGGTTGGAAGTCGTACGACCACCCCGTCAGAAACTGACACGTGGAGACCACATCGACTCCGGCTTCGAGCAGGCGCACCAGGTGATCGATGTCTGCGTAGAGCGGGTTGTAGCTCACCACGTCGGGTCGGGCCGCCAGGATCGCGTCGATGTCGTTGGTGGCCTCGATGCCGAGCGGGGGCAGGCCGACGAGCTCGCCCGCATCGCGGCCCACCTTCTCTTCGGAGTACGCGTACATGCCGACGAGTTCGAGATCGCGATGCGACAAGACCGCCCGCACGGCCTCCTTCGCAACGCCACCACTCGTCCACTGGACCACTCTGAGGCTCATCCGCTTCTCCTCGCGCGTCGGTTCCGCGACGCTACCCCTTCATGCGGCTTCCGTTTGCCGGGGTTCGCGTAGGGTCGCACCAGGCGTGCGGCCACGGCTGAGGGGAGGGCGACACATGGACGGCGAGAGGGCACCGACGCTCACGTATCTCTACGGCCCGCCGGCTGTGGGGAAGCTGACGGTCGCAACACCGCTCGCCGAGGTGACGGGGCATCGGCTCTTCCACAACCACCTGAGCGTCAATGCGGTGCGACCCATCTTCGAGCTCGCGTTGGACACCATCAGACCAGGGAGGGAGGACGAGCACGGAAGACAGCGACTCCGGAGCAACGTCGCAGAGGGCTGCTCCGGCGACTCCGGTCGACTCGCCGGAAACGCTGCCTCCGAGCTCACCCGCCTGCGACTCCGGGCCCTCGTCGGGCGGATCGACGGCGTCGGACATGGCCCCTGGCGTCTGCTCTGGCGGGGAGCCATCTCCACAGGCCGCCGCCACCAGACAGAGCAGGGCTGCGATGAGTATGAGTCGTGAGACGCGCATGCGGGCGCTTTCTGCGCAAGCTGCCGTCTGAGGAGTCACGCGTTCTTCGGGAGTTCGCTGAAGGGGGTCGTCTTGAAGTCGCCGGGCTCCTTGGGGAGACCGAGCACCCGCTCGCCGATGATGTTCTTCTGGATCTGATCGGTGCCGCCATAGATCGGCGGGGCCTGGGCGTAGAGCGCCTGACCGGTCACGAGGGGCAGCAACGGGTTGCCGGTCGCCTCGTTGTTGGCGGCCGTCTGTTCGGCGGTGTAGCCGTGGAGGGTGCCGGCCGGGCCGACGAGCCGCAGGCCCAGATCGCGGGTCAGTCGCATCATGTCGCTCATCGCCAGCTTCGCGATGTTGCCCATGCCCGGGATGTCCTTGCCCGACATCTTGGCGGCCTTGACGCGGTCGGTGTTCATCTGCCCGAGCCGGGTCATGATGTGGAGGCGCACGAGGTCCTGGCGGATCACCGGGTCGGTGTTCTTGCCCACGGACTTGGCGAGGTCCTCCATCATCGACGAGCCGGCCCGCTGACGCGGCCCCCGGCCGGCGGTCTTGGCCTTGGCCGGGTCGGGGGCGTAGTCGCCGACGCGCTTGTCGAGCATCTGGGCGACCGTGCCGGGGGTGAGTCCGCTGCCGCCACCGCCGCCGCCCGAGCCGAGGCCGGCCCGCTCGTAGGCCAGCGTCGTGTTGGTCGCGGCCCAGCCGTTGTTGACGTCGCCGATGACGGCACTCGAGGGCACGCGGGCGTCGGTGAGGAACACCTCGTTGAACATGGCATGGCCGGTCATCTCGACGAGCGGGCGGATCTCCACACCCTCCTGGTGCATGTCGCACGCCATCCAGGTGATGCCCTGGTGCTTGGGGACCTCGGGGTTCGTCCGGGCGATCAGCATGCCCATGTCGGCGGTCTGGCCGAGCGAGGTCCACACCTTCTGCCCGTTGACGATCCATTCCTCCCCGTCGAGCTCGGCTCTGCTGCTCAGGCCGGCGAGGTCAGACCCGGCTCCGGGCTCGGAGAAGAGCTGGCACCAGGCCTTCTGCCCGGTGACGATCTCGCGGACGTAGAGGTCGATCTGTTCCTGCGTGCCGTGCGTCGCGATGGTGGGCGCCGCGAGGAGGAGCCCGAGTCCGCCCGGCGCGCCGACGGCGCCGAATTCGGCGATCGTCTTGCCGACCTTGTTCGCGTCGCTGCGGGACAAGCCCTTGCCGTAGGCGTTGGTCGGCAGGGTGGGGGAGCACCAGCCCGACAGGCCGAGGCGCTCCCACCAGTCGCCCAGGGCGATGTCCGGGTCCCAGTTGTCCTCGAGCCAGCTGCGGAGCTCGTCGAGGAGGGCGTCGGTGGTCTGCTCGGTCACGGCCATGGCGAAAACGCTAGCGGGAGATCAGGTGCAGGGCCGCTTCGGTGAAGGCACCGGCCACGGCATCGGTGCGCGCCGCGGTGCACGAGACGTCGGGCAGATCGTCGGGGGCGTGGAACCAGGGGTTCTGGCCGAGATACGACAGCAGCTGGGGCGCGTCGAGCCAGTCGGCCGCCTCGCCGAACCACTGCGCCCGGTCGCGTTCCGGTGTGTCGACCGTGGCACCGATCGTGGCGAACGCTCGGGCCACACCGGCCGTCGACGCGGGGTCGGCCGCAAGACGGGCGGCCATGTGGGCATGGTCGGGCTCGTCGAGCTGCTCGCCGGCTTCCCAGTCGCAACCGACGTTGGCGCCGACGTGGAGCAGCGTGTGGGCCCGATCGCCCCACGTGCGGTGGAGGACGGCGGCGCCGAACGCCCCGAGTTCGTGACCGGTGGCCCCGAGGAAGAGCAGCGGACCGGCCTCGGCGAGCTGCGACGCCATCTCGAGGGCGGCGGCGATCCCGGTGCCCCGTTCGCCGGCACAGCGGAACCAGCCGGAGATCGGGGTCGTGAGCACCGTCAGGCGGTCGGCCCGTTCGACATCGCCGAATCGTGCGACCACGTTCGGGCACGACGCCGGCTCGATTCTCGCGTCGATGCTCGCGGTGACGGGGGCTCCGTCGGCCAGCGCCGCGCCATGGTGGCCGGCGACCTGGAGCACGTGGACCCCCGACCCGTGCCCGGGTGAGCGGTTCGGCACGCCCAGCAGGCCGAGCAGGTTCCGAGTGGCGGCCACGACGAGATCGCCGGGATGGGCATCGGCATCCTCGAGCGCACCGGTGACCCCCAGGGGGCCGGCGCCGCCGGGCGAGAAGGCGGGCCAGCGGACAGGATCGGTCGACGAGGCGCGGCCGGTGGCCTCGTAGAACAGCGGAAGGGCCTCGACCTCGTCGCCGTCGACGGTGACCGACCAGTCGGCGACATAGCGTTCGAACGCGACCGGCTCGAGCGAGACGGCGCCGCCGCGGGCGCGGAGCTCGTCGGCGAGCCATGCCGCCGTGGCGGCCTGCGTGTCGGTACCGCTGCGATGCACGCCGAGGTCGGCATACTCCCTGACCAGGTCGAATGTGCTCATCGAAGGGCCGTCGACGGCGCCCAGCAGGCGTGCGTGCCGCTGGAGATCCGCTCCGGCAGGGTGATGGCGGCGACGGTTTCGCCCGCCGGGTCGGCCGCATCGAGGACGAGGCACTGCGATCGGTCGTTGACGAGGTCGATCGTGAAGGTGAGCAGGTAGCCATCGTCCTCGGCGGCGGAACCCTCTCGCGGGGCCATCACGGTCTCGCTGGCGAACACGCCCTCGGGAAGCCGTCGGGTGACCATCTCCCCGGTCTCCACATCATGTTTCACGATTCCCTCGAAACCGAACCAACCCTTCGCCGGCAGGGCGTCGTAGCTGTAGCGGTAGGGCCGACCGCCGTGGCGGCCGTTGATCATGCCGAACTCGAGGATCTCGTCGCCGAGGGGCCCTTCCCGGGTGGCGCCCGTCGTCAGGTCGAAGCGCCAGCGATAGGGGATCGACTGCAGCGCGTGGAGATCGAGGTAACGATAGAGGTTTGCCTCGGCCGTGGCCTCCGGATCGGGGCGAGGCGACGGGTTCTGCTGGAAGAAGCCGTCGAGCACGATCTCGTCGCCGTCCTCGTAGGCGTTGATCCAGTGCAGCACGAAGGTCGGTTCGGCCTCGAACCACCGGATCTGCTCGCTCGAACCACCGCGGGGAATGACGCCGAAACGGGTGGGGAGGTCGCGGTGGAAACGGGGGGCGTAGACGCCGGCGGCCACCGCCTCGGGGTCCCAGAAGAGCGGGCAGTCGTTGACGATCGCGTAGTGCTGGGTGAACGCCATGTCGTGGGGGAGTCGCGACCCGGGCAGCTCGACGTCGATGTAGTTGGTGAGCGCGCCGTCGGCCGACACCTCGCCGTAGTGCATGTGGGGGGCGTCGGTGCCGTAGTTGAAGAAGAGCAGCTCCCCGGTGTGCTCGTCGACCTTGGTGTGGGCCGACACACCCTCGCTCGGAAACCGGCCCTGCCAGTCGGACGTGCCTCGCGGCTCGAGCGTGACCGGATCGAGTCGGTACAGGTCGCCGCACATGTAGAAGCTGGCGAGCGCGTCGCCGCCGTGGACGACCACGTCGGTGCTGGCCGCGTCCTTCATCCGGGGGCGTGCCCCGATCCGGTGGTCGGCCGTGGCGATGGCCGGGAGCTCGGCCAGCCCCGCCCAGAGCGATTTGCCCGCCTCGAGCTCCTCGAGCAGGCCGGCAGTGCGCACGAAGCGGTTCGCGTAGCGGGCGGTACCGGCCTCGAAGGCGAGGGAGTGGAGCATGCCGTCGCCGTCGAACGGGTGGTACCGCTCGATCGGGGGGTGGAGCGGGTTCTCGGTGTTGCGGAGGTACACGCCGTGGAGATCGTCGGGGATCCGTCCCTCCACCTCGAGGTCCCAGGCGTCGTATTCGACATGCTGCGGCCGCCACGCACCAGACCGGTAGGGATGCGAATCCCCAGGTGGGAGGGTATGTGGAAGCGAATCGTGGATCTGTGTCTTCATGGGCGTGGACGTCAGCTTGGCACGTCGCGCGTGCACACACCGACGACGAGCGCGATACTTTTGCATGACCGTGCCTGAGATCGGGCGGCGCATACTCGACGCTGCAGGAGTGACCCTGGGGGGCGACGCGCCCCACGACATCACGATCCACGACGACCGGTTCTGGGATCGTGTGCTCAGCGATCGTGAGCTCGGTCTGGGTGAGAGCTACCAGGACGGTTGGTGGGACGCCAACCAGCTCGACGAGTTCCTCACCGTGGCCCAGACCGCCGACCTCCGGTCGATGGTGCGCCCCGGCGCCGGTCTGGTGGGGCGGGCGGCGCTGGCCCGGATCCGCAACCAGCAGACCCGGAGCCGGGCCCGCCGCAACGCGCGTGCCCACTACGACATCGGCAACGACCTGTACGAGCGCATGCTCGACAAACGGATGATCTACACGTGCGCCTACTGGAGCGAGACCGACGACCTCGATTCCGCCCAGGAGGCGAAGCTCGACCTGATCTGTCGCAAGCTCGGCCTCCAACAGGGAATGCGAGTACTCGACATCGGGTGCGGGTGGGGTGGGTTCGCCCAGTTCGCGGCCCAGCGCTACGACGTCCATGTCACCGGGATCTCACCGGCCGCCGAACAGGTGACCGTCGCACGCGCCCGCACCGCCTCGCTCCCGGTGCGGATCGAGCAGATCGACTATCGCGACGTCGAGGCTGCCGGCCTCGGCCGGTTCGACCGCATCACGTCGATCGGGATGATGGAGCACGTCGGGCCGAAGAACCTCCGGACCTTCTTCGACGTGTGCCGTGCCGTGCTCGACCCCGACGGGATGATGCTGCACCACACGATCGGGTCCAACGACTGGTTGACGAGTGGCGACCCCTGGTTCGACCGCCACATCTTCCCCGGCGGCGTCCTCCCGTCGCTCGGCCAGATCAGCCGCGCGTCGGAAGGCCACTGGTCCATCGAGGACGTCCACAACTTCGGGCCCGACTACGACCGGACCCTGATGCAATGGCACGCGAACCTCGCCGCGCGCTGGGAGGAGATCCCGCACTACGACGAACGGTTCCGGCGGACGTGGAACTACTACCTGCAGGGCTCCGCGGCGGCCTTCCGGTCGCGGTCGGCCCAACTGTTCCAGATCGTCTTCACACCGTCGCGACAGCGTCGTCGGACCTATCGGTCGGTGCGCTGAGCGGCGAGGGCGACACGGCCTGACCGGTGGCGAAGGTCGCGAGCAGGTACGCGGTGATCACCGGGGCGATGGCCCGGGAGATGTCGAAGAACCGCCACCAGACCTGGCGACTGAAGAAGACGGCGAGCACGACGAAGCCGAGCGAGCCCCAGCTCAGGTAGGTCGGTTCGCGCAGGGCCCGCACGACGAGGAGGGGGATGATCGCGACGAGGGCCGCGATCACGGCGAGATCGACCGGGTTCTCCACCCAGTTCTCGAACGCACCCGCCATTCCCCCGAACGGCAGTCCGAACTCCTGCACCTCGTCGACACCGAATCCCTCCGTCAGGCGCAGGCGGAGATACACAGCCCAGCTCAACGCGGCGACCGTGGGCGGAATCCCGATCAGCCAAGGGATCCGGCGGGCGCGCACGAGGCGCAGGAGGAGGGCGCCGGCGAGGTAGAGGAACATCACCTCGCGGGCCAGTACCGCGACCGTGAACCAGGCGGCGGCGCGGCGGTCGTCGCGCGCCTCCAGCGCCACGGTGCCCCAGAGGGCGGCGGCGAAGGCGAGGATGCCCGCGCCGGTGATGTCGAACTCGAAGATCACGCCGACGTTGAGTGCGAACGCCATGCCCCACCAGCCACTCGCGCCGCGGCGGCGGGCGAGCTGCGCCGTGGCGGCGGTGCCGAGGGCGATCGCGGCGAGGTTGGTGAGCGCCATCGTCCACGGCAGCGCGGTCGCAGGGACCAGGCCGCCGGCTCCGGAGATCAGCGGGAAGAGCATCCGCTGACCCCGGTAGACGGGACGGTCGAGCAGGGCCGCATGGCGGTCGGGGTCGAGGAACAGCGGGTCGAGCGCCTGCAGGAAGAAGTACTTGCCGTCGTGCCCCTCGGCCTCGACCGTGGCGATCGACCGGCCCATCTCGGCCTCCACATGGTCGGTGATGGCCATCGCGTCGGTCGCGGAACCGAACTTGATCAGCCCGGTGATGTCACCGTCGTGAGCGACCAGGCTGCCGGTGATCACCAGCACACCCACCAGCAACGACGCGGCGATGACGCGGAGGAGCGAGGGTTGGCGCATTCCTCTCCTGTCGGCGGGCCGGGTACACACTCAAGGCCCTACGGCGGGCGCCGATGGACAGAGTATGAACAGGATCGTCTTCGGCGCCGGCCGGCTCGGTCGTCTCCACTTCCTCTACTGGAACCTGGGCATCACCGCCGCGATGTACTTCCTGGTGGCGGTGACCACTCCCGACGACGTCGAGGGCATCGCCGATGCGATCGGCAATCGATTCCTCGGCTACCTGCCACTCCTGTGGCTGAGCTGCGCGGCAGCGACCCGCCGCGCTCACGATCGCAACCACTCCGGCTGGTTCGTGGTGTTGCTCTTCGTCCCGGTGGCGAACATCGCGGCGATGCTCTATCTGTTGCTGGCACCCAGCTTCGAGATGCCGAACCGCTACGGCGAACCGGCCACGGGCCAACTCACGTTGAGCGCCGACGAGCTGGCGCAGGCCAAGGCGATCCTTGCCGCAGAGGCGGACGCAGCGGAGCGCGCCCGCAACGAGGCGTTGCTCACCGAGGACGGGTCGTTCGACATGAACGGTCTGTTCCGCCACAACCCGCGCTGCAGGGTGGACCCGAGGAACCGGCATCGTCGCTTCCCGCGCCGCCGCCTCCGGGCTGAGACCCCGGCGCAGAACGCGATCGAGGCGAGCCAGCCACCCCAGGGGTGGCCGACCCGCCTCGCATCGCGTCTCGGTGGAGCCGGTTCCTAGTGGAACTGCTCCTCTTCGGTCGAACCCTCGAGGGCCAGCGTCGAGGCGTTGCCACCCGACACGACCGTCGCGATCTGATCGAAGTAGCCGGCGCCGACCTCGCGCTGGTGCTTGACCGCGGTGTAGCCCTCGGCCTCGCGAGCGAACTCGCGCTCCTGAAGGTCGACGTAGGCGGTCATGTCCGACTCGGTGTAGCCCTTGCCGATCTCGAACGCCGCGTAGTTGAGGGCGTGCCAGCCGGCGAGGGTGATGAACTGGAACGCGTAGCCCATCGCGCCGAGCTCCTTCTGGAACTTGGCGATGGTGCTGTCGTCGAGGTGCGCCTTCCAGTTGAACGACGGCGAGCAGTTGTAGCTCAGCATCTGGTCGGGGTACTCGGCCTTGACCGCCTCGGCGAACTCACGGGCCTGCTCGAGGTCGGGGGTGCCGGTCTCGCACCAGATGAGGTCGGCGTAGGGCGCGTACGCCAGGGCCCGCTTGATGGGCGTCGCCATGCCGGGCTCGGTGTAGTAGAAGCCCTCGGCCGACCGCTCGCCGGTCAGGAACTCCTGGTCACGCTCGTCGACATCGGTGGTGATGAGATTCGCGGCGAGGGCGTCGGTTCGGGCCAGAACGATCGTGGGCACGTCGGCGACGTCGGCCGCCAGGCGGGCGGCGTTGAGCGTGGTCACGTGCTGCTGGGTCGGGATGAGGACCTTGCCACCCATGTGACCGCACTTCTTGGCCGAGCTGAGCTGATCCTCCCAGTGGACGCCGGCCGCGCCGGACTCGATCATCGACTTCATGAGCTCGTAGGCGTTGAGGGGGCCACCGAAGCCGGCTTCGGCGTCGGCGACGATCGGGAGCATGTAGTCGACCTCGGGCTTGCCGTCGGTCTCGCTCCACTCGATCTGGTCGGCGCGGCGCAGGGCGTTGTTGATGCGGGACACGACCGACGGCACCGAGTTCGCGGGGTAGAGCGACTGGTCGGGGTAGACCTGACCGGCGAGGTTGGCGTCGCCGGCGACCTGCCAACCGGACAGGTAGATGGCGGGGAGGCCGGCCTTGGCGTACTGGATGGCCTGGCCGCCGGTCATGGTGCCGAGGGCATGGACGTAGTCCATGTTGTTGACCTGATCCCAGAGCTTCTCCGCTCCCTGGCGGGCGAGGGTGTGCTCGGGCGTCACCGACCCACGCAGGCGGACGACGTCCTCTGCGGTGTAGTCACGGGTCACGCCCTTCCAACGCGGGTTCTCGGCCCAGTCCTTCTTGAGCGCTGCAACCTGTTCGTCGAAGCTCCGGTTCATTGCTTTCTCCTGGTTATTCGTGATCTCGGGATGAGATGGGTTTGGTCCTGGCGTCGAGTTCAGAGGAACTCGTACGCCGGAATGGTGAGAAATTCGGGGTAGTCGTCGCTGAGGGTCAGTGTGCGGAGGAGTTCTCTCGCGTCGGCGTAGCGACCGGCCGCCCACTTGTCGGCACCGAGGATGGCGGGGAGCGCGGCGAACTCCTCGTCGATGAGCGAATCGAGGAGTTCGGCGTCGAGCACGCGTCCGTCGGCCACCTCGACCGCATGGTGCCGCCACTGCCACAGCTGGGCTCGGCACACCTCGGCCATGGCCGTGTCCTCGAGATGATCGTCGATGGCGACGTCGGCGACGCCGCACAACCACTCGCCGAGGTAGCGGATCACGATGCGGATGTTGGTGCGCACCCCGTTGAGGGTGATCGCACCGTCGGATCCCGGCAGTGTGAGGAGATCGTCGGCGGTGACGTAGACGTCGTCGCGTTGGCGGGCGATCTGGTTGGGGCGGTCGCCGAGCACCTTGTCGAACTCGGCTCGGGCGACCGGCACGAGGCCCGGGTGGGCGATGCGGGTGCCGTCGAACCCGTCGCCGGCTTCGCGCCGCTTGTCGACCCGGACCTTGCGGAGTGCCCCGGCGATCCGTTCGTGATCGTCGCCGTCGGGAATGACGCCGGACATGCCGCCGATGGCGTGGGCGCCGCGCCGATGGCAGGTGGCCACGAGGAGTTCGGTGAACGCCCGCATGAAGGGTGTGGTCACCGAGATGCGGTCGCGGTCGGGAAGCACGAAGGCGGGATCCTCGCGGAAGGTCTTCGCCACGCTGAACAGGTAGTCCCAGTTGCCCGTGTGCAAGCCGGTGATGTGGTCGCGCAGTTCGTAGAGGATCTCCTCCATCTCGAATGCGGCCAGGATCGTCTCGATGAGCACGGTGACGCGGATCGTGCCCGGACCGAGGGCGAGCTGTTGCTCGGCGAAGTCGAACACCTCGTTCCACAGCATGGCGTCGGCCTGGCCTTCGACCTTCGGGAGGTAGAAGTAGGGCCCGGTGCCGCGGGCGGCCGCGGGGGCGGCGTTGTGGAACACGCACAGGCCGAAGTCGACGAGGGCAGCCGCCATCGGTTGACCGTCGACCGTGAGGTGCCGTTCCTCGAGATGCCAGGCCCGGGTGCGGACCATGAGCGTGGTGGTGAACGGCGGGGGAGTGAGCTCGCCCCGGTAGGCCGCAGCGACATTGGCCTGGCCCTCGATCAGGTTGTCGATCGTGGGTGCGGTGGCGTCCTCGAAGTCGGCCATGAACACGTCGGCGCCGCTCTCGAGCGCCTCGATCATGAACTCGCGGGTGACCGGCCCGGTGATCTCGGTACGGCGGTTCACGAGGTCGGCCGGCGCGCTGGCCACCGTCCATCCGCCGGAGCGGATGGGGGCGGTGTCGGCGCGGAATTCGGGGCGGTGGCCCCGGTCGATGCACCGCTGACGGTCGGCGCGCGCGGCGAGGAGGCCACGCCGGGTCGGCTCGAACGCCTCGTGCAGCGTGCCGAGGAAGGCGAGGGCATCGGGCGTGAGGACGGTCGACGCGAGCGGATGCCCTGCGGCGGTGCTGCTCGGGAGGGCCGGGCTGGCTGGCATCGCGTCACTCCTTTCCCTGTTTCCGACTTCGTCATAAGTTTGGCGGTTCTTGGACCAGAAAACAAGACAGGTAGGAAACAAATTTCGGCGAGTGACTTCACAAAGATCGAAAGATCTGTCAATGTTCGACCAATGGCCGATGAGTTTGATCCGTTGGTGCTCGGGGCGCGCATCCGAGATGCCCGCCGCCGCCGTGACGCCACACTCAACGACGTGAGCGCGCTGGTCGGACGACCGGCGCCGTACCTGAGCCAGCTGGAGAACGGCAAGGTCGAGCCGAAGCTCAGTCTCCTCAACGAGCTGGCCGATGCCCTCGGCACGACCACCGCCGATCTGCTCGATCCCGCGCCACCCGACCGCCGGGCCGAGCTCGAGATCGGGATCGCCCGGGCCCAGGAGGATCCCCGCTACGCCTCGCTCGGCCTGCCCTACCTGAAGCCGTCGGCGAAGCTGGCCGACGATGTCCTCGAGCACATCCTCGCCCTGTGGCACGTCGTCGCCGATCGCGACGACGAACCGGCCGCCCCCGACCATCGACGCTTCGCCGACCACGCCCGGGCGGCGAACATCGCGCTGCGCAGCGAGATGCGGGCCTGTGACAACTACTTCGTCGAGATCGAGGAGGTCGCCAACGCCACCCTCGCCCGAGCCGGGTATGGCGGCACCGGCCCCATCAGCGAACGGGTGCTCACCGAGATCGCGGCGATCCACGGATTCACGATCGAGCGGGTGAGCGCCATGCCCCGCACCGCCCGCAGCATCACCGACACCCGCGACCGCATCATCTTCATCCCCGACCGCGGCGGGCTGAGGATTCGCCAGGCGCGGTCCGTCGTGCTGCAGACGCTCGGCCACTTCGTGCTCCAACACGTCGACACGACCGACTTCGGCGAATACCTCCGTCAACGCATCGAGTCGAACTACTTCGCCGCCGCCGTCCTCGCCCCGGAGGCTCCCGCCGTCGACTTCCTCCGTGACGCCCAACGGCAAAAGGACATCTCCGTCGAGGATCTCAAGGAGGTCTTCTACATCTCCTACGAGATGGCGGCGCACCGCTTCACCAACCTCGCGACGCGGCATCTCGACATCCCGTGCCACTTCCTGCGAACCGACAGTGAGGGCGTGATCAACAAGGCGTATGAGAACGACGGAATCGTGTTCCCGGCGGCGTCCGACGGCGGACTCGAGGGCCAGCGCGTACCGCGTCAGTGGGGCAGTCGTCAGGCGTGGAACGCCCATGGCAGCTTCCTGCTCCACAGCCAGTTCACCGTGTGCGACGACGACGAATACTTCTGCACGACCTACATCGAGACCGAGACCGACCGTTCGCCCCACGCGATCTCACTCGGGACGACCTCGCAGTACGCGGCGGCGTTCCGGGGCTCCGACACCCTGCGTCGGGAGTTCGCCCGCGATCGCGAGATCGAGCCCGACCCCCAACTCGTCGAGGAGTGGCGGGACATCGCCTGGCCCTCGGCGGCGGAGCGCAGCCACGTGCTGTCGGCCCTGCCGCCGTCGGAACGCGAGTTCAGCCCGTTCCCGGGCATCGACCTGCTCGACGTGTATCGATTCCTCGAGCGGCAGCGACGGGCGCGCGGGCGCTAGCGGGTCAAGAGCACCAGGTGGTCGAGTGCGTCGACGGCGATGTGCACACGATCGCGAGCGCTGGATGCCAGCGTCACGGTGATGACGTCGCGGCCGCTGCTCGACAGCTCACCCCGCACCTCCTCGCCCCGCACCGACGCCATCACCAGCGGCCGCTCGGTCGCCAACTCGACCAGGGCGTCGGTGATCGACACGAGCATCGCCACGGCTCGGTCGCCGACCTCGGCCGCACCGCCGGACCCGCTGCGCACCGTGGCGATCGCCGGCAAGGGCACGAGGGTGTCGCCGCGATCGGCGGATCGCACCACCGCGAAGTCGGAGCCGAGCGCGACGATCGCTCCGGTCAGCGTCGCGCCGGCCCGGGTCCGGACGGTCACCGGCGCCTCCCGTTCGGCGAGATCCAGAAGGAGGCCCGCCATGCTCGAGCCCTCGCGAGCCTGCTGGTCGAGCCACCGACGGCGGGTGCGGGCCTCGACCTCGCGGTCGACCCGGGCGTCGGCCAGCCACTGCGCCAGACCGGCCAGAGGGTCGTCGTCGGTCAGGCGCGCGGCCTCGTGTGGGGAATCGCCGTCCACGAAGGTCGAGGGTACCGGTACCATTCACGCTGAACGATGAGCGAACCTCCGATCACCATCCGTATCCCCGGTAACCACCTGATGGGCGCCCTGTTGGGCGAGCACGACCGGCATCTCCGGCGCGTCGAGGCCGCGTTCCCCGACACCGAGGTGACGGTCCGCGGCAACGAGGTCCACCTCTCGGGCCCGGACGCCTCCGTCGTGCAGACGCTCTTCGAAGAACTCGTGGTGCTGGCCGAGAAGGGGCAGCGACTCGACGACCGGTCACTCGACCGCACCATCGACATGGTCCGTCAGGACGAGCGGCCGTCATCGGTGTTCACCCACGAGATCCTGAAGGCCGACAAGGGCAAGATCATCCGCCCGAAGTCGAGCGGTCAGAAGGCGTACGTCGAAGCGATCGACGGCAATGTCGTCACGTTCGGCATCGGCCCGGCGGGCACGGGCAAGTCGTGGCTCGCGGTGGCGATGGCGTGCGCCGCGCTGCAGGCGGGCGCGGTCGAGCGCATCATCTTGACCCGACCGGCGGTCGAGGCGGGCGAGCGACTCGGCTTCCTCCCCGGCGACCTCATGGCCAAGGTCGACCCCTACCTCCGTCCGCTCTACGACGCCCTCCACGACATGGTCGGCACCGATGGCGTCGAGCGGCTCATGGAGCGGGGTGTGGTCGAGGTCGCGCCGCTCGCCTTCATGCGGGGCCGCACCCTCAACTCGTCGTTCATCATTCTCGACGAGGCGCAGAACACCACGCCCGAACAGATGAAGATGTTCCTGACCCGTATCGGTTTCGGGTCGAAGGCCGTGGTCACCGGCGACGTCACCCAGGTCGACGTGCAGACGGGCCGCAGCGGCCTGCTCGGCCTCGAACCCATCCTCGGTGGTATCGACGGCATCAGCTTCGTGCGGCTGAGCGCCCGCGACGTCGTGCGTCACCGCATCGTGCAAGACATCGTCGACGCCTACGAGAAGGCGGGCGTCGATGGCTGACGCGGCAGGCCGCGACCGTCCGGTCGTCGTTGCCGTCGACGAACAGTCCGAGATCGCGATCGATCTCGACCGGTGGGCCCGGCTCGCCGGCGACAGCCTGGTCAGCAGTGGGGTCACCGACGGCGAACTCAACCTGCTGTTCGTCGACGAGGCGGTCATGACCGACCTGAACCGCGAGCACATGGACGAGGACCGCCCCACCGACGTCCTGTCGTTCCCCCTCGACGGCGCCGCCGACGATCCGTTCGGCGACAACCTGATCGGCGATGTGGTCGTCTGTCCGGTCTACGCCGACCGGCAGGCGGCCGACCACGTCGGCGACCGAGGTCACGACGGCTCGCTCGACGATGAACTGGCCCTCCTCATCGTCCACGGCGTGCTCCACATCCTCGGTCACGACCACGCCGAACCCGACGAGACCGAGCGGATGCAGGCGGCTGAGCTCGAGCTGCTCGACACCCATCATCGGGGGTCGAGGCGTTCATGACCGGGGGATTGGTGTTCGGTTCCCTCATCGTCGTGATGCTGGTGGCCGTCGCATCGCTCATCGCCGCCGCGGAGACCGCGCTCACCCGGATCAGTCACGCCCGGGCCGAGGCGCTCGCCGCCGACGGACTCCCGGGCGCCGAGGCCCTCGCCGACCTGCTGACCGACCGTGAAGCGAGCCTCGCACCATTGTTGTTGCTGCGCATCGTCTTCCACCTCGCGGCGGCCACCATCGTGACGGTGCTCGTCTTCGATCGGACGGGTACTGCGTGGGTCGCACTGGCGGTCGCCCTCGAGGTTGTCGCGCTCTATGTGCTGGCCGAGGCGATGCCCCGCACCTGGGCGCTGCAACACCCCGACACCGCGGCGCGGCGTGCCGCGCCGATCGTGCGCGCCGTGCTGTTCATCGCTCCGCTCCGGTGGGCGAGTCGAGCGCTCAACGGCGTGGCCAACATCCTGCTCCCCGGTCCGGCCCGCCCCCCGGTCGTCACCGAAGACGAGCTGATCGCGCTCACCGGTGCGGCGGCGGCCGGCGAGGCGATCGAGGCCGAGGAGCGAGATCTGATCGAGTCGGTGTTCGCGCTCGGCGACACGATCGCACGCGAGGTCATGGTGCCGCGCACCGACATGGTCACCGCCGACGCTGCGTCGACGGTCTCCGAGGTGCTCGACCTCGCGATCGAGCGGGGCCTCAGTCGCCTGCCGGTCTGCGGCGACGGCATCGACGACATCGTCGGTGTGTGTCTCATCAAGGACCTGACCCGGGCCGAGCGGTCAGGCGGTGGCGATCGGCCGGTTCGGTCACTCATGCGCCGGCCCCGCTTCGTGCCCGAAACCAAGCATGCCGACACCCTCCTGCGCGACATGCAGGTGGGCGAACACCATCAGGCGATCGTGGTCGACGAATACGGCGGCACCGCCGGTCTGGTGACCCTCGAGGACGTGGTCGAAGAGCTCGTGGGCGAGATCGTCGACGAGTACGACGTCGAAGAGCCCCTGGTCGAGCCACTCGCCGGAGGCGAGGCGCTCGTGCACGGACGCATGCCCGTCGATCAGCTCAACGCCCTCGTCGACTCCGAGATCGAGGAAGGCGACTGGGACACCGTCGGTGGTCTGATCTTCAACCGACTGGGGCATGTGCCGAGTGTGGGCGAGTCGATCGAGGAGGGTGGTGTCAGCCTCCAGGTCGAGAGAATGGAGGGCCGCCGGATCACCCGCGTGCGGCTCACCCCGGTTCCCGATGACGAAGGTGGCGACGAAGATGAGTGAGTTCCGGTCGGGGTTCGTGACCCTCGTGGGCAGGCCCAACGCAGGAAAGTCGACCCTGTTGAACCGCATTCTCGGTCACAAGGTCTCTATCGTCTCCGACAAGCCGCAGACCACCCGCACCCAGATCCGTGGGGTGCTGACCAACGACGACGTGCAGCTGGTCTTCGTCGACACGCCGGGTATCCACAAGCCCCGCACCGCACTCGGCACGAGCCTGAATGCGACGGCCAACCAGGCGACCACCGAGGTCGACGTCGTCTGCTTCGTGCTCGATGCCACCGCTCCCTACGGCCGCGGCGACGCGTTCATCGCCGAACGCCTGCCTGCGGACTCGGTGATCGTGGTGACCAAGGCCGACCTCGCGTCGCCCGAGCAGGTGCTCGCCCAGCTCGCGGCCACCTCCCACCTGGCCGTCGATTCGTGGTTCCCGGTGTCGGGCACCACCGGCGAAGGCGTCGATGAGCTCGTTGCGCACCTGCGGTCCCGGATGCCCGAGGGACCGCACTTCTACCCCGACGACATGATCACCGACGTGCCCGACGAGTTCTGGGTCGCCGAGCTCGTGCGCGAACAGCTGCTCGCCGTCACCCGTGAGGAGCTGCCCCACTCGATCGCCACCCGCGTGACCGAATGGGAGTGGCCGCGGGTCCGCTGCGAGATCATCGTCGAGCGCGATTCCCAGAAGGGCATCGTGATCGGCAAGAAGGGCGAGAATCTCAAGAAGGTCGGGATCGCCGTCAGGGAGCAGCTGCCCGAGGGTGTCTTCCTCGAACTCTTCGTCAAGGTCGAGAAGAACTGGCAGCACCAGGCCCACTCGGTCGAGCGGCTCGGCTACTGAGGCTCAGACCCTCGCCGGGTCCTCGGGAGCTTCGTCGCCGTAGCGCTCGGCGTACGACAACCAGTCCTTGAGCCACTCCGTGTAGGCGGCTTCATCCGGCTCGCCGGTGACCGGGTCGATTGCGTCGGGAAGCGGGGGCGGTCCGGCATGAGGGGTTGCCGACGGCGCCGGTTCCTCGATCACCGGGACGACGGGTCGGGTCGACTCGAACGGATTCGCGGGGAGGGACGAGGGGGGCTCGCCGTCGACGACGGTGGCGAACAGATCCGGGGAGTCGCCGAGCGGCGGGAGCTCGGGGAATCCCTCGTCGCGGGCGGGGGTCACGCCGAGGGCTTCGAA
>JBDQKM010000057.1:0-17737 GCA_040263275.1 Acidimicrobiales bacterium
CTCCTCGGGGGCAGCCGGCGACGGCCGTGCGGCAGACTGCTCGGCAGGCTTCCGCGGCGATCGACCTCGGGCCTTGATGTCGCGCAGCTGCTCCTTGAGAAACTCGTTCTCGGTCTCTGCTCGCGCGGCACGCTCACGCGCCTCGGCCAGCTGCTGACCCGCCTCGTGCACATGGCCGACCTGCTCGAGGATCCGGGTCCACGCGTCGATCGGTACGAGCATCTGGCCGGCGTCGACATCGATCGTCGCCTCCACCGGCTCGGGTTCGGGCCGGGGCGGGGTCGGATCGACCGCATCGGCCACGGCCTTCCAGATACCGGCCGTGTTGCGCGCCATGTCACCAGCGAGTCCTCGGAGAGCCATGCAACGATCCTACTCCAGGCGCGAAAAACCCCTGCCGAAGCAGGGGCTGTCCGCACGGTGGGAAAACCGTGTCGGACGGCAGCTCCTCAGCCACCGACCGTGCCCGTAGACTATGGGGGCCAGACGGGAAATCCCTCGTCACGAGGAAGCAGCCGTCATGCACGACACCGACACACCCGAGCCCGACACCGAGTCCGAGCCCAACGGGTTCGCCGCGCTCGGTCTGCGGGCCGAGTTGCTCGCCACCACTGCGTCGCTCGGCTACGAGGAGCCCACGCCGATCCAGCGCGAGACGATCCCGGTGCTGCTCACGGGCGTCGACCTCGTCGGCCAGGCGGCCACAGGCACGGGAAAGACCGCGGCATTCGCCCTGCCCGTGCTCAACACGATCGAGCCCGGGGCTCCCGCCGAGCCCACGGCGCTCGTGGTCGTTCCGACCCGCGAGCTCGCGGTGCAGGTGAGCGAGGCCATGTTCAAGTACGGCGCCGGACAGGGCGTCAAGGTCGTTCCGATCTACGGCGGTCAGCCCATCCAGCGACAACTCCGAGCCCTCGATCGCGGCGTCCACGTCGTCGTCGCCACGCCCGGACGCGCCATCGACCACATCCGTCGGGGCTCGTTGAAGCTCGACCGCATCAACACCGTCGTGCTCGACGAGGCCGACGAGATGCTCGACATGGGCTTCACGGAGGACATCGAGACCATCCTCGAGAAGACCCCGGCCGAGCGCCAGACCGTGATGTTCTCGGCCACGATCCCGCCCCGGATCGAGGCGATCACCAAGAAGTACCAGCGCGATCCGGTTCGTATCCGAATCGGCGCAGGCCAGACGGCGGCGGGAAAGACCCTCGTCCGCCAGACCGCGTACATCGTGCCCCGGGCCCACAAGGCTTCGGCCATGGGGCGCATCCTCGACATCGAAGGCGCCTCCTCCGCCATCGTCTTCTGCCGAACCCGTACCGAGGTCGACGAGCTGACGCAGACCATGAACGGACGCGGCTACCGGGCCGAGGCGCTCCACGGCGGCATGGACCAGAAGCAGCGCGACCGCGTGATGGCGCAGCTACGCGACGGATCCTCCGAGTTGCTGATCGCCACCGACGTGGCGGCCCGCGGCCTCGACGTCGACACCCTCACCCATGTCGTCAACTACGACGTCCCGTCGGCGTCGGAGAGCTACGTCCACCGCATCGGTAGGGTCGGTCGGGCCGGCCGCGAGGGCGTGGCGATCACGCTCGTGGAGCCCCGCCAGCGACGTCTCCTCGGCAACATCGAGCGCCTCACCAAGCAGAAGATCGACATCGGGAAGGTGCCGTCGGTCGCCGACCTGCGGGCCCGCCAGATCGAGGTCACCGTCGAGGCGGTGAGGGAGGCCCTCGCGGCCGACGACCTCGACGACTACAACCCTGTCCTGCACGGCCTGGCCGGGGAGGACAGCGACCGCAACCTGGCCCTCGCGGCCATCAAGCTCTACCACGAAGCCAGGGGCGCGACGACCGACGAGCGCGAGATCCCCGACGCATCCGAGGACCGTCCGAAGAAGCACAAGAAGAAGGATCGCGGCGACGAGCACTACGGGCCGGGCAGCAAATTCACGAAGCCGAAGGACCGGCCGAAGGGCAATGTCGGTCCCGGCACCTCGCTCGTCTACATCGGCATGGGCCGCAAGGCCGGCGTCCGCCCCGGTGACCTGGTCGGCGCGATCGCGAACGAGACCGACCTGATCGGTCGCGAGATCGGGCCGATCCGCATCGCCGACAGTTACGCGGTGGTCGGTGTGCCCGAGGCAGCCGTCCAGACCGTGGTCGACGCGCTCAACGCCACGACGATCCGCGGCAAGAAGGCCAAGGTTCGCCCCTACGTCGACTGACCGGGTCGCTCCCAGCGGCTAGGAAGGGCGGATGCAACATCCGCTCAAATTCGGCTGGCTCTCGCCCTGCATCGGCAACCAGTGGAGTGACCACCGCCCGATCGTCGTCGACCAGTGCCGCGACATCCTCCCGACCGCCACGCAGTACTTCGATTCCGTGTGGATCGCCGACCACTTCTACGGCTTCGACCAGAAGACCGACCCTTTCGTCGAGGCCTGGACCACCCTCACGTGGATCGCGGCGAAGTTCGACAACGTCGAGCTCTGCCACCACGTGCTCGGCCACGGCTACCGCCCGCCCGCGCTCACCGCGAAGATGGCTGCCACGCTCCAGGTCTTCTCCGAAGGCCGCTTCACCCTCGGCATCGGTGCCGGCTGGCGGGCCGACGAGTACGAGGCCTACGGCTACGAGTTCCCCCGGCCGGCGGTGCGTTTCGCCCAACTCGAGGAGCTCGTGCAGATCTGTCGGCTCATGTGGACCGAGGACCATCCCAGTTTCGAGGGGACGCACTATCGCATCACCGATGCCGCCGCCCCTCCCCTGCCCGAGGTCGTCCCGCCGGTGTGCATCGGCGCGTTCGGCGAACAGATCGGCCTGCCGCTCGTCGGCCGACAGGCCGACATGTGGCACTGTTTCGTCGGCAGCGACGTGGACTGGAACCGCAAGAAGGGCATCGTCCACGCGGCCGCGGCCGGCGCCGGTCGCGACCCCGCCGCCATCACGATCGCCACCACCATCGAACGGGCGCTCCCCGAGACCGATGCCGAGTCGGCCGAGTTCGCCGAGATCATCGCCCGTAGCCGGGATCTCGGCGTCAGTCACTTCGTGATGGACTTCGGGAACCCGAAGGAGACCGAACCGATCCTCCGGTTCTCCGAGCAGGTGATCACGCCGCTGAGGACCGCGTGACGCGCGTCGTCTTCGTCATCATCGACGCCCTGCCCCTCGAGCTCGTGGGCAACACCCACACGCCGCACCTCAGCGGGCTGGCCGCGGAAGGCGGGAGCAACCCCCAAGGAGGCCGGGCCGTGCTCAGCACGGCGACGTATCCGAATCACGCATCGTTCGCCACCGGACTCCCGCCCGCCGATCACGGCATCCTCGTGAATCGTGTCTGGAACGGGCAGGAGTTCCGCCCGGCGTCGGAGACCGGCCCGAGAGGCGACACGATCTTCACTGCGGCCCGTAAACACGGACGATCATCGGCGATCGTCGTCGGCGACCACCACCTCGTGGGCGTCATGGGCGGATTCGAAGCCGACCGACACTGGCCACCCGATGGCCGACGGCCCGAGGTCGCGCTCGACGAGTTCCGCTACGCCACCAACGCGGCCGTGATCGACGCCGTCGACGACACCGATCTGATCGACGCCGATCTCTGCGTGGTCCATTTCAACGAGCCCGACACCGTCTCGCACCGGTTCGGCCCGGACGCCCCCGAGCTCGCCGCCTGTGCGAGGCAGACCGATGCCGCCCTCGGCGAGTTGCTCGAGCGACTCCGTCCGAGATGGGAGGACACGGTCGTGATGGTCGTGAGCGACCACGACCAGGAGCTGGTGACCGCGCACGGCACGGACCTGGCGGCGGAGCTGGCGACCCGAGGCCTACCGGGAACCGTCGAGACCGAGGGCACGGCTGCCCTCGTCATGGACGGCCCGCCGGTCGAACGACTCCGCGAACTCGACTCGGTCGAGGGCGGCCATGTCATCGACGAGCGCAACACGATCGTCTGGGGCAAACCCGGGGTCGTGTTCGGCCCCTGGCTCGACGAGCTCCGCGGCTCGCACGGGAGCCCCCGCTGCGCCAGGCAGGTCGCGGTCGTCGGCGGCGGCGACCCGGCAGCCGTCACCATCGGCGAAGCGGTGGCCACGGCCCGGCCCGACGCCACCTGGTGGGCACCGACGATCACCCGGCTGCTGACCGACTGACCGTCAGGTACCCGACCAGTTCGGCTCGCGCTTCTCGGCGAAGGCGGCCGGACCCTCCTTGGCGTCGTTGGACCCGAAGACCCCACCCATGAGCGAGCTCTGGAACTTCCAGAGGTCCTCCTCGGTGGTGCCCTGTGTCGCCCGGATCATCTTCTTCGAGGCCGCGACGGCCAGCGGCGCGTTTTTCGCGACTCGCTCGGCGAGTTCGATGGCCACGTCGACCGCCGTGCCGGGGGTGGCCAGCTTGGTGATCAGACCGGCGACGTGGCCTTCTTCCGCCGAGATCGGATCACCGGTGATCGCCATCTCCATGGCCTTGCCATAGCCGACACGGCTGGGGAGGCGCATCACGCCGCCACCGGCCGCGAAGAGGCCGACCTTGACCTCGGGGATGCCCAATTTCGCTCCTTCTGCCGCGACGAGCAGGTCGCACGACAGGGCGAGTTCGAGACCACCGGCCAGGGCGAACCCTTCGATTGCGGCGATGATCGGCTTCTCGGCGCCCTGCTGGAAGAAGTGCGTGGCCGGGGTGATGTCCTCGCCCTTGGCGAACCCCTTGAGGTCCATCCCCGAGCAGAAGGCACCCCCGGCGCCGGTCAGCACGCCGGCAGTAAGTCCCGGATCGGTATTGAGTTCCTGGACGGCGGCCCAGAGACCCGTTGCGAGAGGGCCGTTGATGGCGTTCTTGGCCTCGGGCCGGTTCATCGTGATGATGAGCACCCGGCCACGGCGCTCGGTGAGGATTGCGTCGGTCATGTCATCAGCTCCTGGTCGTCCGGCTCACTTCGGCGGCATGCGGATGCCACCGTCGACCCGGATGGTCTCGCCGTTCATATAGGGGTTGGTGATGCATTCCATCACCATGAAGGCGAGTTCCTCGCCGGATCCAAGGCGCTTCGGGAAGAGCACCGACTGGCCGAGATGCGACTTGAACGCCTCGGACTGTTCGCCCTCGCCGTAGATCGGGGTGTCGATCAACCCGGGGGCGATCGTGTTGACGCGGATGCCGACGGCGCTCAGGTCACGGGCGATCGGCAGGGTCATCCCGACGACGCCGCCCTTCGATGCCGAGTAGGCGCACTGCCCGATCTGACCATCGAATGCCGCGGCCGACGCCATGTTGACGATCGAGCCCCGACTCCCGTCGCCGTCGACCGGCTCGGTCTGGGCCATCGCGGCCGCCGAGCGGCTGAGCATGTTGAACGAACCGATCAGGTTCACCTTGATGACGAACTCGAAGTTCTCGAGGGGGAAGGGCTGGTTGTTGCGGTCGATCGTGCGCCCCGCAGAACCGAGGCCGGCCGAGTTCACGAGGGCCCGGAGCGGCCCCATCTCGCTCGCCGCGGCGACGGCGGCGTCGGCGTCGTCGGTGCTGCTGACGTCGCACTTCACGAACAGGCCGCCGAGTTCGGATGCGACCGCCTGCCCCTTCTCTTCGTTGAGGTCGGCGACGACGACCCGGGATCCGGCCTCGGCCAGTTGGCGGGCGCTGGCCTCACCGATGCCGGAGGCGCCTCCGGTGACGATCGACGAGCTTCCTTCGAGATTCATACGTGGCATCCGGGCAGTCTCACACGCCCACCCACCCGGGGCCTAGCTTGGCGAACGCCGGAACCGACGCAGCCGGAGGCTGTTGGTCACCACGAACACCGACGAGAGGCCCATGGCCCCCGCCGCGATCATCGGGTTCAACACGCCGAAGGCCGCCAGCGGGATCGCAGCCGCGTTGTAGGCGAACGCCCAGAACAGGTTCCCCTTGATCGTCGCCAACGTCCGTCGGGAGAGATCGATGGCGTCCACGGCCGCCGACAGGTCGCCGCTGACCAGCGTGAGGTCGGAGGCCTGCATGGCGATGTCGGTGCCGGTGCCGATGGCGATCCCGAGGTCAGCGGTGGCCAACGCCGGCGCGTCATTGATGCCGTCACCGACCATCGCGACCCGGTGGCCCTCGGATTGGAGACGGGCAACCTCGGCGGCCTTCTGGTCGGGCAGCACGCCGGCCATCACCCGCTCGATACCGACCGACTCCGCAACGACGGCCGCACTCGCAGGGTTGTCGCCGGTCAACAGGACGACGTCGAGGCCGCGCTCCCGAAGACGGGCGACGGCGGCCGCCGGCGCGCTCGTGCTCGCCGATCGGATCAAGCCCTCGTCGGCGGCCACGCCACCCCGACCCACGAGGACGACGGTGTTGCCGCTGCCGGCCGCGTCGGAGAGTGCCGCATCGACGGCCGGCGGGACCTCGTCGAAGAACTCGGGGCGACCGACGCGCACCCGGACCCCGTCGACTGCGCCTGCGACGCCGTGACCGGCCTGGTTGTAGAAGCCGGTGACCGTTCGGACCGAGGTGTCGACCGCCGCCGCGATGGCGCGGCCGATCGGGTGCTCCGACCCCGACTCCAGGGCCGCAGCGAGCATGAGGAGTTCCTCACCGTCACCATCGGGGGCACGGACGTCGAGAAGCTCCATCCGCCCCTCGGTGACGGTGCCCGTCTTGTCGAGGATCAGCGTGTCGACCAGGCGACTGTCCTCGAGGACTTCGGCGCCGCTGATGAGGATGCCGAGCTGCGCGGCCCGCCCGGTGCCGACCATGATCGCCAGCGGCGTGGCGAGTCCCAGCGCACACGGGCAGGCGATGATCAGCACGGCGACAGCAGCGGTGAACGCGTCGGCGGCAGGGTGGCCGAGCGCAAGCCACGCCAACAGGGTGACGACGGCGATGACGATGGCGGTGGGCACAAAGATCGATGCCACCCGGTCGGCCAGGCGTTGTACCTGGGCTCGGCTTCCCTGGGCCTGCTCGACCAGCTGGATGATCTGGGCCAGGGCGGTGTCGGCACCGACGCGACGCGCCTCGACGAGCAGCGACCCGTCGGTGTTGATCGACGCCCCGACGACCTCGTCGCCCGGACCGACGTCGACGGGGACGGATTCGCCGGTGACGACCGACGCGTCGATGGCGGCCCGTCCCTCGACCACGACCCCGTCGGTGGCGATCCGCTCACCGGGCCGGACCCGGAAGCGCATACCGACGGCCAGGTCGTCGATCGCGATCTCGCGACCGTCGTCGAGCACCGCGGTGCGGGCGCCGAGATCGGCGAGGGCGCGGATGGCGTCACCCGAACGTCGTAGGGCCCGGACCTCGAACCACTTGCCGAGCAGGATCAGGGTGATGATGACCCCACCGGTCTCGAAGTAGACGGGCTCGTCGATGCCACCGATCAGCACGGCGACCGACCACGTCCACGCGGCCAACGTGCCCACAGAAACCAGGGTGTCCATGGTGACCTGACGATGGACGAGATTTCCCGCCGCCACACGGTGGAAACGCCAACCGGCCCCGAAGACGACCGGCGTGGCGAGCGCGCCCGCGACCCACTCCCATCCGTCGAACCGCAGCGGTTTGATCATCGAGATCGCCATCAACGGGACCGTGAGGACCGCGGCGATCCGAAGCCGCAGCCACAGGTCGGCCTCCCGGCGCTGCTCGGCGGCGTCGTGGTCGTGTTCCACAGGAGCCCGATAGCCGAGTGCCTCGACGGTCGCGCGGAGATCGTCGACGTCCACGGAGTCGTCGAAACGCACCGACGCCGTGCCGGTCGCGAAGTTGACGTGGGCCTCCTCCACCCCGTCGTGGCGCGACAGTCCGTCCTCGATCGCCCGCGCACAGGCGCTGCAGGTCATCCCCTCGACGGGGAGATCGGCACGACGGAGAGCGGCCGCGTCTACTGACATGCCTTCAGCCTAAACCTTCCATTCGGAAGGAAGGTCAAGTCTCGAGTTCGATCACCTGGCACCGATTCGGGTCGGTACACGCCGAAGGGTCGAGCGACCCTGCCCGCTCGGCCAGCAGCACCAACTCCGCACGAGCGTCGACGAGTCTGGCGATCTGGTCGTCGAGTTCGGCCAGATGACGCTCGAGCAGGGACCGGGTGTGGGCACAACTGTTGTGGCCGAGGTCCTTCAGTTCGAGCACCGACTGGATTTCGGCCAGCGACAGCCCGGTGGCCTGGGCGTCGCGGATGAAGCGCAGCCGCTCGGCCGCCGTCTCGTCGTAGTCCCGATAGCCGGATGGCGTGCGGGCCGGCTCGGCCAGCAGGCCGATCGACTCGTAGTAGCGGATGGTCTTGGTGGACACGGCGGCCGTCTCGGCCAGCTCCCCGATCTTCATGGGCCAGAAGGTTACGACTCCGTAGGCTGTGCAGCAGGAGGTCTTCCCATGAGGCTCGACCAGCTGGAGTTCGACAACTCGTTCACCGCGGAACTCCCCGCCGACCCCTCCACCGAGAACCGGCCGCGCCAGGTGAGCGGAGCTGCGTACTCGAGGGTCACCCCGGTCCGCACCGAGGCCCCGTCACTGCTGGCCGTGTCGCCCGAGATGCTCGACCTTCTCGGCATCGACTCCGAGGAGGCCGACCCCGAGCACGCCGACCGGTTCGCCGCCGTGTTCACCGGCAACGAGCTGCTCCCGGGCATGGACCCACACGCGATGGTCTACGCCGGACATCAGTTCGGGAACTTCGCCGGCCAGCTCGGCGACGGTCGAGCGATCACGCTCGGCGAAATCGTCACGCCGAACCATGGCCGACAAACGCTCCAGCTGAAGGGCGCCGGCCCCACCCCCTACTCGCGCACGGCCGACGGACTCGCCGTGTTGCGCAGCTCGATCCGCGAGTTCCTGTGCAGTGAGGCGATGCACCATCTCGGCGTGCCGACCACGCGCGCCCTCAGCCTCTCGCTCACCGGCGACAAGGTGATGCGCGACATGTTCTACGACGGCCGGGCTGCCCTCGAGCCCGGCGCCGTCGTCTGCCGCGTCGCCCCGTCGTTCATCCGTTTCGGCAACTTCGAACTGTTCGCGTGGCGACAGGACACCGACAACCTCCGCCGCTTGGCCGACTACACGATCCGCACCCACTTCCCGGAGCTCGGCGAGCCGTCACCCGCGGGCTACCCCGCCGCCGTCTATGCCGAATGGTTCGCCGAGATCAGCCGCCGCACCGTCGACATGGTCGTCCACTGGCAACGGGTCGGCTTCGTCCACGGCGTGATGAACACCGACAACATGTCGATCCACGGCCTCACGATCGACTACGGCCCCTACGGCTGGCTCGAGGACTACGACCCCGGGTGGACCCCCAACACGACCGACAACCAGTTCAAGCGCTACCGCTTCGGTGCCCAGCCGGCGATCTGCCAGTGGAACCTGACCCAACTCGCCAACGCCCTCTATCCGCTGATCGAGGACACCGAGCCACTCCAGGCCGGGCTCGAGCTGTTCGTCGACCGGTTCAACACCGCCTGGCCCGAGATGATGGGGGCCAAGCTCGGCCTCGACGATTTCGACCCCGTCGCCGACAAGGACCTGATCGAGTCGCTGACGGGCATCCTCCCGGCCATCGAGACCGACATGACGTGGTTCTTCCGCTGCCTCGCCGACGTGCCCGCCGGCCATGCCGACGAAGCCGTGCTCCTCACGCCGATGCTCGACGCCTACTACTCCCCCGACCAGCTGGTGGGCGACGTGCGTGACGCCACGGTGGCGTGGCTGCGCGACTACTCGACGCGGGTGGCCCGCAACGGCCGATCCGACGATGAGCGCCGGGTGGCGATGCACACGGTGAACCCGAAATTCGTCCTACGCAACTATCTCGCCCAGCTCGCCATCGATGCCTCCGAGCAGGGCGACCACCAGATGATCGGCGATCTCCTCGACGTGCTGCGCCGCCCCTACGACGACCAGCCCGGCCAGGAACGGTTCGCCGAGAGGCGACCCGAGTGGGCCCGCACCCGCGCCGGCTGCTCCATGCTCAGCTGCTCCAGCTAACCCGTCACACCGGTGTCAGACACTCGTCACGGCCTCAGACCTTGCGAATCCGGTCGCCCTGACGGATCGTGCCGGCGGTGATCACCCGGGCGTTGATACCCCGCAGGTGGAGTTCCTTGCCGACCTCGCTGTTGACGAAGCGATGGGCCTCGACCCCGAACCGCTGGCTGAACTTGGCACAGCCGTTGTGCGGCTGATCGGTCACCTCGATGACCGCGTCGCCGATCGCCAGCTTCGTCCACGCCGGGAGATTGGCGTCGGAGAGGTCCATGTCGACGATCAGCTGATCGCCGGCCAACGGCATGCGCTCGGGTGACTGGGCGATCGCGGCGAGAATGCGCGAGTTCATGATGTTGAGCTGCATATCGGGGTGCGGACTACCGTCGTCGGTCCGCTTGGAGCTTCGCTGGTTCCATGTGTCGCCCTCGAGGCCGTCCTCGGTGCTGAGCCGGGCCTCGGCGAGCACGACGCGCTCGTCGACCGCGGGCCGCTGCACGATCAGCTCGACGGTGCCCTCGCTGGGCGAGGCGCGCACGTGGTCGAGTGTCGCATCGAGCTGATCACGATCGAGATGCTGGATGTCGGTGGAGGCCATGGGCGACAGTCTCGCTCACGCGACCGGGGGAACGCCGGTCAAATTCGTCTCGGCCAACAGACCGCCGTCGATCTGGATCGCCTGAGCGGTGATGGCGGTCGACTCGTCCGACGCGAGGAACAGCACCAGGTCGGCAACCTCCTCCGGACGGATCGTGCGCCCGATGGCGTGCATGGCGGCCACCTCCTCGCGGGTCTTGAGCCCGATGCCGAGCACCGCCTCGAACATCGGCGTCTCCACGACCCCGGGACAGATGGCGTTGCACCGGATGCCCTTGCGACCGTATTCGACCGCGGTCACCCGGCTCAGGTTGACGAGCGCCGCCTTCGCCGCGCAGTAGGGGGCGTTGGCGGCGCCGGCCACGAGGCCGTAGACCGACGACGTGTTGATGATCGATCCTCGGCCCTGCTCGATCATGTAGGGAATCGCGGCCTGCATGCCGTGCAGCGGGCCGTTGAGCATCAACTTGATGCTGTCGTCGAACCCGTCGAGATCGAGATCGGCGACATAGCCGCCCGTCGATGTGGCGGCGTTGTTGAACAGGACGTCGACGCTGCCGTGGTCGGCGACGCACCGGTCGACGGCGGCACGCACCTGATCGGGATCACGGACATCGGCCTGCACGAACGTCACGTGCTCGGCGCCCACGTCGTCGACAAGGGCGGCGCCCCGCTCGGTGTCGATGTCGACCGCGATCACCGATGCTCCTTCCTCAACGAATCGTCGTGTCGTCGCCCACCCGATTCCGCCCGCGGCTCCGGTGATCACTGCGGCTCTTCCGTCCAATCTGCGCATGGACGGCAGTCTCGCGACATGATCGGTCACATGGAAATCACGCCGGAGTCGATCGCCGCCGTCGACCATGTGCTCTCGACCACGCGGGCTGTGCGAAAGCGCCTCGATCTCAGCCGTCCCGTGGAGGACCAGGTCCTCTTCGACTGCATCGATCTCGCCGAACAGAGTCCGACGGGGGGCAACCAATCGACGCGGCGGTGGCTCATCGTCCGCGACCCCGACCAGAAGCAAGCACTCGCCGACCTGTACCGCGAGGCCGGCGGCGAGTGGATCATCGCCAGCTACAAGGGCGTCGAGGGTACCGGCCATCACAACGAGAAGGTGCTGGGGTCGGCCGCCTATCTCGCGGAGAACCTCGAGGACGTCCCGGCGATTGTGCTCGTCAGCATCTGGGGCGAACACGACAACAGCGGCCGCCCGGGCCTGTTCGACTCGGTGATCCAGGGCGCGTGGAGCTTCTGCCTCGCCCTCCGGGCTCGTGGCCTCGGGAGCGCGTGGACCACCGTGCACCTCGGCAAGGCCGACGAGTTCCGCGAACTCCTCGGCATGCCCGAGGGCCTCACCCAGATCGTGTTGTTGCCGGTTGCCTACACCGAGGGAACGGACTTCAGGAAGGCACCGCGGATCTCGTCGCGGGCCATCACCTACATCGACCGGTGGGGCGACACACTGGCGGGCAACGCCGACGGGCCCGTGACCTTCGCGTCGGGTCCCGGCGTCACCGTCGAGGTCGAGATCGATGCGAAACCGTCGGCGATCTGGCCGTTCATCTCCGACCCAAGCCTGCTCGCCCGTTGGAGCGACGAGTTCCAGGGGGCGACGTGGGACGGCGAGCCGGGCGAAGGAACCCGCTTCACCGGCCGCAACGCCATCGAGGGGTTCGGCGAATGGGAGACGTCGAGCATCTGTGTCGGCTACCAGCCCGACCGCCTCTTCGCTTGGAATGTCCAGCGACCCGATGCCGATCAGCCCGGCACCCAGTGGCGACTCGAGCTCGTGCCGCTGGCCGGCGGGACCCGCTTGCGCTTCGCGATGCGCTTCGGTCCTGGCTCCTCCGGGCTCACCTGGAACATCGACAACGACCCCGACAACGAGACCCGGATCATCCGGGACCGACAGGACACCCACCGGGCCAACATGCAGCGTTGCGCGGAGGGCATCCGCTCGTTGGCCGAGTCCGGTGATCCGCTTGGCTGAACCGGCGATCGCGGTCCCCGAGGAGACCCGCGAGTGGGCCGCCCGCTCATTGCGTACCCGCCTGCTTCTGATGTCGGTGTTGGCAATCGTCTGCCTGACCACCCTCGTCGCGGTGATGTGGCTCTGGATCGACGCGAGCCGCGAGAACTACGGGAGAGCGGGGTCGAGGTCGAGGCACTGGTGGTCGACAAGCGGTTCAACTTCAGCCGCCGCGGCGGCTCGAGCAGCAGCACGTCGGTCGAGTTCACGTTCGACGGGACCACCTACGCGTCTCGCATCGAGTACTCGGTCGACGAGCAGGTCGGCGACCGCATCCCCATTCTCGTCGACCCGTCAGATCCGACGTCGATCCGCGAACCCAGCCGTCAGAACATCCATCCCGGCATCTGGATCGTTGCCCTCGCGTTCGCGCTCCTCACCGCATTCAATGCCGGCGGTTCCCGGGCTCATCTTCGCGCCCGACGTTTCCTTCGAGAGCAGCCATTCCACGAAGGCGGCCTCGTCATCGACAACGAGCGCGGCCGGCGCGGCCGACGGCATCGACGCCTCACGCTCGTGGCCGCGGGGCAGCGATACGAGATCATCGGCGGCGAACTGGGCAAGGGTCAGCCCGACCGAGCGGCGCACGTCGTCTATGCATCGGACGGACGCCATGTGCTCGTCCTGATCCCCGGCGAACGTGTCGGTGCCTTCGGCCGGGTCGAACGGCGACCCTCGGACCTACGAGGTGAGCCAGGACTCGACTGACGCTGTCGGGGCGAAGCTCCCCACCAGGGAGTTGTCCGCGAGCTGACGAAGACCGGCCTCGTCGAGGCCACACAGTTCCCACGCGTGGCGGTACTCGCTCAGAAGATCGGTCTGGAACAGCGGTGGATCGTCGGAGCCGAGCGTCACCGTGATGCCGGCGTCGAGCATGGCCGGCAGGGGGTGGACGTCGAGCGAGGGCACCGCGGCCAGGGCGAGGTTGCTCCCTGGGCAGACGTCGCACGCGACCCCCTCCTCCACCAACATCGCGACGACCTCGGGGGCGCCCATCGCGCCGATGCCGTGCTGGATCCGTTCGGCCCCGAACTCTTCGAGCGCGTGGCGGACCTCCCACGCGGGCCCGTGTTCGCCGGCGTGGCTCACGGTGTGCAGACCGGCATCGCGGGCCCGGTCGAACGCCGCGCCGAAGTCTTCCTCGAGCCAGTTGTCGGATGGCCCGCCCATGCCCACGGCGATGACACGGGGATGGGGCTCGGCGAGGACGACGTCGAGCGCCTGATGCGCGGCCCCGGCGCCGAGGTGAGGCGAGAGATCGGGGATCAACAGCGAGGAGATCCCGAAATCGGCTTCGGCTCGCTCGCAGCCCGCCACCACTCCCCCGAGCACCTCCGACCAGTCGGCCTGCCGTTCGACGATGTGGTAGCTCGACGACACGTGGAACTCGACGTGCACGGCCCCTTGCGCATGCGCCGTGCTCAGGTAGGCGTGGGCGATGTCGGCGAAGTCGTCGGCCGTGCGCAGCAGCCCGCAGACCCAGAAGTACCGATCGAGGAAATCCGGGAACCCATCGAAGCGAAGCCACTCGTTCACCCCGTCGACGTCGGAGGCGGGAGCGTTCACCCCATGGCGCTCGGCGAGTCGCAGCATCGTCGCCGGGTCGACACTTCCCTCGAGATGCACGTGGAGCTCGGCCTTGGGCAGGGCCCGGGCGAAGTCGGCGGGAAACGGGGTGGTCATCTCACCATCCTCGCTCACCCGTAGAGCCCGAGGAGCCGACCGGCGAAGATCACCACGGCGACCACGAGAACCGGTCGGATCACCTTCTCGCCGCCGGCCACGGTGATGTGCGCGCCGATGAAGCCGCCGAGCGCCAGGCCCGCAGCGAGCACGAGCGCGGGTGCCCACTCGACGTCACCGTTGATGATGAAGACCGGCAGCGCGAAGACGGTGAAGACGAACGTGACGATCACCTTGATGTTGTTGGCCACGACCAGGTCGACACCGGCCCTCGACAGGGCGACGATCAGCATGAGACCGACGCCGGCCTGGAAGGCCCCGCCGTAGAGCCCGATCCCGAAGAACACGATCGTGGTCAGCCAGGTGGGCCACTGGGGCCGATCCGCCATCGCCGCAACGTCGGGTTTGCGCAACGAGAGGATCAGGATCGGGATCATCACGAAGCCGAAGACCCGCTCGAACGTGTCGTCGGCCAGCTGCGAGACCACGATCGAGCCGATCAGCGAACCGACCACGGCCGGGCCGAGAATCCGTCCGATGCCGGCGAGGCCGGCCACACCGAGACGACGGAACGTGCTCGCCGCGCTGAACGAGTTGGCCAGCACCCCGACCCGGTTCGAACCGTTGGCCGTGTTGCCCGGCACGTCGGCAAACACGAGCAACGGCACGGTCAGCAACGAGCCGCCTCCCGCCATGGCGTTGATGACACCGGCGACGAGTCCGCCGCCGAGCAGCACCACGACATGGACGAATTCCATCGGCCGTACGGTACTGGCGCGGCCCGCCTACAGCTCGAAGGCGTCCTTGCCCATCTGTTCGCGGATCGGCACCACGGTCGGGTTCGTCATCGCCCGCCGCTGCCAGTTGGCGCCGTCGACCACGAGCGTGTGGCCGGTGATGAACTGCGCATAGGGGCTGGCCAGGAAGGTCGCGGCCCAACCGAACTCTCGACGGGTGCCGACGCGCATCGCCGGCTGGAGGGCGTCCTTCTCCGGGTCGGCCCGGGCCAGGTTGCCCTGGATGTCGGCGGTCATGTCCTCGTGGGGAATGAGTCCGGGCACCAGACCGTTGACCTGGATGCCGTAGGGGCCCCACTCGACAGCCAGGCTCTCGACCATGTTCTTCACGCCGGCCTTGGCCGCCGCCGAGTGGGCGAACCCGGGCCCGCCGGTCCAGGCGTAGGACGCGCCGATGTTGATGATGCTGCCGGGCGTGCCTGCGGCCAGGTGACGCCGGCCGAACTCCCGGGCAACGAAGAAGGTGCCGTTGAGGGTGATGTCGACGACGGTGCGCCAGGCGTTGGGCGACATGTCCTCGGCCGGCACCGGGAAGTTGGCAGCAGCGTTGTTGACGCACACCTGCGGCAGCCCGAACGCGGCTTCGGCCGCGTCGAACGCGGCGGCGATGCTGTCGGGCTCGCGGATGTCGCAGACCACGGTCTCCACCGGGGCGCCGAGCTCGTCCATCGCGGCCCGACCGGCATCGAGGTGTTCGGGCTTGCGGCTGGCGATCACGATCGAGGCGCCGAGCCGCGCGAACTCCTGCGCGATCCCCTTGCCGAGCCCGGTCCCGGCCCCGGTGACGAAGACCGACACGCCGTCGTAGGTGCCGTCGGGCAGTGCCGAGGCGCCGAGGGGCGGTGGGTGCGGGATGCCCTGCGTACGGTCGGTCATCGTCAGCTCCCCCGGTAGTTCGGCTCGCGATCCTCGGCCCGGGCGGCCTTGAACTCGGCGAAGTCCTCGGACTTGTTGAGGAACGTCTGGTAGATCAGCTCGTCCTCCATCGACGAGCGGATCTCGGGGCGGCTGAGATGGCTGATCACCCGGCGGGCGAGCTTCACCGTCACGGCCGGCGAGGCCGCGATCTTCTCGGCCATCTCGCGGGCGGTGGCGTCGAGCTCGTCGGGGGCGACGATCCGGCTGACGATGCCGTGCCGGAGCGCTTCCTCGGCCGACAGACGGCGGCCGGTCAACACCATGTCGCTGACCAGGCCGTGGCCGCACATCTCGTAGAGCACGCCCATCCCGCCGGTGTCGGGAATCACGCCGTGCCCCACCTCGGGCAACATGAATCGAGCGCCCTCGGCGGCGATACGGATGTCGCACATCAGGGCGCGCTGGAACGAGCCGCCGATCGCCCACCCCTGGATCGCCACGATGATCGGCGCCTCGAGTTCCCAGATCTTTTGGATGCCCTTGTGTCCACGGGTCATCAGCTCGTGGTGGGTGAGCTCGGTCACGTTGTTGCCGATGGCGGCCACGTCACGGCCCGACGACCACGACTTGCCCTCGCCCCGCCAGATCACCGCCCGCACGGAGGGCGTTGCGATGAGCTCGTCGAAGATCTCGAAGAGTCGGGCGTCCATGTCGTCGTCGAACGCGTTGTGCTTCTCGGTGTTGTCGTTGGTGATCGTGGCGACGCCGCCGTCGATCTCGAGCCTGATCTTGTCGGTCACGGGCCCGATCTTGGCCGATTCGCCGCGTCGGGGCACGTCGGAGAGAATAGCCGGATGCAGATCACATCCCTCGGCAACTGTCCCTCCACCCTGCTCGAGGACATCATGGCGATCGACGGCGACTCGTTTCGCGACTATCTCGACGCCACCACCGCCGCCGGCTTCGACTCGGTCAGCCTCTACCCGTTCCACCTCATGTTCACGGGCGAGGGCGCCGCGCAGGCCATCACCGACTCGGGACTCGCCGTGAAGGCTGTCGAGGCATCGATCGGTTGGACCAACGGCCCGAGCGACAACGTCACCGCCGAGATCGACGGACTCATCAGTGCCGGCCAGGACCTCGGCGCCCACATCGTCGGTGCGGCGTGCCTCGGCCCAATCGACGATCGGTCCGCGGCCGTCGAGGGGCTGGCGTCGATCGCCACTCGGGCCGCCGAGGCCGACATGGTGATCTCGCTCGAGTTCCTGCCCTGGACAGGCGTGCCCACCATGGCGGCGGCCAACGACCTGATCCTCGACGCCGGAGAGGTCAACGCCACGATCCTGCTCGACACGTTCCACTGGGTCCGCCAGCCCGGCGGCCCCGACCTCGACCTGTTGCGGTCGCTGCCCGGCGACCGGATCGCCTACGTCCAGCTCTGCGAACCGTCGGCCGAGCCCGAGGTCGCCCTCGATGCGGTTGAGGACGAGGCGATGCACCGGCGCCGCGCGCCGGGCGCCGGCTCGGTCGACTTCGCGGCCATCTGGGACGCACTCGATCACATCGGCAGCGACCCGTTCGTGGCCGCCGAGGTCTTCAACGACGACCTCCTCTCGGGCGGACGCCACGCCATGGCCGCCACGGTCCACGACGCCTGCCGGGCGATCCTGCCGTCGTGACCGGCTGAACCGGGGCCGGCGTCAGCCGGCGAGGAGCGCTCGTACCTCGCGGGCGACGGCGTGACTCCCGATCGCCTCGGCCGCGGCCGCAGCATCGCCGATGAC
>JBDQKM010000058.1:0-17696 GCA_040263275.1 Acidimicrobiales bacterium
GAAGGCGGCGAGGCCGAACCCGACGATCAGGACGAGCAGAATCAGCATCTGTCGGGGCATGAGTGACATCGACGGAGACGCTACCGGGACGACGGTCGTCACCCGGGGTCGGGTCGCCGGTATCGTGGCCCGACCATGTTCGAGACGCTCACCGATCGATTCGACAACATCTTCAAAGGCCTGCGCGGTCGCGGGAAGCTCACCGCTGACGACGTCGACGAGGCGCTGCGCGAGATCCGCCGCGCGCTGCTCGAGGCCGACGTCAACCTCGATGTCGCCAAGAGCCTGACGGGCCGCATCCGCGAGCGGGCGGTGGGTGAGGAGCTGTCGAAGGCCCTCAATCCCGGCCAGCAGATCGTCAAGATCGTGCTCGAGGAGCTGACCACCAGCCTCGGCGGCGAGGCGATGAAGATCACCTACGCCTCGAAGCCGCCCACCGTGGTGCTCATGGCCGGTCTCCAGGGTGCCGGCAAGACCACAAACACCGGCAAGCTCGCCCAGTGGTTCAAGAAGCAGGGCCGCAACCCCTTGCTGGTGGGCGCCGACCTCCAGCGGCCGGCCGCCGTCGAGCAGCTGCGCACTCTCGCCGGCCAGGTCGGCGTGCCCGTCTTCTCCGAGCCCACCGACCCGGTCGAGGTTGCGAGCAAGGCGATCGCCGAGGCCACTCGCACCGGACGCGATGTGGTGATCGTCGACACCGCAGGCCGACTGGCGATCGACGAGGAGATGATGGCCCAGGTCGGGCAGATCTCCGCGGCCGTCGACCCCGACTACACCTTCCTGGTCGTCGACGCGATGACCGGCCAGGACGCCGTCACCGTCGCCCATGCGTTCAACGAGACACTCGCCCTCGACGGCGTGATCCTCACCAAGATCGACGGCGATGCCCGCGGCGGTGCGGCGTTGTCGGTCAAGGAGATCGTCGGCAAGCCGATCGCCTTCCAGTCCACCGGCGAGAAGCTCGACGACTTCGAGACGTTCCACCCCGATCGCCTCGCCAGCCGCATCCTGGGCATGGGCGACGTCGAAACGCTCATCGAGAAGGCCGAGGAGGCATTCGAGGCCGAGGAGGCGGAGGAGGCGGCGGCCCGTCTGCTCGAAGGCACCTTCACGCTCGAGGACTTCCTCGACCAGATGCAGCAGGTCAAGAAGATGGGTCCGCTCGGCAACCTGATGGGCATGATGCCCGGGCTGCCCAAGGAGGCCCGCGACGTCGAGATCGACGATCGCCAGATCGCCCGTATCGAGGGGATCATCCACTCGATGACACCGGCCGAACGCATCGATCCCGATGTCATCGACGGGTCGCGCCGGCAGCGCATCGCCGTGGGTGCCGGCGTCCAGCCCAACGAGGTGAAGGCCCTGCTCGACCAGTTCGGGCAGATGCGCAAGATGATGAAGCAGTTCGCGGGCTTCGGCACCAAGAAGGCGAACCCGAAGAACCGCGGTGGTAAGGGCAAGAAGGGCAAGAAGAAGCGCGGCGGCCGTGTCACGGAAAAGGGTCCGGCCAAGGTGTCGAAGGCGCCATTGAGCCTTCCCGGCCTCGAGGACGCCCTCCAGGGCCTCGACGACGGCGACTTCCCCAAACTCAACTGAGCCCGCCGGGTTGTGAACAAACCCGTCCCCAGATTGAATTGTCGGGTTGCCCGGCCCCGACTCGCCGCGCAGTTCCCCTCTCTCCAGAAAGAACACCACTCATGGCCGTCAAGCTCCGCCTCATGCGGATGGGCAAGAAGAAGCAGCCCACCTACCGCGTCGTCGCCGCCGATTCACGCTCGCCCCGCAACGGGCGCTTCATCGAGATCATCGGCACCTACGAGCCGCGTCAGGATCCGTCGGTCATCAAGATCGACAACGAGCGGGCCGTCCACTGGCTCCAGCACGGTGCACAGCCCACCGAGCGGGTCGAGAAGCTCCTGAAGATCTCCGGTGCATGGACCGAAGCGACCGGCGAGACCGTCGACGCTGCGGTGCCCGCCCCGGCTGCGAAGAAGAGCAAGAAGCAGCTCGAGAAGGAAGCCGAGGCCGCCGAGGCTGCCGCGGCTCCGGCTGAGGAAGCTCCTGCCGAGAACGACGCGACCGACGCGGATCCGGCGGATGCCGGCGAAAGCAACGAGGACTCCTGATGTCGAGCGAAGCCGCGCAGGCCGTCTGTGAGTACGTCGTCAAGCAGATCGTCGACAACCCCGACGCCGTGAGTGTCGAGCTCTCCGACCGTGACGGGGGCTATCGCCTCGATGTCACCGTCGGCGACGGCGACATGGGCCGGGTCATCGGGAAGCGTGGTCGGGTGGCCAGCGCCATCCGCACCGTCGTGCGCGCCGCGGGCCACGAGGACGACATCAGTATCGACGTCGAGTTCGTCGACTGAGTTCGCCCCTCCGTCCGATGCTCGAAGTCGGACGTATCACCCGCCCGCACGGAGTGCGCGGCGACGTCAACGTGTTGCTGACCAGCAACCGCACCGAGCGCGTCGCCAAGGGAGCCGTGCTCCACACGGCCGACGGCGTGCTCACCGTCGCGTCGTCGCGTCCGCACAAGTCGGGCTACATCGTCACGTTCGCCGAGTGCGGCGACCGCGACACTGCGGAAGCCCTGCGGGACACTGTGCTGCTGGCCGAACCGATCGAGGATCCCGACGAATTGTGGGTCCACGAGCTCATCGGGGCGATGGTCGTCGACGGCGACGTCGAGCGAGGACGAGTCGTCCAGGTGCTCGACAACCCGGCCAGCGACATCCTCGAGCTCGACTCGGGGGCGCTGGTGCCAGTGCAGTTCGTCGTGTCGCTCGTGCCGGGTGAGCGAATCGACGTCGATGTGCCCGATGGGCTGTTCACCCTCGACGACGATCCCGGCGACGGCGGGGACGACGGATGACCCTGCGGATCGACGTCTTCTCGATCTTCCCGGAGATGGTCGACGCGGCCGCCGGCGAGTCCGTCATCGGGCGAGGCCGTCGCAACGGGCATCTCGACATCAGGGTCCACGACCTCCGCGCCACGACGACCGACGTCCACGCCACCGTCGACGACGCGCCGTTCGGCGGAGGCGCCGGGATGGTCATGATGCCCGAACCGCTCTTCGGTGCGGTCGAGGCCGTCGATCCACCGAGACCGCTGCTCTACCTCTCGCCGGCGGGTCGCACGTTCGACCAGGCGATGGCTCGAGAGCTCGCCGAGTCCGGTGGATTCTCCCTGCTCTGCGGTCGCTACGAAGGCGTCGACGAGCGGGTTCGCGAGCATCTGATCGATGGAGAGGTCTCGATCGGCGACGTGGTGCTCGCCGGGGGAGAGGTGGCCGCGCTCGTGATCATCGAGGCGGTGGGCCGACTCGTGCCCGGAGTCCTCGGCAATGCCACGTCGACCGACGACGAGTCGTTCGCTGACGGCCTGCTCGAGTATCCCCACTACACCCGACCTGCGGACTTCCGTGGATGGACCGTGCCCGACGTGCTCCGCAGCGGAGATCACGGGAAGGTGGCTCGCTGGCGTCGTGCGCAGGCACTGCGACGGACGCTCGACCGACGGCCCGACCTCATCGATGCTCGCGGGGGCATCTCGCCCGACGAGCAGCGCCTTCTCGAGGAGTTCGACGCCTAGTCGATTCGGGGGGTGGCGTCTGGCAGCGGTGCCCCTAAACTCGATCGTCGGCCCTGGTCCTTCGATCGGTCGTCATGGCGCCTGGCGCCGCCTTGTTCTCACCCTCTCTCATTTGCGGAGCCTGCGATGCAGCCCACCGATCTCGTCGACAATCTGAGCCTCCGGGACGACATCCCCGACTTCGACGCCGGCGACACCCTCAAGGTCCATGTCCGGGTCATCGAGGGCAACCGCGAGCGCACCCAGGTGTTCGAGGGCGTCGTCATCCGTCGCCAGGGCGCGGGTGTCCGTGAGTCCTACACCGTCCGCAAGCTCAGCTTCGGCGTCGGTGTCGAGCGGACCTTCCCCCTGCACACGCCCATCGTCGAGAAGGTCGAGCGGGTGAGTCGAGGCGACGTTCGTCGCGCCAAGCTCTACTACCTGCGCGATCGTGTCGGCAAGGCTGCCAAGGTCAAGGAAAAGCGCGACTGGTGAGTCGTCCGGCGCCATCCGGCGCCGGTGTCACAGTCCATTCGTAGGGTCGGTCCATGGACCGATCGAGAGTGGCATTGGGTGAGTGGGGCGAGACGCGGGTCGCCCGGCACTACGAAGCGGCCGGCTACGAGCTGCTCGATCGCAACTGGCGCGTCCGGGGTGGAGAGCTCGATCTGGTGCTCGCCCGCGGCGATGAGATCGTCTTCTGCGAGGTGAAGACCCGGTCGTCGTCGCGATTCGGCGACGGCGTCGAGGCCGTCGGCCCCCGCAAGCAACGGTTCCTGCGGCGTACCGCAGTGTCGTGGCTCGATGCCCACGACCGTCGCGGCCGGGTGCGTTTCGATGTGGCCGCCGTGACGGCCGGCCGGATCCGGGTGGTCGAAGGCGCGTTCTGACGCTCAGACGAGTCCGCCCACGAACGAGGCGATCTCGTCGATGGCCTCGTCCGATTCCGGCGTGTCGAACATCTGGAAGACGTGCACGGCTTCGTCCCAGCGCTGCAGCTCCACCCGTCCGCCGGCGGCCTCGATGGCCTCGGCCGTGCGCACGCTGTCGTCGAACAGGATCTCGTTGCCGCCGACCTGGATGAGCACCGGGGGAAGGCCGGACAGGTCGCCCCGCCCGGGCGAGAGCCCTGGGTCGTCGAGGGCGACGCCGCCGGCGTAGGCCTCGGCGTATGCACGCAGCGGGCCGGGGGCGACGAGCGGGTCGACGTCGGCGCGGGTGTCGAAGCTGGGGTTGGTGCAGGTCAGGTCGGCCCAGGGCGAGAGGGCCACACCCGCGGCGACTGTCGTCCCCCGATCGCGCAACGCGGCCAGCGTGGCCAGGGTGAGACCGCCACCGGCGGAGTCACCGGCGACCACGACCCGGGCCGGATCGATCCCGCGGTCGCCGAGCCAGGTGATGCCGGCCAGCGCGTCGTCGAGAGCGGCGGGGTAGGTGTGCTCCGGCGCCAGGCGTTAGTCGAGGACCAGCACCGACAGCCCCGTGGCCGCCGACAGTCGGGCCCCGAGGCCACCGTGGGTGCCGATCCCTCCCAGCACGTAGCCGCCGCCGTGGAGATACAGGATGGCCGCATCCTCTCTCGCCCCGTCCGTGATCCACGCTGCGGCGCGATCCGCCACGGTGACCATCTCGTGGGGGATCCCCTCGGGCATCTCGGTGCTGGTGCTGATCATCTCGCGGTCGGCGACCGGGTCGCCGGTCAAGAGGGTGAGTTCGCGCAACATCGCGATGGTGGTCTCGAGTGCTTCACTGGCCACGGCGGGCTCCTGTCATCGTCGCTTCCTGCGGGTCTTGCGGCCGTCCCAGCACCCCCGGTGCCAGTGGCGGCGGAGATCGGGTGCGTCCACGGGAACGATGGCATAGTGCCCCGTCCCCGGGGGAATCTCCCGATTGCAGTTCGGGCATGCATACGACTTGGTGGCCTGGTAGGGCTGGAGGAATCGGACCTCGACGTCGCCGTAGGCCTCGGGGTCGTCCATCAGCCGAAGAACGCCCAGAGCACGAGCAGGACGGCGACGAGCCCCGCCGCGCCCACGAAGAGCAGATCGGTCGGCCGTCGTCGATGCGGCCGGGTGGGGTCCATTCCCATCCGGTCAGTATCGTCGGCCGAATGGAGACCGCCACCCTGCGCCGCGCCGTTCTCGCCCTGCTCCTGGTCGCTGCCCTCGGCCTCGCCGGGTGTGCGGCCGACGCGCCGGAGGTGCCGCTCGGTCCCGACGGGCAGCCCGATCCGGTGCTGTCGCTCGGCCGCGACGTCTATGCCTCGCGATGCAGCAACTGCCACGGGTCCTCGGGTGGGGGAGGCACCGGCCCCCGCCTGGCGGGCTCGGTCGAGGACACCTACCCCGACCCGGCCGACCAGGCGCTCGTCGTGGCCGAAGGGCGGCGCAACATGCCGAGCTTCGGCGGCACCTTGAGCGACGACGAGATCGACGCGGTGGTGCGCTACACCCGGGAAGTCCTGGGCTGACGGTTCGCCGGGCCGCCACCGGCGCGGCGCTGTCACATCCGATCGATAGGGTCGAACCACGCTCGTCGTCTGCGAAAGGCGACCTCCGGAATGGCAACGGAGGTCCCCTTGCTCGCCACCATCCCCTCGTCCACCCTCGACGGACTCGACGGCGTCCGCGTGTCGGTCGAAGTCCATGTCGCCAATGGTCTACCGGCGTTTACCATCGTCGGTCTGCCCGATGCTTCGTGTCGCGAGGCTCGAGATCGGGTTCGGGCGGCGATCGAGTCCAGCGGCCTCGAGTGGCCGCTGCGGCGGGTCACGGTCAACCTCGCCCCGGGGGGTCTGCGCAAGGTCGGCGCGGGCCTCGACCTGGCGGTCGCGTTGGGGATCCTTGGGGCCACGGGGCAGATCGCGGTCGAGCAACTCATCGGTGTCGCGGCGGTCGGTGAGCTCGGCCTCGATGGTTCGGTCCGTCCGGTCCGCGGCGTTCTCCCGCTCGTCGACGTGTTCGACGAGCCGCGGGTGGTCGTCGCCGCGGCCGACGCGCGTGTGGCCATGCTCGGCCTCGGCGAGCGGGCCCGGCCCGTTCGCCGGCTACGCGATGCCGTCGACGCCCTGGCCGACGGGCTCCCGTGGCCCCAGGTCGACCTGGCCTTCGACCCCGAGCCCGTCGAGGAAGGCCCCGACCTGGCCGATGTGCGAGGGCAGGAGGGCGCTCGTGAGGCGTTGCTCGTCGCAGCAGCCGGGGGGCACCACCTCCTCCTCGTCGGCCCGCCGGGGGCGGGCAAGACGATGCTCGCCCGCCGATTGCCGGGCCTGCTCCCCGAGCTCGACCTCGAGGCCGCCCGCCGCGTCACCCGGATCCACAGCGCCGCCGGACTGCCCCTCCCGGCATCGGGGCTGGTGCGCCGCCCGCCGTTCCGGGCGCCCCACCATTCGGCGTCGATGGCCGCGCTCGTCGGCGGCGGCTCGGGGCAATCCCGCCCGGGGGAGGTGAGCGTGGCGAGCGATGGCGTGCTCTTCCTCGACGAACTGGGTGAGTTCGCGCCGTCGGTCCTCGATGCCCTCCGCCAGCCCCTGGAGGAAGGTGTCGTGCGCATCGCTCGCTCGGGCGGCACCCGTGAGCATCCGGCCCGGGTGCTGCTGGTTGCCGCGATGAACCCCTGCCCGTGCGGCGAGGGCGGCTCGCTCAACTGCCGGTGCAACCCCACGTCCCGTTCGAGATACGCCTCACGCGTCTCTGGTCCACTGCTCGACCGGCTCGACATCATGGTCCATGTCGATCGGCCCTCGCCGCTGGCGCTCCTCGACGATCGACCGGGGGAGGACACCGCGTCGGTGGCCACGCGGGTGGCCGCCGTCCGAGCTCTGGCGCAGGAGCGCGGCGTGTCGTGCAACGCCGAGCTCAACCGTCGACAGCTCGACATGGTCGCGCCGCTCGAGCCCGACGCTGTCGAGATCCTGCATGCGGCGATCAGTGCGGGAGTCCTCAGCGGACGCGGGGCGATGCGCGTCCGTGCCGTTGCCCGCACCATCGCTGACCTCGCGGGAGGCGCAACGCAAATTCGCGCCAGCGACATCGCCGGCGCCATCGGGATGCGAGCGCGACCGCCGATGGGAGGCTCCGATGACTGCAGGGGGTGAATTCACGGCCGCGTTGGCTGCGCTCCCCGGCGCCGGCGCCGCCAGGCTCGGTCGGCTGTTGGCCGACGACGACGCCGAGCGAGCCTGGCAGCGGGTCCTCGCGAGTCGGGTCGACTCTGCCGTTGCGCCGTCGTCGGTGCGTCGGGAGTGGGCGCGGGCAGCCGCAGAGATCGACCCGGGTGCGTTGCGGGAGACCCTCGAGCGGGTCGGCGTGACGGCCACGACCTGGCACGACGGCGCACATCCGCCGCGATTCGTTCGCGACATCGATCCGGCCCCCGTCGCCTTCCGGCGAGGCACCTTGCCCGAGCCTTCGTTGCCGCATGTCGCCGTGGTCGGCACGCGACGGGCATCGGCGATCGGCCGGGAGGTCGCTCGTGAGCTGGGGGCGGAGCTGGCCGCTCGAGGCGTGGTGGTCGTCTCCGGCCTCGCGCTCGGGATCGACGCAGCGGCCCACCGGGGCGCCCTGCTCGCAGCGGCCACGCCCCCGGTCGCCGTGGTCGGGAGCGGTTGCGACGTGCCCTACCCACGCGCCAACGCCGATCTGTGGCACGAGGTCGCCGACCGGGGCGCCGTGATCAGCGAAGCCCCGCTCGGAGCCCGGCCCGAGCCATGGCGATTCCCGGCCCGCAATCGTCTGATCGCGGCCCTCGTGGACCTCGTGGTCGTGGTCGAATCCCGCGCGTCCGGTGGCTCGATGCTCACCGTCGACGAGGCGGTTCGCCGCGGTGTCGACGTCATGGCCGTACCGGGTTCGTTGCGCAACGGCGCCGCCGAGGGAGCCAACCGCCTGCGGGCCGATGGCTGCGCGCCGGTCCTCGGCGTCGACGATGTCACCACTGCGCTCGGTCTCGACACGTGTGGCGCGGCGGATCGACGACACGGCCCTGAGGCGACCGCCCGCGTCGACGGAGCGGCGGCGGTCGTGCTCGACGCGGTCGACGACGGGCCGACCTCGATCGACGAGTTGGCCGCTCGGTCGGGGCTGGGTGCGGCGGAGGTCTTCGCTGTTCTCGCCGAGCTCGAGTTGGCCGGCTTGGTGGTCTACGACGGCGCCAGAGTTCGGCGAACGTGACCGATCGCGCGGGGTGTGGTGGTCAGAACTGCGGTGAGTGGTTCGGTAGGGTCCCTGTCATGGACCGCTGGGAGATCGACACATGGCTGGGCTCGCTCACGCGTGTCGCGGCGTCGACCCGCTCGGTCTACCGGCGCGACGCAGGTGCGGCGTCGGCATGGCTCGACGACCGTGGTCGCGAGGGTCCGGGCGCCGTGACCCGCCGCGATCTGCGCGGCTATCTCGCCCAACTCGATCGCGACGGCTATGCCCGACGCACGATCGCCCGCAAGGCTTCGGTTCTGCGCCGCTACTTCCACTGGGCGCAGCGCAGCGGACGGATCGACCACGACCCGAGCGCCGCGCTGTCGGCGCCCCGAGGCACGGCCACCCTGCCGCGGGTGCTGAGCGCGGCCGAACTCGACGGGCTCGTCGAAGGAGGCCCCCGGAGTGAGGATCGGGCCGAGATCGAGCTGCGTGACCGAGCCGTCGTCGAGTTGCTCTACGGCAGCGGACTGCGGGTCAGCGAGCTGTGTGGGCTCCGACGAGAAGACCTCTCCGGGCCCGCCGGCACCATCTCGGTCTGGGGAAAGGGCGACAAGCAACGCCGGGTCCCCATCTCCGAACCGGCGGCTGAAGCCCTCGCTGCCTGGATCGCCGACGGTCGCCCGGCACTCGTGACCGAGTCGACGCCCGACGACCGCGTGTTCCTCAACCAGCGGGGCCGTGCCCTCTCGCCTCGCGATGTGCGGCGCCTGATCGACCGTCGCTCGCCCACGCCGACCCATCCGCATGCACTTCGTCACACCTTTGCCACTCATCTTTTGGACGGAGGTGCCGATTTGCGTGCTGTGCAGGAATTGTTGGGCCACGCGGATCTCGCCACCACTCAGATCTACACCCGGGTGAGTCGCGAGCGACTTCGCGAGGTCCACCGATCGACCCATCCCCGCGCCTAGGACTTTGCTGTGAGCGACGACGCCTCCGAGACCGAACGCCTGTGGGCCGATTACAAGCGCACGCGCGCCCAGGATCTCCGTGACAAGCTCATCATCCAGTATTCGCCGTTGGTCAAGTACGTGGCCGGCCGGGTCGGCGTCGGGCTCCCTCGCAACGTCGAGCAGTCCGATCTCGTCAGCTTCGGGGTTTTCGGGCTGATCGACGCCATCGAGAAGTTCGATCCGGCGCGCGGCTACAAGTTCGAGACCTACGCGATCGCCCGCATCAAGGGCGCCATCCTCGACGAGCTTCGCTCGATCGACTGGGTCCCGCGTTCGGTGCGGTCCAAAGCCCGCACGCTCGAGCGGGCCATGGGCAAGCTCGAAGCCGAACACCACCGCGCGCCCACCGACGACGAGGTCGCCGACGAGATGGGCGTCACCCCGCAGCAGCTCCAGACCACGCTCAGTCAGATCTCCTTCGTCGGCGTCGCCGCTCTCGACGAGATGCTGTCGGGCGGCGAGCGAGGCGAATCGGTCACCCTCGGCGACACCGTGGCCGACTCGGGCGATGGCCCCATGGGCGTCTACGAGGTCGAGGAGATGCGCCAGATCCTGGCCGAATCGATCAACCGCATGCCGGAGCGCGAGAAGATCGTCCTCACGCTCTACTACTACGAGGGGTTGACCCTCGCCGAGATCGGTCGTGTGCTGGGCGTGACCGAGAGTCGGGTCTGCCAGATCCACACCAAGGCCGTTCTCCAGCTCCGGTCGCGGATCACGGCGACCGAGCGCGAACCCGTCTAGCGCGTTCTTCGCAGCCCTCACGGCTGCCACTGCACTTCCCCGAGAGCCTCCAAGGGGAGTGTCATGTCAATCGTCAGATCCGTCGTGGCGGCGGTGTTGGTCGCCGTCGTCAGCCTGGTGCAGCCGGCCGGGACGGCCGCAGCCGAGGTCCTGTCTCCGCCCACCAGTGCGCCGATCCTCGACCCGTTCCGTCTGCCCGACGGTCCGTACGGGCCGGGCAACCGCGGCATCGAGTACGACACCGGCGACGGCGAACCCGTCGTGGCCGCAGGATCGGGGGTGGTCGCGTTCGCCGGGCCGGTGGCCGGAGCCCTCTTCGTGAGCGTCGACCACCCGGGTGGACTGCGGGTCACCTACGGCTACGTCGGCCGGATCCTGGTGCGGCCGGGCACTCGGGTCGACCGGGGTGACCTCGTGGCCACGACGGCCGGACCGTTCCACTTCACGACGCGGGTGCGTGGTGCGTATGTCGATCCGGCCTCGCTGTTCGGCGAGGCCCGCACTCGTGTGCGTCTGATCCCGCACCGTGTCGATCCGATTCGGCCCGATACACTCCTCGACGGCCCTTCAGGGCCCCGGACGACCCCACCTCGGGATCGACGGAATCACTGGGTTCGTGCAACACCCGGTCGCCTCGGCGTCCCGCACGAACACGCAACCGGGAAAGAAGACCACCATGGCAGTCATCTCCATGAAGCAGTTGTTGGAGGCCGGCGTTCACTTCGGCCACCAGACCCGCCGCTGGAACCCGAAGATGAAGCGGTTCATCCACGGCGAGCGGTCCGGTATCCACATCGTGGATCTCCACCAGACGCTCAACCACCTCGAGACGTCCTACGTCTTCGTGCGTGACCTCGTCGCCAACGGTGGCACCGTGCTGTTCATCGGCACCAAGAAGCAGGCCCAGGACTCCATCCAGTCCTACGCCGAGCGCTGCAACATGCCCTACATCAACGAGCGTTGGCTCGGCGGCATGCTGACCAACTTCCAGACCATCTCGAAGCGCGTCGGCAAGATGAAGGACTACGCCCGCATGCGCGACTCGGGCGAGTTCGAGGCCATGCCCAAGAAGGAAGCGCTGCTCATCAACCGTGAGCTCGTGAAGCTCGAGCGCAACCTCGGCGGCATCCGCGACATGGAGAAGCTGCCCGACGCGATCTTCGTGCTCGACACCAAGAAGGAACACATCGCCGTCACCGAGGCTCGCAAGATCGGCGTGCCGATCGTTGCCGTGGTCGACACCAACTGTGATCCCGACCTCGTCGACTACGCCATCCCCGGCAACGACGACGCGATCCGTGCCGGCCAGCTCATGTGCCGCGTCATCTCCGATGCCGTGCAGGAAGGGCGCTTCATCCGCTCCAAGAAGCAGGAGAAGACCGGTGAGGCCGGCGCCCAGCGCAACGCCCTCGAAGAGGCCGAGGTCGCCGCCCAGCAGGAGCAGGCCCGAGCCGAAGCCACTGCCCAGGCCGCGGAACGCGAAGCCCGAGTCGCCGCGGCCAAGGACGCTGCTCCCGCCGAGGCAGCGGCTCCCGCCGAGGAAGCCGCCCCCGCCGAGGAAGCCGCAGAAGCGGCCCCGGCACCTGTGGAAGAATCTCTCCCGCAGGCCGGTGACGAAGGGACGCCCGAGGCCTGACCGGCCGCGGACCCACAACCCGCCAGATACGCAACCACGCAACAACCGAGGAACACCGAGATGTCGATTTCCGCCAAGGACGTCAAAGCCCTGCGCGACGCAACGGGCGCCGGAATGATGGACGCCAAGAAGGCGCTCACCGAGACCGACGGCGACATGGAAGCTGCCACACAGCTGCTTCGTGAGAAGGGCCTGGCCAAGGCCGCTGATCGAGGCGATCGTGAGAACAACGAGGGCACGATCGCTCTTGCGGTCGATTGCAACACCGCCGCCCTCGTGCAGATCAAGACCGAGACCGACTTCTCGGCCAAGAACGAGGCCGTCACCGGGCTCGCACAGTCGCTCGCCGACGCCGTGCTCGCCGATGGTCCCGGTGCCGTCGAGGCCCACGCCACCGCGATCGAAGACCTGAAGGTCACGATCAAAGAGAACATCGACGTCGGTGCGGTCGAGCGCATCGAGGCCGCAGAGGGCAGCATTCTCGACACCTCTGTGCACGTGCAGGACGGCCGCGGTGTCAACGCCGTGGTCGTCGAGGGGGCCGGCGTCAGCCAGGAGGACCTCCATCAGGTCGCCCTCCACATCGCCTTCGCCAAGCCCCTCTACCTCAGCGCCGACCAGGTGCCGGAGGAGGAGGTGGCCAGGGAGCGCGAGTCGCTGCTCGAGATCACCAAGGCCGAAGGCAAGCCCGAACAGGCCTGGGACAAGATCGTCGACGGACGGATGCGCGGGTGGCTGGGCGAGCGCGTCCTTCTCGAGCAGGGCCTCCACGGCGACAAGACCGCGGTGAAGGACAGTCTCGGCGGCGGTTCGATCACCCGCTATGTGCAGGTCGTGATCGGCGGCTGATGTGAGCGACGGCGACCAGACCTCCCGGGGAACACATCCTGCCCGTTGGGGTCGGGTGTTGCTGAAGCTCTCCGGTGAGGCCTTCGCCGGCTCACAGGAACACGGCATCGACGGGCCGACGGTTCGTTCCATTGCCGAAGACATCGTCGCCGCGCGCAACCACTTCGACGTCGACATCGCCGTCGTCGTGGGTGGCGGCAACATCTGGCGTGGCATCCAGGGCTCCGGCGCGGGCATGGACCGTGCCCAGGCCGACTACATGGGCATGCTCGCCACCGTGATGAACGGCTTGGCCCTGCAGGACACGCTCGAGCAGATGGGCCAGCCCACTCGGGTGCAGTCCGCCATTCACATGGCGCAGGTGGCCGAGCCCTACATCCGGCGCAAGGCGACGCGACACCTCGAGAAGGGTCGGATCGTCATCTTCGCCGGTGGCACCGGCAACCCGTTCTTCACCACCGACACGGCGGCGTCGCTGCGGGCAGTGGAGATCGAGGCCGACGCCGTACTCAAGGGCACCCACGGTGGCACTGACGGCATCTACACGGCCGACCCCCGCCTCGACCCGAACGCGACCAAACTCGACCACGTGAGCTATCTCGACGTGCTGAACCGTGGTCTCAACGTCATGGACGCGACCGCGATCACGCTGTGCATGGACAACGATCTGCCGATCATCGTCTTCGACCTCATGGGCGAGGGCAACTTCCGGTCCCTGCTCGAGGGAGAGGCAATCGGTACGCTCGTCGATGCGATGGACGAGGATGCCGAGAAGGGGTCGTCGTGAGCGAGATGATCGAGCTGGTGCTCGAAGATGCAGCCGAGAAGATGGACGGGGCCGTCAGCCACGCCCGCCAGGAGTTCTCGACGATCCGCACCGGCCGGGCGAGTTCCGCCCTGTTCGAGCGCCTGACCGCTGAGGCCTACGGCGTGGAGATGCGGCTCCAGGAGCTGGCCAGCTTCTCGGTGCCCGAGGCGCGCATGTTGGTGGTGACGCCACACGACATGGCCAATCTCGATGCGATCGAGCGGGCGATCGTCAACGCCAACATGGGTCTCACGCCGTCCAACGACGGTCACATCATTCGATTGGCCTTCCCCCCGCTCAACGAAGAACGTCGCCGCGATCTCGCCCGTGTGGTGGGAGGCATGGCGGAAGAAGCGAAGCAGCGAGTGAACGCCGTACGACGTGCCGCGCGCAAGGATCTTGACGATCTGGAGAACGACGGGGGAGTCTCCTCCGACGACATCCAGCGAGCCGAGGCGCAACTCGACGCGCTGAAAGACGCACGAATCGCCGCGATCGACGAGGCGCAGGCCCAAAAAGAGCAGGAGTTGATGGAGGTCTGACCTCCGGCAAGCCAGGGAAGGGCGAGATGATGGGTGAGCAGCGATGGGTGAGCAGCATGGGTGAGCAGCAATGACTGATCAGAACAGCGGATTCGGTGACGAGGAGTTCCGCGTCCCCGACGCCGACGCGATCGACGACGACGTCGTCCCCGGGCGCTCGGTCTTCGGTGACGACGACTCCTTCGACGACGACGACGCAGCCGTGCCCCACTGGAGCGAGCCGGCCACCGGTGCGGTGCCGCAGGTCGGCGGTGCCGCCGATTCGGTGACGTTCGCGCCGCCGGACGAGCCGGTGTTGGCCGAGGCGAACGACGACGACATGGCCGGGTGGGCCGATGTGTCGTCCACCCCGCGCTGGGCCGACGAGGAGACCGAACTCCCGCCCGCGCAGCCACTCGTCGACGACGCGGCCGACACGGCCGACGACTTCTTCGCCTTCGACGACAGCAAGGCCTCGAAGTCGGACGAGCCGTCGCTGGGCGCGGCGCTCACCGCCACCCGCGGCGGTGGCGAGAGCGATCGGGATCTCCCGGTCGCGATCATGGTGGGTGTCGGGCTCGCGGCGCTGATCCTGGCTGCGATGACCGTCGGCCCGGCCGCTGCGCTCGCCGTGGTGACCGTCGCGCTCGGTCTCGCCGCCGTCGAGTTCTTCAACGCCGTTCGCGTCGCCGGCCACCAGCCGGCCGTCCTGCTCGGGCTCGCTGCCTCGGTGATGATGCCGCTCGCCGTCTACTGGCGAGGGGAGCAGGCGATGGTGCTGGTCGTCGTCCTGTCGTTGATCTTCGGCTCGCTCTGGTACCTCACGGGTGTCGGCAACGAGTCGGCGGTGCGCGGACTGGGCACCACGCTGCTCGGCATCATCCACATCGGCCTGCTCGGCTCGTTCGCTGCGCTGATGCTCGGCACCACGGTCGGCGGAGTCGACATCGGCACGGGTCTGCTCACCGCCGCCGTGCTCGTCACGGTCGGCTACGACGTCGGTGCACTGGCGATCGGCAAGGCCATTGGACGCACCCCGCTGTCGCCGGCCAGCCCCAACAAGACGATGGAAGGTCTCGTCGGCGGCATGGTCGTCGCGGTGGCGGTCGGTGTGATCATCGGCATTCTCGGGAAGCCGGCGCCGTTCGCCGGCGAGGTGTGGGGAGGTGGCTTCGGCGCCTCGCTGCTGCTGGGCATCGTGGCCGCACTGGCGGCACCCATCGGCGACCTCGCCGAGTCGCAGATCAAGCGTGATCTCGGCATCAAGGACATGGGATCGATCCTGCCCGGTCACGGCGGACTCCTCGATCGGTTCGACGGGCTCCTGTTCGTGCTCCCGGCGACGTACTACGTCGCCGTGCTCATGGACGTCACCGTTCCCGGCTGACCCGGCCCACAACCCGACCCCCGACTGACCCCGACGGCCGGATAGCGTCGCGTTCATGTCCACGTCGGTCGCTGTGCTCGGTTCCTCGGGCTCCATCGGCACGCAGACGCTCGAGATCGTTCGAGCCGACCCGGAGCGGTATCGCGTCGCCGCGCTCGGGGTGGCCCGCTCCGTCGACCTCGTCGTGGAGCAGGCCCACGAGTTCCGCCCCGACGTGGTGGCGGTGGCCGACGAGTCACAGGCCCGCGACCTGACCGACCGACTGCCGGCCGGCACCGATCTCCTCGTCGGCGACGACGCGATGGCCCACGCCGCAACGAGCGGCGACGTGGTCATCAACGGAGTGGTCGGGTTCGCCGGATTACCAGTGACGCTCGCAGCCCTCGATGCCGGGAAGCGATTGGGCCTCGCCAACAAGGAGTCGCTCATCGCGGCCGGCCCGGTGGTGCAACGGGTCTGGGCCGCGTCGGCCGGCGACCTGATTCCGGTCGACAGCGAGCACTGTGCCGTGCACCAGTGCCTGCGGGCCAACGAGGTCACCGACAAGATCACCGCCGCCGACCGGGTGGCCGAGATCGTGCTGACGGCCAGCGGGGGTCCGTTCCGGGGGCGATCCCGAGACGACCTCGAGTCGGTGACGGTCGAGGACGCGCTGGCCCATCCGACCTGGTCGATGGGACCGAAGATCACCATCGACTCGAGCACGCTCATGAACAAGGGACTCGAGGTCATCGAGGCGCACGAGCTGTTCGGGGTCGACTACGACCACATCGACGTCGTGGTGCACCCGCAGTCGGTGGTCCACTCGATGGTCACCTACACCGACGGGGCCACCATCGCCCAGCTCTCGATGCCCGACATGCGTCTGTGCATCGGCTACGCGTTGGCGTTTCCCGACCGATTGGAGATGCCGTACGGCGCGATCGATTGGACCGAGATGTCGCGACTCGACTTCCAACCGCCGGACCTCGAGGCCTTCCCCTGCCTTCGCCTGTGTTTCGAGGCGGGTCGGGCCGGTGAGACGGCGCCGGCGTGGATCAGCGCGGCCAACGAGGTCGCGGTCGACGAGTTCCTCAAGGGGCGGATCCGTTGGGTCGACATTCCCGAAGTGCTCGAGGCGAGCCTGCAGGTGTGGCCGGGAACAAATGCGACCGACGTCGACGTTGTTCTCGATGTCGACCGCGAAGCCCGCGTCGTCGCCGCTGAGCTGATCGAACAGAGAGTGCACGCATGACGCTCAACGTGGGTCCCCCCGCCGCTGAGACCGAAGAACGGCCCAACGACTTCACCGGCCTGATCCTGCTCGCGCTGGCGGTGCTCGCACTGGGCATCTTCGCCAGCTGGAGCTGGGCCTTCATCGTCTCGATGATCATCTTCATGATCTTCATGCACGAGATGGGCCACTTCATCACGGCCAAGCTCACCGGCATGAAGGTCACCGAGTTCTTCATCGGGTTCGGGCCCCGTATCTGGTCGTTCCACAAGGGCGAGACCGAATACGGCGTGAAGCTGATTCCCGCCGGTGCCTACGTGCGCATCATCGGGATGAACAACCTCGACCCGGTCGAACCGGGCGACGAGAGCCGGGCCTACCGCATCAAATCGTTCCCGCGGAAGCTGCTGGTGGTCACCGCCGGCTCGCTCATGCACTTCCTGATGGCCCTCGTGCTGATCTACGCCTTCCTCGTGTGGCAGGGCCAGGAGTCGGATTCGGGTGAATGGACGATCGCCAGCGTCAGCGACCAGAGCGCGGCCGCCGACCTCGGTCTGCAGGTCGGCGACGAGATCCTGACCATCGACGGCATCGAGATCGACGACTTCAGTCAGTTCGGCGAGCTGGTGTTCGCCCGGGGTGCGCAGGACGTCGAGGTCGGATACCGCCGCGGTGGCGAGACCTTCGTCGATACGGTCGTCTTGGGCGGACGCCTCACCGACGAGGGCGCGGCGACGATCCGTGGTCTCGAGGAGACCGACCGGATCCTCCAGATCGACGGTGTCGACGTGTTCAGCTGGGACGACGTC
>JBDQKM010000059.1:0-17660 GCA_040263275.1 Acidimicrobiales bacterium
AGCATGCACTCGCGGCCGACCTCGCCCTCGCGCATCGCAGTACGGCCCGCGCTGAGCGGCACGAGGGTGCCCCGGCGTTCCACGAGCCGCAGCTCGCGCGCCGGGAGGGCGCTGGCCAGGTCGCTGGTGCGGAGCGGGGCGGGGATCGGGTCAGGGCGTCGGAACATGTCGGGGAGAACCTCCTGCACACCCCTACGGCACGACATGCCCGCGCGGATGCAACGAGACGAAGGGCGTTTGGGTCCGGTGGTTCTCTGCGCGCGAAGCTCCCCCCTCATGTTCGGTCTCACTCGACACGTCCCCGTGCTCGTCCTCGCCCTCGGCCTCGTCGCCGCCGCGTGTGCGGACGACGAGGCGGACGCAGAACCGGGGCCGACCGTCGCGCCATCGACCACGGTCCCTGACGCCGTCGGAGACGGCGTCGACGGCGTCGATGACCGTGTCGATCCCGTACCCACGGCGACGGTGACCGGTCCGGTCAGCTCGACCAATCCGCCCGTGCTTCCCCAGCCCGCCGTCGCCCTGCCGGAGGGCTATGTCGAGGACGAGTTCTTCATCGGCGGCGAGGCGATCCGGTATGCCGCGGTCGGCGAACACGGCGCCGACGGGCTGTGGGACGTCGAGTCCGACGGGCGGGCCGACTTCCGGACGCGCATCCTCGTGCGACGTCCGCCCGCGGATCGCTTCAGCGGCACCGTCGTCGTCGAGTGGCTCAACGTCTCGGCGGTGGAGTCGTCGCCCGACTGGGGGTATCTCTCGGAGGAGATCGGCGCGTCGGGTCACGGCTACGTGGCGGTGAGCGTGCAAGCCCTGGGGGTGATCGGCGGCGAGCCGATCCTCACGGTCGAGGTCGACGAGGAGACCGCGGCCGAGGCCGGCGCCGACCCCGACGGCGCCGACACCGGCGGACTCGTCAACATCGACCCCGAGCGATACGGCACGCTCGTGCACCCGGGCGATGCCTACGCCTACGACATCTTCACCCACGTCGGCCGCGTGCTCGAGGTCGACGAGGGTGGTGTGCTCGGTGGGCTCGAGGCCACAACGCTGCTCGCGCTCGGCGAGTCGCAGTCGGCCGGATTCCTCACCACCTACGTCAACGCCGTCCATCCGACGGTCGACGTGTTCGACGCGTTCCTGGTCCACAGCCGCGGCGCCGGTGGGGCGCCGCTCGGCGGCGAGTTCGGGGACGACACGTCGTTCGTCGATCGCGGGGTGCGGATCCGCACCGACCTCGACGAACCGGTGTTCATGGTGCAGGCCGAGACCGATCTCACGGTGCTCGGCTACCACCTCGCCCGCCAGCCCGACACCGACTCCATCCGGACCTGGGAGCTCGCCGGCACGGCCCACGCCGACGCCCACGTCATCCGGGCCATCCTGGGGGGACCCCGCGACGCCTCCGTCGGCTCGTTCCTCGGGTGTGCCGACCCGATCAACACCGGTCCTCACCACGAGGGCGTCCAGGCGGCGTTGCGCCGTCTCGTCGAATGGGTCGACGAGGGCACGGCGCCACCGGCGGGCGAGCTGATCATGACCACCGATTCCGACCCGGTCGCGATCGTCCGCGACGAGCTCGGCTTCGCGCTCGGCGGCGTGCGCAACCCGCTGGTCGACGTCCCGGTCGTGGTGACCACGGGCGACCCCTGGACCGACGTCGACCTCGACAGCGAAGAGTCGCTCGACGTCTGCGCGCTGTTCGGTCAGACCTTCCCGATCGAGCCGACGGGTCTCGCCGAGCTGCACGGGTCGCCGGAGGGCTATGTCGCCGCGTTCGACGCCGCGGCCACCGCTGCCGTGTCGGCGGGGTTCCTGCTCGACTACGACGCCGAGCAGCTGCGCCAGGAGGCGGCGGCCAACCAGGGCCTGTTCGAGTAGTCCGACTCGCACGTCGCGGCACCGTCAACTTACGCTGCCGCCCATGCCTCACCCGTCTCGTCATCCCCGTTCGGTGCTCGCCCGCGTGCTCGCCGTCCTCGCGGCCCTCTCGATGCTCGCCGCGGCGTGCGGCGACGACGACGAGTCGAGTGACCCCGAGGGCGTCGACGACGCCCCCTCGATCGACGACGGTGCCGGCGACGACCCCGTCGACGACGGCGACACCGAGGCAGGCGACGCGGCGACCGCCACGGTCGCAGCCGACTTCTCGACCGTGGCGAGCACCGGCCAGGTGACGGTCACGGGCGCATCCCCCGGCACCGAACTGACCCTTCGGGGTCCGGGTGCCGAGCAGGCGGGCACCGTCGACGATCTCGGCAACCTCCTCTTCCGCGATGTCGAACCCGGCGAGGGATGGCGAGTCCTCGACCTCGGCGCGGACCCGGCCCCGGCGAGTGGGGAACTCGTGGTCCCGCGTTTCGACGAGCATCCCGACCAGGCGTTCTACGCCGCCCAGGAGATCGGCGAGGGTTTCGGCTACATCGAGATGCGCGACGGCACGCTGCTCAGCGCGACCGTGCGTCTCCCCGGTCCGATCGAGGACGGGCCGTACCCCACCGTGATCGAGTACTCGGGCTACGACCCGTCGAGCCCCTACGAGATCGAGCCGGCCATCAACATCTACGGCCTCCTGGGATGGGCGACCGTGGGCGTGAACATGCGCGGGTCGGGCTGTTCCGGCGGTGCCTACGACTACTTCGAGCCGATGCAGTCGCTCGACGGCTACGACGTCATCGAGGCGATCGCCGCCCAGGACTGGGTCTACGAGAACCACGTCGGCATGGTGGGCATCAGCTACTCGGGCATCAGTCAGCTCTTCGTCGCCCAGACGCAGCCGCCGAGCCTGGCCGCGATCACCCCCATCTCGGTCATCGAGGATTCCTACCGCTCGGTCGTGTGGCCCGGGGGCATCTACAACAACGGATTCGCGAAGAGCTGGGGTGAGAGCCGTCAGGGCGCGAACGACGCCTACGGGTCCGGCTGGGTGAACCAGCGAATCGACGAGGACGGCGACGAGGTCTGCGACGCCAACCAGCTCCTGCGAAGCCAGAATCGGGATCTGACCGAGGCGGCCGCGGCCTCCGCCTTCTGGACCGACGAGCAGGGCGACCCGCTGTCGCCTCGCACGTTCGTCGATCGGATCAACGTGCCCACCTTCCTGGCCGGTGCCTGGCAGGACGAGCAGACGGGCGGACGGTTCCCGACGATGCTCGACGACTTCACCGGTGCCCCGGTCTTCAAAGTGCATCTCTACAACGGCGCCCACGCCGACTCCCTCGGCCCGGAGAGTCTGTTCGCGGCAGTGGAGTTGCTCGAGGTCTACGTCGCCGAGAGGGTTCCGTCGGTCAACCCGCTGATCCGTCTCGGTGCGCCCGCCCTGTACGAGGAGGTGTTCGGCGTGGCCGGGATCCAGCTGACGCCCGACCGCTTCACGACCCTCGAGGAGGCGCGGGCGACGCTCGAGAGCGAGGTGCCGTTCACGGTGTTCCTCGAGAACGGCTCGAACCCGGTCGCCCTCGGCGCGCCGGTGCCCCGCGGGTCGGTGCAGTTCGAGACCTGGCCGCCCTCGGAGGCCGATGTGCTGACCTGGCAGCTCGGTGACCTCACCGGCGGCGAGGAGATCGCCGAGTTCGTGGTCGACGTCGAGCGCTCGCAGGAGCTCACAAAGGCTGCCGACGACGACGGTGACGAGTTCGAGAACCTCGAGTGGGAGTTGCTCGACGACGGCGAGGCTGTCGTGTTCGAGACCGAGCCCTTCACCGAGGACCTGCTGCTCGCGGGGTCGGGGCGCGTGTCGCTGAGCGTGCAGGCCGACGAAGCCGACGCCGACCTCCAGGTGACGATCACCGAGGTGCGCCCCGACGGCTACGAGATGTTCGTGCAGTCGGGGTGGTTGCGGGCGTCGCACCGGGCGCTCGACGAGTCCGAGACGACCGAGACGCTCCCGTGGCACCTCTACACCGAGGACGACAACGAGCCGCTGCCGGCGGGCGAGTACACGCAGGTCGATGTGGGGATCTTCCCCGCCGGCCACGTGTTCCGGGCCGGTTCGACGCTGCGCCTGATCGTCGACAGCCCGGGCGGCAACCGGAACCTGTGGGCCTTCGACGTGCTGCCCCACGACGGGTCGGCGATCCGTGTCGACCCGTCGGCATCGACGCTCGCGTTGCCGTTCGTGTCGGGTGTCGAGGTACCCGACGGTCTGCCCGACTGTGAGAACACCCGCAGCCAGCCGTGCCGGATGTGGGAGGCCTACGACAACGCGACGACGAGCTGAGAGGCCTCCAACTGAACACGGTCAACTGCCGCCGCACGACCCCACGATCTAGGGTTCGTCCGTGTTCAGCGACCGCAACGGCTCACGATGAGTGACCAGGAGATTCCCGAGGGCACCGTCACGGTCCTGTTCACCGACCTGGTCGAGTCCACGCGGTTGAACCAGACCCTCGGCGACGACGCCGCCCGTGAGGTCGGCCGTCAGGTCGAATCGATGGCCCGCCAGATCGTGGCCGACCAGCGCGGCGTGCTCATCAAGGAGATGGGTGACGGGCTGATGGCCGCGTTCGCGTCGGCCCGGCGCGCCGTGGCGGCGAGCCGCGAGATCCAGGTGGAGATGGGGCGCCTGCGTCGCGGCGGGCTCGACGAGAGCGTGGCCATGCGCATCGGTCTCCACACCGGCGAAGTGTTGAGCGAGGACGGCGACATCCACGGCGAGACCGTCATCATCGCCAAGCGCATCGAAGTTCTGGCGCCGTCGGCGCGAGCCGTTCGTCACAGATGCCGTGGATCTCGAAACTCAGCCCGTCGCCCATCTGTAACCCCCGGCCGGAGCATAGCGATCCCGAGAATCAGGCGAGCCAGGGCTCGTCGAGCTCCCACGGCTCGGGATCGTCGGGATACTCGGTCGGCGTCAGTCTCGGCTCGGCCATCGCCTTGGCCGCGATGACGCCCGCCGCCATCCCGAAGAGGTGGCCCTCCCACGAGACGAAGTCCTGCGGCACCAGGCCCGCGATCAGGCTGCTGTAGAACCCGAGGGCGATCAGCGCGGCACCGAACGCCCGGATCCGACGTTCGAAGATCGCCGCACCGAGGATCGCGCCGAAGTAGCCGAACACGACCCCGCTCGCCCCGATGTGGTTGCCGTCGCCACCGAGGAGCCAGGTCAACGCACCACCGACCGCAGCCGCCGTGAGGGTGACCCCTGCCCAATAGCGCATTCCCCGCGCCGCAACGAGCCCGCCGAGCACCAGCATGGGAATCGAGTTCGACGCGATGTGGCCGTAGTCGGCATGCAGGAACGGCGTCCAGAGGATGCCGTCGATACCGGACCGACGACGGGGTTGGATGCCGTTGCGCTGGAGTTCACTGTCGAGCGCGACGGTGTCGACGATCTCGATCGCCCACATGGCGGCCAACGCCACCACCATCAGTCCCACGGGAGTCCACAACAGTCGCCATCGCGGCCGCGCCGGTTCGGTCGCCGCCGTCATGCCCCCACGCTAGACCGCCCGCGATCGACGCAGGCAGGCGGTGTCAGTTGGGCCTGTGCCAGGCCTGGATCACCTGGTCGCGGTCCTTGGGCAACGCGGCGACCATCCGGCCGACATCGAGCCGGAACTGATCCGACTGGCGCACGTACTCGAGTCCGAGGATCTGTCATTCGTGGAGTGTTCAGGCCTCCGGGGCCACGATCTCCACGAGCATCTCCATCGACCGGATCCAGTCGTCGGCCGACTCGCGCCACGGCGCAGACACCACGTGCTGCACGCCGGCCTCGGCATAGGCCGAGGCCTCCTCGGCGATCAGCCCAGGGTCCATACCCTGCGGATCCCACCCGGTGCGGTAGGAGATCACGAAGTCGTCGTCGGGGCGCTCTGCCCGCAAGCGCGCCACGATCGGCGCGAGGTCGGCAGGTTCGGTACTGATCGCATGGAAGCCGTCACCGTCAGCGATCGCCCGACGGAACGTCGCCTCGCTGCCACCGCCGATCCAGATCGGGATCCGATGCGCCGGTTTCGGTTGCAGCTTCAGTTCGTCGAACCGATAGTGGTCGCCGGCATGGGCGACCGGGTCGGACTCCCACACCGCCCGCATGATCGCGATCGCCTCGTCGAGTCGCTTCCCCCGGTTGCCGAACGGCTGGCCGAGTGCGTCGAACTCGGCTTCCGACCAGCCGACCCCGGCGCCGAGGATCACCCGACCCTCCGAGAGCTGATCGAGCGTTGCCAGCGCGTTCGCGAGCTGGAGGGGGTGATACTGCGGCACGACCATCACGCTGGTGCCGAGCCCGACGCGCTCGGTCACCGCCGCCGCCCAGCCGAGCGTGAGCAACGGCTCGTAGAGGTAGGCCGACGGATACGACTGCGCCACCGGGCGAACGATGTGATCGCTGACCCACACGTCGGAGAACCCGAGCGCCTCGGCCCGTCGGGCCACCGTCGAGATCGCGTCGGGCCCCGCCGCCCGACCGAACTGGGGAAGATGGATGCCCAGCTTCATGTCGAAGCTCCGGGTGGCAGGTTCTCGCCTCGGGCGACCGGGAACCAGTGGTGATGGTGGGCGCCCGTGACCTCGTAGATCGCCGTGCCCGTCCATCCGTCGGTGGTGCGCACCTCGGTCTCCATCAGCCCACCGCCGACCGGCCCGTAGCGCTGCGCCCACCGACCTTCGGTCTGGACCTCGATGACCCGTCCGCCCTCGAGCGTGAACCACGACGTCCCCGCGATGCCTCGCACCTGCTCACCGTCGCGTTCGTAGGAGACCTCGTTGCCGGCCTCGTCGGTCCAGTGCAGGTCGTAGCGGAAGTCGACGACCGGGACCGGCTCGCCCATGTCGGCCGGTGCGAAGCAGCCGTCGGTGTAGACACGCGCACCGTTGGGATACTCCCAGTTCCAGATGCCGAGCATCCCCTCGTCGAACTGGATGGCGAACCACATCCACAGTGGGCAGCGGGCATGGTCGCGGATGCCCCACGAGTGATCCCGTTGGCCCCACCAGTCGCGCACCTCGTAGGTCGTGCCCTCGTGGGTGTAGGAGCCGTTGTAGACGCCGCTCTGGATCATGTGGCTCTGATCCCAGATGATCTCGTGACCGGCCCTCATCGTGCCGCGGCGGTAGCCGTTCTCCCTGGTCCGGGCCGTGAACGTCAGATCCAGCGTGACCGGCGCGTCGGGGTGTTCGTCGACGCGGAGACGCACCTCCTGGTACGGCTCGACGATCTCGATCGTGGCCGGCGGCACGACGAGCGTGTGGGGGTCACCGTCGTAGTCGCGGACGTGCCGTGCCGCCGTCATCGCGCCGCCGACCCGACCCAGCTGGAGCACGTCCATGTGCTCGGCCTTCGGGAAGTGCGCCATCGTGAGGATGAGGACGTCGCCCAACCCGTCGCGGGGGTGGGCGATGAAGAAGAGGCTCTCGCGCCAGAAGTCGTGGTGCACCGCGACGTTCGGCAGCGGTTCGGGGATCTGATGGACGAAGTACTCGTCCATCGCGGTCAGCGGCACGCCCATGGGCGAACTCTACGGCTCGGGCGGGGGCACAGGCGATTCAGTAGGGTCCGGCCGGGACAACAGGGGGACAGCACCATGGCAGGACCGCTCGACGGAATTCGCATCATCGACCTCTCGCAGATGGCGTCCGGGCCCTTTGCGACGGCGCAACTGGCCGACCAGGGTGCCGACGTCGTCAAGATCGAACCACCGGGTCTCGGCGACCAGATGCGGGGGTTCCCGTCGTTCTCGAAGGGAGGGATCGCCGCCGTCACGGCCTCGCTCAACCGCGGCAAGCGGTCGATCAGCCTCGACCTCACCGGGCCGGAGGGCATCGACGTCGCCCGCAGACTCCTCTCGGACGCCGACGTGATGCTCCAGAACTTCCGGCCTGGCGTGGTTTCGCGCATGGGCCTCGACCCCGACGAACTCCGGGCCGCCAACCCCCGGCTCATCACGGTGTCGGTCAGCGGCTACGGCCTCGAGGGGCCGATGCGCGACCTGCCCGTGTTCGATCCGGTCATCCAGGCGATCACCGGCCACGTCGCCTTCCAGGTGAACCCGAAGATCCCGTTCCCCGAGATGGTCCGCAACGTGATCGTCGACAAGTCGACCGCCTGCTATGTCGCCCAGGTGATCACCGCCGCCCTCTTCCACCGTGAACGCACCGGTGAGGGCCAGCACATCGACATCTCGATGGTCGACTCGTCGCTCAACTTCTTCTGGCCCGACGGGATGATGAGCGAGACCTTCCTCGACGACGACGTGGTCGGAGGGATGACCATCGCCGACCTCTACTCGCTGACGGATTGCGCCGACGGCCCGGAAGAGCCCCATCCGTTGGGGCAGCGTCCCCGCGAAGTAGACGACCTGGCCGTCGGCCATCCCGAGTGGTGCGACGACCCGCGATTCAACGCCAACGACCTCGCGTTGCACCCCGACAACTTCGCCCTGCTCGGAGAGATGCTCACCGAAGCCTTCACCGAGATGCCGGCGGCCGAGCTCGCGGCGCGGCTCAACGAGAACGACGTGCCCTGCGGCATGGTCACCGCGGTGGCCGAGGTGCCCGACCAGGTGCAGGTGGTGGCCAACGACTCGCTGATCGAATTCGACGACCCCATCGCGGGGCGGGTGCGCCAACCGCGCCCGGCCGCGCGCTTCCGTGGGTCACCCAACGAACCATCGTGGACCCTGCCTCTCAACGGCGCCCACAGCGACGAGATCCTCCAGGAAGCGGGCTACTCGGCGGACGAGATCGCCTCGATGCGCGCCGTCGGAACCGTGAGCTGAGCGCCGAATGCCTCACCACCGTCCATCGAGTCCTCGACTGCTTCCGGTCGACCCGACCACCCTCGACGAGGAGACCCGCCGCTACGCGCCGCCGGGATCGTTCAACATCTTCCGGACGCTCGCCCACCACCCCAAGCTGCTCAAGCGGTGGTCGGTCTTCGGCAACCACGTACTGAGCAAGTCCACGCTGCCCGCACGAGAACGCGAGCTGGTGATCCTGCGGATCGGCTGGCGATGCCGGGCGCGCTACGAGTTCGGGCAACACACGGTGATCGGCCGTCGTGAGGGCATCGCCGACGAGGAGATCGTGGCCCTCACCCGGGAGGTCGATGCCCATCCCTGGTCGTCGACGGATCGGGCCCTGGTGGTGGCCGCCGACGAACTGCACGACGACCAGTGCATCAGCGATGCCACCTGGGCTGCACTCGCCGAGACGTGGACGGTCGAGCAGCTGCTCGACATCGTCTTCGCCGCCGGCCAGTACACGTTGGTGTCCATGGCGCTCAACACCCTCGGTGTCGAACTCGACGACGGTCTGCCCGGTTGGCCCGGCGAGGACGACCACGATGGCTGACGCCCGGCTCGAGGGAAAGGTGGCGCTCGTCATCGGCGGTGGCCAGACTCCGGGCGAGACGATCGGCAACGGGCGCGCCATCTCGCTGCTGTTCGCTCGGCACGGCGCGTCGGTGGTGGTGGTCGACCGCAAGATCGACCGAGCCGAGGCGACCGTCGACGCGCTGACGGCCGAAGGTGGCTCGGGCCTGGCCGTCGGAGGCGACATCACCCGTAGCGCCGATTGTGCGGCCATGGTCGACGCGACGATCGACGCGTTCGGGGCGCTCGACGTCCTGGTCAACACTGTCGGCATCGGCGGTGCCGACGGCGGTCCCGTGAGTCTCGAAGAAGACGTGTGGGATCGCATCCAGGAGGTGAACCTGAAGGGGATGTACCTCAGCTGCAAGCACGTGTTGCCGGTGATGCGGGCCCAGGGGAGCGGCGCGATCGTCAACATCTCGTCGGCGGCAGCCACCTGCGCGACGGGCATGTTGGCCTACAAGACCTCGAAGGCGGGGGTGAATGCCCTGACCCACGCGGTGGCGATGGGCAATGCCCGTCACGGCATACGGGTGAACGGGATCATGCCGGGGCTCATGGACACCCCCATGGCGGTCGACGCGGCGGCGAACGCGGCCGGCGTCGACCGGGCCGAGGTCGCGGCCCGGCGTGACGCCCAGGTTCCGTTGGGCGGCCGGCAGGGCACGGCCTGGGACGTCGCCCATGCGGCGCTCTATCTGGCGTCCGACGAGGCCCGGTTCGTGACGGCGGTGACGCTGCCGGTCGACGGCGGTCAGTCGGCCCGCATCGGCTGACGGGTCGAGCCGACCGCCGCACGCCGCGCCTCGTACTCGCGTTCCTTCGCCGCAGCCAGCAGGGCCGAGATCCGAGCCGTGCCCGTGGCCGGGTAGCGCGGGTCGCCGATGGACGCGATCTGTTCGGCCTGGCGACGGTCGTTCACCCGGAGGTGGGGTGGAAGGAGGGTGTTGCGGCGTTCGGACATGGTGCGATCGATTCGGGGTCGGGGTGCCATCGGGGCTGGTGCATTGGGTACAACGGCCCAAAGCGCCCGAAGTCGCGCGGTTTCTCCGAAAGATCGGCGGGCGACGCCGGCCATCCGACGCGGGACCTAGGTCCGTGGCCCGATGACCGGCCGACCCCTACGGTCGAGGAGGAGGAAGCCATGACCTACGAACGCCTCACGGCGGCCGACGCCGCGTTCCTGCACCTGGAGTCCGATCGCGAACCCCAGCATGTCGGATCCCTCTCGGTGCTCGAAGGCGAGGCGCTGCGCGACGAGGTCGGCGCGATCCGTTTCGACGAGATCGTCTCCCATGTCGAGGCCCGTCTCGATCGTGTCCCGCGGCTGCGCCAGAAGGTCATGGACGTCCCGTTGTCGCAGGGTCGCCCGATCTGGGTCGACGACGATCGGTTCGACATCGAACACCACGTCCGGCTCACGTCGCTGCCCCGGCCGGGCGACGACCACCAGCTGGCCACGCTCATGGGGCGGCTCCAGTCGCTCCCGCTCGACCGGTCCCGGCCGCTCTGGGAGATGTGGATCGTCGACGGGCTGGCCGGCGACGACGTCGGCATGATCATCAAGACCCACCACGCCCTCGGCGACGGGATCGCCAACGTCGACATGGCGATCGCCTTGGTCGACACCGAACCGGTGCCGCTCGATGCCCGTGGCTCGGCCGACGAGTGGACGCCGCGGCCCGCGCCGGACCGGGGACGCCTGCTGGCCGACTCGGTGGTCGAGCAGATCCGCCGCCCCGGCGATGTGGCCAAAGCGGCCCTGGACGCCGTTCGTGACCCGGCGCCGGTGCTCGACGCGGCCCGCAACATGGGGCGCGCCGTCGGGGTGTTCACCACCAAGGCCGATCCTGCGCCCTGGAATCAGGCCGTTTCCGCCCACCGGCGATGGACCCACGCCGACATCCCGATGTCGATGGTGGCCGACATCCGAGCCGAGCGCGACGTCACGCTCAACGACGTGGTCCTCGCTGCGTGCAGCGGCGCGCTGCGAGCCTTCCTCCGTGATCGAGCGATCGACGTCGACGACCCCGAGCGGAGACTCACCGCGATGGTGCCGGTCTCGAGGCGAGGCGAGGATCAGCACGGCGACACCCTGGGCAACCTGGTCTCGGTGGTGGTCGTCGATCTTCCGGTGGCCGAACCTGACCCCGCGGTGCGACTCGAGATCGTGCACGAGCGCTGCGTCGAGGCGAAGAACTCCGGCATGGTCGACGGCGCCGAGCTCATGGTCAACCTGGCCGACGGAATCCCGACGCTCGCCCCGGCGCTCACCCGACTGCTCGCCCGCCAGATCCCCATGAACCTCGTGATCACCAACGTGCCCGGTCCGCCGGTTCCGCTCTACCTCGGGCGCGCCCGGGTGCGTCGCAGCTACCCCTACGTCGAGGTGATCGACAACGAGGCCCTGACGATCGCGGTGGTGTCCTACGACGGCCAGCTCTTCTTCGGCGTGACCGGCGACCGGGATCTGCTCCCTGATCTCGATCTCGTGAGCAGTGGCATCGAGAAGGAATTTCAGGCGCTCACCGATGCGGTGGTCCGCTAGATGACCGCACCGATCGACCAGAGTTCCCCCGTGGACGGAACGCATGCCCCCGAGTTCATCGACGTCGCCGAGGTCTTCCGCCGTCAGGTCGAGCGAGCGGGGGGAGGCGCCTCGCTGGCGGTGTACCACCGTGGCGAGCTGGTGGTCGACCTCTGGGGCGGCGAACGCACGAACGACGGTGCACCGTGGGAGTCAGACACCCTCGCCATGTGCTTCAGCACCACAAAGGGGGTCGCGTCGTTCGCCCTCCACTTGCAGGCCGAGGCGGGACTGGTCGACTACGACGAGCCGGTTGCCACGTATTGGCCCGAGTTCGCCCAGAACGGCAAAGAAGACGTCACCGTCCGTCACGTCCTCAGCCATTCGGCCGGCCTCCACCGGCTGCGCAGCGTCATCGACGACGCCACGGAGATGCTCGACTGGGACCACATGGTCGACGCGTTGGCCCGGCAGCCGCCCGCGTACCCGCCGGGCACCAAGACCGGGTATCACGCGCTCACCTACGGTTGGCTCGCAGGGGAGATCGTCCGCCGCGTCAGTGGTCGTTCCCTCGACGAGGTGGTCCGCGATGACATCGCGACGCCCCTCGGGCTCGATGGTCTCTATCTCGGGTGTCCGCCCGAGGAACGGCATCGGGTCGCCCCACTCGAGGCGATGGGTCCGATCTTCGGTCGTGCCCCGAAGCCGGTCCGTCGGGTACAGAAACTCATCGGCACCCAGTTCGCGAAGACGCTCAGCCTCACGCGGGCGCCCGTCAACACGCGCCGGATGATCAACGCCCTGCTTCCCCGGGGCATGGAGGACGTGATCGTCTCGCCCGAGATCATGGATGCCTCCATTCCTGCCGCCAACGGGTTCTTCACCGCACGTTCGCTGGCGGCGATGTACGCGGTGCTCGCCGGTGGCGGCACGCTCGGCGACGTGACGATGCTGTCGCCCGAGCGGGTCGCCGAGATCGGGACCGAGCAGAACTCCCGGCGCGATCTCGTGCTCGTGATGCCGATGCGCTGGCGACTGGGTTACCACCGGGTCCTCGGTGCCGGACGACTGGCCCAGGAGGCGTTCGGGCACTACGGCTTCGGTGGCTCCGGGGCATGGGCCGACCCGTCCCGCGAGCTCTCGATGGCGATGACCTGCAACCGCGGTGGTGGCACTCCGGTCGGCGACGCTCGCGTCGTGAACCTCAGTCGTGCGGTGCTCGGGGCCGCCGACGCGATCGCCTGACCCCTCGCGTCAGCCCGAGAACGCCGGGACGCGTGGGTGGTCGAAGCGGGCGCCGTCGATCTCGGCACCGATGAGGGCCGCGAGGGCGGTGAGGTAGAGCCACGCCATCAGTGCGGCCACCGCACCGAGCGATCCGAAGGTCGACTCGATTCGGCCGAAATAGCTGTAGCCCACGCTCAGGCCGATGGTGCTCAGCACCCAGATGGCCGTTGCGACGATGGCCCCCCACGAGATGAAGTGGAATCGGCCGGTCCGGTGGCCGACCACGGCCCGGTAGAAGAGCGCCAACGCCGTCGTGGAGACGATCAAAACGACGGGCCACCGGCCGATCGACACGGCCCACCGGTAGACCCCACCGACGTTGGCGTCGTCCATCAAGGGCGGCACGACCACGACGAGCCAGATCATGGCGGCAGCGGTGAATACGGCGATCACGCTCAGCTTCAGGGCGAAGACGCGGCCCTGGATCCAGTTGTGGGGGCTGGGCACCTCGTGGGCGATCCGGATCGCCATGACCATTGCGTTGATGGCGCTCGAGATCGCCCATGCGACACCGGTGAGGCCGAAGGCGAGACCGACGGTGATCTCCGTGCCATCGATCACCGTCACGTTCTGGAGTTGTTCGGTGAGGAGTTGGCCGGCCTCCTCCGGGAGCACGTCGACGAGGGGGCGGACGTGTGATTCGACGTCGGACGGCGACGCCACGAGACCGTAGACCGCGACCACGGCGATCATCGCCGGGATCAGCGAGAACACGCAGGTGAAGGCCACGCCACTCGCCACCAGCATGGTGTGGTGCGCGGTGATGTTGCGCACGATGGTGCGGAGTTCCGGGCGTCCGGCTCGTGCGCCGGGGGTCGGCACGCGTTCAGAAATTGTCGCGGCTCCGCTCGGGCATGTCCTCGACGCTAACGGCCGCCGTCGCGTCAGCCGGTGACCTGCCGCCCCCGAGCGGCGCTGGGCGACCAATACACTCCGGACCGATGAATCCTTCAGACGAAACCGTCGGAACGACCGAGGCCAGGGCCGAACCCGATTCCGCGGGGTCGCCTCCACCGACAGGCGCAGAGAACGTGGCCTGGAACATCGAGACGCTCGTCGAGGAGGCGGGCGCCACCGGCACCGAGGGCGCGCTGGCGCTGCTCGACCGGGCCGACGAGATGGCTGCGGCGCTCACCGCCGATGCCAAAGGTCGCCTCGCCGGCGCCGGTGCGGGTGAGATCGCCGGGTGGCTCGAGCAGCAGGCCCAGCTCCTGAATGCCGCCCATCGGGCGGCGAACTACGCCTCGCTTCGCTTCTCGACCGACGTCGCCGATCCGGCCAACGGGGCCCTCATGGCCCAGATCCAGGAGCGCACGGCGGCCCTCGGCGCCGAACTCGTCTGGTTCGAGCTCGAGTGGCTCGCCCTCGACGACGACCGAGCGGCCGAGCTCATGGCCAGTCCCGAACTGGCCTCCCACCAGCACCATCTCGAGACGGCGCGACTTCGCCGCCCCCACGTGCTGAGCGAGGCCGAGGAGAAGCTCCTCGCCACCAAGGCCCCGACCGGCCGGTCGGCCTGGGTTCGCCTCTTCACCGAGCTCACCTCGGCGATCCGAGTCGACCTCGACGGAGCCGAGCTGCCCCTCGACGCGGGCTTGTCCCGACTGATGCATCCCGACCGCGAGATCCGTCGCACCGCCGCCGATGCCGTCACCGCTGCCCTCGAGCCCGGGTTGCGAAACCGGGCCTTCGTGTTCAACACCCTGCTCGCCGACAAGAGCACCGATGATCGGCTCCGTGGGTATCCCACCTGGATCAGTGCCTGGAACCAGGGCAACGAGGCCAGTGACGAGTCCGTCGAGGCCCTCGTCGACGCGGTCGTCAGCCGCTACGACCTGCCCCAGCGCTGGTACCGCCTCAAGGCCCGCGTGCTCGGCCTCGACCGCCTCGCCGACTTCGACCGTGGCTCTTCGGTGGCCGAGACCAACGCCCACATCCCCTGGACCGAGGCGAAGGCGACGGTGCGCGACGCCTATGCGAGCTTCAGCGACGACCTTGCGGTGATCGTCGACCGCTTCTACGACGAGGCGTGGATCGATGCGCCGGTGCGCGAGAGCAAGCGAGGCGGGGCATTCTGCGCCTACACGGTGCCCGACCACCATCCCTACGTCCTCCTCAACTACACGGCCACGCCTCGCGACGTGCTGACCCTCGCCCACGAACTGGGCCACGCCCTCCACGGCTACCTGTCCCGCCCTCAGGGGATCTTCCACCAGTCGACACCGCTCACCCTGGCGGAGACCGCGTCGGTGTTCGGGGAGACGGTCACGTTCGAACGGCTCCTCGACCGGACCGACGACCCGGGTGAGCGATTCGCGTTGCTCGCCCAGCAGGTGGAAGGCAACATCGCGACGGTCTTCCGGCAGATCGCCATGAATCGCTTCGAGGACGCGGTCCACACGCACCGACGAGACATCGGCGAGCTGTCGACCGACGACTTCGGCGAGCACTGGGCCCGCACACAGACTGATCTCTTCGGCGACACGGTCGAGGTCACCGAGGGCTACCGGACCTGGTGGTCCTACATTCCCCACTTCATCGGCACGCCCGGCTACGTCTACGCCTATGCCTACGGGCAGCTGTTGGCCCTGTCGGTCTACGCCCAGTACGAGGCGCAGGGCGCCGCGTTCGTGCCCAGCTATCTCGAGCTGCTCGGTGCCGGCGGCTCCCGTTGGCCCGAGGAACTCGCCGCGATCGTCGACTGCGACCTCACCGACCCGGCGTTCTGGTCGGCCGGGCTCGACATCGTCGACGCGCAGATCTCGCGGGCCGAAGCCGCAGCCGAGGCCGCGGGCCGGGTCTGAGGCGCGCGATCAGTCGGTGTCGGCGTCTCCGGATTGTGGAGCGTCGGCATCATCCTCGGTCTTGCTGCTCGAGCGCATCGGGCTCGTCGAGATCTCGAACGCGGCGTTGACCAGCTCGATCGGGGCGCGGGCCCCCTCGATGAGCCCGCGACCGACGAGGGCGCCGGCCTGACGGCCCGACGGGCGGCGAATCCAGCCGAGCGACACGAACATGCCGAGGGAGATCGTCGCCAGGACGACCATCGCGGCCGTGACGATCCACCAGCCGTTGTCGTTGGCGGTGCCGGGGAGGTTCTGGAAGTTCATGCCGAAGAAGCCCACGATCAGGCTGAGCGGCAGCATGATCGCGGCGTAGACGGTGAGCACCTTGCTGACCTCGGTGGCCTGCTTCGCCTCGGCCCCGCGGTACGCCTCCAGGGTTTCCGTGAGTGCAGTGCGCGCCGCGTCGATCCCCGAACTGACTCGCGACGCGACGTCGAACACGTCGGCGTAGCGGCGACGACCGCCCCTGGTCACCAGGTGTGACGTGGAGACCCGCAGGAGGTCGAGGGCCTCCCGCTGGGGTTGGATGGCTCGTCGGATCACGGCGAGATCGCGGCGGACCGTGGTGACCTCGCGGATCAGTTCGCCGTCGGCGTTGAGGGCGAGTTCGATCAGTTGCTCGATCCGGTCGTCGAAGACCTCGAGGACCGCGATCAGTCGTCGAGTCAGCACGTCGGCGAGGCGGGCCAGCACCTCGTCGGGCCCGCCGGTCGTGAGCTCGACCCGCTCCTGGACCTCACGCCACAGTGCCTCGACTGCGGGTGAGTGCGTGCGGCGCACGGTGATGAGCACCTTCTCGGTGAGGAAGCAGTCGACCTCATAGGTGGCGATCCTGTCCTCGGCGAGTCCGTGGAGGATCACGAGAAGTGAGGCGCCGAAGTCCTCGGTCTTGGGGAGATCGCCGTCGTGCATCGCGTGGCGAAGCGCGAGGATGTCGAGCTCGAACGGGGCGGCGAAGGCCATCAATTCGGCGGCGTCGCCGGGCTCGAAGCGGATGTCGATCCATCGCCATGTGGCGTCGTCGGGTGGCGCGACGCCCACATCGGCGGCCTTCGCGGGTTCCTTCGCAACGCAGTCGAGAGCGCGGATCTCCATGGGTCAATGATTGCGCCCGCATGGTGGGCGACCGGTGATCCTCCTCGTCGGCATCGCTGAAGAAATGGGTCAACTGGCCCAGCGAGGGTGTCGATGGGCCTACATGCCCTTGACGCTCGCACTCGAAGACCCGTCGGTCGAAGGCGCGCGCCGCGGAGACCCGCTGGCTTGGGCCGATCTCTACGAACGCTTCCATCCGATCCTCGAGCGCTACCTCGAGGTGGTCAACCCGGCTGCCCTCGACGACATGGACGCGGTCTGGAGTCGAGCCGGTCGTTCGCTCGGGGGGCAACCGGAGGGCGTGCCTCCGCTGCTGTGGCTTCTGCGTGCCGCGAGGGACGGCATGGTGATTCGACCCGACCCGGCGGCCTCCGACGACCCCGCGGTCAGGGCCATCCGGTCCCTGACGCCCGTCGAGATGGACGTGGTGGCACTCCGGGTGATCGCCGGACTCGACGAGGAAGACACGGCCTTCGTCGTCGGTCGACCGGTCGAGCGAGTGCGTAGCGCCGGTCATCAGGGGATCGCGAAACTCCAGCGAAATGGGGAGGCGGCATGAGCACGCCGTTCGACACCTCGGCGTCGATCCTCGAC
>JBDQKM010000060.1:0-17483 GCA_040263275.1 Acidimicrobiales bacterium
GCCGCTCGCCATCGGTGTTCACGACGACTCGGGCTCAGTGCCCTCGCTCGCCTCGTCGCTCGCCTGGTCCTCGTCCTCGCTCGCCTCGGCTCCCGCCTCGGCCTCTTCCTCGCTCGCCTCGGCTCCCGCCTCGGCGATGACCTCGTCGTCGGGGACGACGCGCAGACCGCGCTCGAGTGCCTCGACCACATCGGAGCCGGGGAAGAACTCGCCCAAGGGCGGCAAATCGCTCACCGAGTCGAGCCCGAGCCGCTCGAGGAACGTGGGCGTCGTGCCGTAGAGCACCGCCTGCCCGGGCCCGGGGTCGCGGGCCACCTCGTCGACATAGCCACGCTGCTGCAATGTGCGCATCACGCCGTCGACATTGACCCCCCGGATCGACGCGATCTGGTTGCGCGACACCGGCTGCTTGTAGGCGACCACCGCAAGGGTCTCGAGCGCCGCGGCCGAGAGCCGCGACGACTGCCCGTCGAGCACGAACCGCTCGACGTAGGGGGCCTGCTCGGTGGCGGTCTGGTAGCGGTATCCGCCCGCCACCCGCGCCAACACGAACCCACGACCCTCGACCTCGTACTGATGGGCCAACGACTCGCACGTCTCCTCGACCTCGGCGACCGACGCCCCGACCAGCTGGGCCAACATCGGCGGCGGCAACGGCTCGTCGGCGACCAGGAGGATGGCTTCGAGCGCGGGAGGAATGTGATCGGCGACCATGACTAGCCCTCGTAGACGTCGATCGAGATCGACTCGGCCGACAGCGACTCGTCGCCGATCCAGACCACGGTGATGTCGCCGAAGTTGCCCGGCTGTTCGAGCTCGACCGCGCCCTGCTTGAACAACTCGAGCACGGCGAGGAAGCGCACCACGACCTCGATGCGGTCGACCAGCTCGGCGGTGAGCGCGCGGAAGGTCAATCGGCCGACCCGGGGAAGCTCGTCGACGAGTTCCTCGACCGCCTCCGCGACCGTGACCTTGATCGGGGTCACGTGGGAGAGATCGACGCGCACCACGGGCTTGGGCGCCGTGGCCTTCAGATAGGCGGCCCTCAGATCCTCGGGCGTGGTGTTGTCGAGGAGGTCGGGGGCCAGCCCGATGAACCGGTCCTCGACCGGCCCCACGCGGCGGGCATAGCTGCGGGCAGCGTGGGCCGACAGCGAGCGCAGCACCAACGCGGCGTCCTTGAAGGTCTTGCACTCGACGAGGCGGGCGAGGAGGAGATCACGCTCTTCCCACAGACCCAGTTCGTCGTCGAGGTCGATGTCGTTGTCCTCGGGCAGCAGCCGCCGGGCCTTCAGCTCGACCAGCGTGGCCGCGATCAGGAGGAACTCCGTCGCCACCTCGAGATCGAGTCGGTCCATCTTGTCGAGCTCGACCAGATAGGCATCGACGATCTCGGACAGGTTGATCTCGTAGAGATCGACCTGCTCACGCAGGATCAGGTGCAGCAGCAGATCGAACGGCCCGTCGAAGACCGAAGTATGAACCTCATACGACATCCCGGTGACCCTAGACCGCGAAGGGCCGAGTGCGTTGGTCCTGTGACGGGCTTCTAGGTTGAGCCCGTGAGCACGACCTCGATCACCTGGTTCCGCCGCGATCTCCGCCTTTTCGACAACCCCGCGTGGGCTGCCACCACGACGGCCGACACGGCCGTCGCCCTGTATGTGATCGAGCCGGCCCTGCTCGACTCGGCCGGCCCCTTCCGGCGCAACGCGCTGCTCCACGGCCTCCGACGGCTCGACGACGAACTCCGGGACCTGGGGGGCCGGCTCCGTGTCGAGGTCGGCGACCCCGCCGAGATCGTGCCGGCAGTGGCGGACGAGTTTCGCGCCTCGTCCGTCCACCTCAACGGCGACGTCACACGGTGGGCACAACGCCGTGACAATGCCGTTGAGCAGGCACTTCGCGCCCCCATGCGTCGACACTGGGGCACGCTCGTGCAGCCGCCGGGCTCGGTCCTCACCAAGGCCGGAACCCTGTCCCGGGTCTTCACGCCGTTCCACAAGGCGTGGATCCAGGTTCCCGTCGACGCCGAGGCGGCGGCGGAGACGACCTCGATCGCCGACCATCCCGGCTCGGGAGCGCCCGCGCCGGAGGGAGCACCTCCCCTCGCCGCTCAGGCACTCCTCGAGCTGGCGGCCGAGCGCGCCGACGACTATCCCGACGCCCGAGACGTGCCCGGGGTCGACGGCACCACCGAGCTGTCGACCGCCCTGCGGTTCGGCCTCGTCTCGGCCCGCCACACAGCCCGTTCCCTCAGCGGCCGCGGTGAGGGCGCGGAGGCCATCGTCCGCCAACTGGCCTGGCGCGATTGGTATGCCCACACGACCTACGCCCGGCCCGACATCGATCGGGTCGCCCTGCGGCCCGAGTACGACGCCATCGAATGGGAACGGGGTCCCGACGCCGACCGCGCGTTCGACGCGTGGCGCGACGGCCGGACCGGCTATCCGATCGTCGACGCCGGCATGCGCCAGCTCGCCGCGACCGGATGGATGCACAACCGGGTACGGATGATCACCGCATCATTCCTCGTGAAGGACCTACTGGTCGACTGGCGCCGAGGGGAACGCTGGTTCCGACACCTGCTCAGCGACGGCGACGTGCCCCAGAACGCCGGCAACTGGCAGTGGGTGGCGGGCACCGGACCCGACGCCGCTCCCTACTTCAGGATCTTCAACCCCACCGCCCAGAGCCGCCGATTCGATCCCGACGGCATCTACCTGCGCCAGTGGGTTCCCGAACTCGCCGGGTTGGACGACCGCACCATCCACGAGCCCGCGGCGGTGGCACCGCTCGACCTCGCGGCCGCCGGCATCACCCTCGGCCAGGACTACCCGTTCCCGATCGTGGATCACGCAGCGGCCCGGGAGGAGACGCTGGCCGTCTACAAGCGGGCCCTCGAATCGGCCCGCGAGGGATAATGCCCGGCACCGCGCCGCTGCGGCCGTACCATTCGACCCCATGACTCGCGTCTTCTCCGGCATCCAGCCCACGGGCGAACTCCATCTCGGCAACTATCTGGGCGCGATCCGCAACTGGACGCGCATGCAACACGAGACCGATGCGATCTTCTGCGTCGTCGATCTCCATGCCATCACGGTCCCCAAAACCCCTGGTCAGGTGGGTCATGACTCGCTCCGTCTGGCCCAGCTGCTGATGGCCGCCGGCCTCGACCCACAGGCCTGCACCCTGTTCGTGCAGAGCCATGTGCGAGAGCACACGGAGGGCGCGTGGTTGATGCAGTGCAGCGTCTCGTTCGGCGAGCTCAGCCGCATGACCCAGTTCAAGGACAAGTCCGACCAGCACGACTTCATCTCGGCGGGCCTGTTCACCTATCCGGCCCTCCAGGCCGCCGACATCCTGCTCTACGACACCGACGACGTGCCCGTGGGCGAGGACCAGCGCCAACACATCGAGATCACGCGAGACATCGCCGAGCGGTTCAACTCCCGCTACGGCGAGACCTTCGTGCTGCCGCAGGCGGTCGTGCCCAAGGCCGGCGCCCGCGTGATGGACCTCCAGCGGCCCGACAACAAGATGTCGAAGTCGCTCGACTCGCCGAAGGGCACGGTCGGCCTCCTCGACGAGCCGAAGCAGATCGCCAAGAAGATCAAGAGCGCGGTGACCGACAACGACGGCGAGGTCCGCTTCGACTTCGCCGAGAAGCCCGGCGTCTCCAACCTCCTGTCGATTCTCGGCGCCGCGACGGATCGGGACCCCGCAGCGTTGGCCGACTCCTACGAGCAGTACGGGCAGCTGAAGGTCGACACCGCCGACGCCGTCGTCGCCATGCTCGAGCCCCTCCAGGCCCGGTTCCGCGAGCTCGAGTCGGATCCGGCCGAGACCGCCCGGCTCCTCGCGCTCGGAGCCGACAAGGCCCGGTCCATCGCCGCGCCGGTCGTCGAGCGAGCCAAGACCAACATCGGCCTGCTGGCTGGCTGACCGCAGCTCAGGCCGTCAGTCGCCGGAATCGACGTGGACGAAGTGCCGGGGCCGGATCACTCCAAGCTGGGGCGAGCGGATCGACATCGTCGGTGTCGGGCAGGACGTGCGACCCCCGGGTGACGGGGGTGAGCACGATGGCCGCGCCGACGAGAAGTGCAGCCAGGAGGTGACGTGTCGTGAGCACCTCGTCGAGCACCACAGCGCCGATCAGCAAGACGGTCGGGAGCTCGGTGCCGCCGGCGACCGCCGACCGGGCCGCGCCGATCACGGGTGCGGCCGCCGAATAGACGAGCATCGGCACCAGCGCGGCGCCGACGGCCAGTCCCAGAACCCGGGCCCAGTCGCCCGCTCCACCCGGCACCACCGCATCGGAGGGAAGCATCAGCACGAACGGGAGCAGCGCCGTGGATGCACCGAAGGCCACAGTCGACAGCCGCTCCGGAGGCGTGAGGGTGCCGAGCCGCTCGGTCAGCACGGCGATGCTGAAGCCGAATGTCGCCGGCGCCGCCAGTGTCGTGACCGGCAGTCCCCCGCCCGCGGCATCGGCCGAGAGCGCAACGGCGGCCGCCGCGAGCACCGCCAGACCGCCGGCGACCTGACGGCCGTTCAACCGGCGCCGGAAGATCACCGCCAGCGCAACCAGGGAGAACAGCGGGTAGGTCATGTAGGCCAGACCGACAAGCGCGGCATCGCCGCGGGCGATCCCGTCGACATACGCAATCCACCCCAACGACATCACGGCGCCGCTTGCCAAGCCCCAGGCCACGGCGCGACGCGCCGACCGTCGGGCCGGAAACCAAGGAAGGAGCACGAGGGCGACCAGCGCGAACCGGGAGAAGGCGACCGATACCGGCGAGAGACCCGAGTCGGTCAGCCGCCGGGCGAAGAGCGCAGCGAACCCATAGGCCACGCCGGTTGCGGCGATCGCACCCGTCGCTACGGCCGGAGTCGGCGTGGAGAGGGTGCGGCGGTCCATGACCCGTATGGTCGGCCCCTCCAACTCTTTCGTCCAGCGCGTTGTATGGCGCTTTAAGATGCAAACTGTGCATGAATCTTTGGATCGTCCACATCTCGAGTTGTTGATCGCCCTGCGTCAGACCGGTCATCTCGGCCGCGCCGCCGCCCAACTGAATCTGAGTCCGTCTGCTGCGAGCCATCGGTTGAAGGAGATGGAGCGGCGCCTCGGCATCGACATCACCGAAGCCCACGGCCGATCGCTTCGTCTCACCCCGGGCGCGACCCACCTGGCGGAGGTCGCCGAGCAAGCCGATGCCTCGCTGCGCTCGGCGGAGGCGACCGCGCGCTGGATCCACTCGGCCGAACGCTCGACGGTTCGGCTCGCGCTGGACTTCTACGACACGGCGCCGTGGTTCGAACCGCTGCTCGGCTCCGACGATCGCACGACCGATGTCGACCTGGTGCGCGTGCCCTACTGGGGGACCGCCGATGCCGTGCACAGCCGACGGGCCGACCTCGGGATGATCGTCGTTCCCGCCGGGTCGGAGCCGACCACCCCGGTCTTCGCAGACGAACTGGTCGCCGTGACCCGAGACGACCACCCCGCGTCGGCTCGGCGAGAGCTCCGACCCGCCGACATCACCGAGGCGACCTACGTGACCGCGGGTGATCGGCCGCAGCACGGGTTCGAGCACCACCAGTTCTTCGAACCGGCCGGGGTGCGACCACGCGCCATGCGCAAGGTCGAGTCCCTCTCGATGATCCTGCGGCTCATCCGCCGCTTCGGCGGCCTCAGCGTGCAACCACGACTCGCAGTGCCCGCCGAGCTCACCGAAGGCCTCGCCCTCGTCCCCCTGGCCGGACCGGGCATCCCGGTCGAGTGGCACGCCGTCCACCGCCCGGAGCCGGCCGGGGCCGTGCTCGAACTGATCGGTACCATCGCCGCGCTCCGGCCCTGAAATCGCCGGGCGAAGCTCGTCAGTCGTCGTCGACGTCGTGGAGCACCTGGGCGAGATCGGCGTCGATCGTCCACTCGTCGGCCGGAAGGTGGTGCTGCGCCGCCCACGCCACGGTGAGCGGGTCGCTCCCGGCCATCTCGAGCATGTCGGCCCCGATCTCAGGGTGCTGGAGATAGAGCCCGACCTTGCGGGTGAATCCTGAGCTCTTCGACCAGAGCTTCGCCGTGTCGCGGCCCGCGACCTTGGCCGACACGGTGGCGACCACTCGGCCCCAGGTGCCGAGGTCGGCGTCGATCTTCCCGATGTCGTGCAGGAGCGCCGCGGCGAGCACGGCCGGGGTGGCCTCGTGGCCCAGCCGTCGCTCGACCTCACGGGCCACCGACGCCGTATGTCGCCGGTCGGGACCGTACTGCCGCCGCCACAGGGCGTACTCCGCCTCGGACAGCACCGATTCAACCCACGCTCGGTCGATCTCGGGAGGCCCTCCCGGGCGCAGCGCGCCGAAGAAACGCCTGGCCAGGTGCAATGCACCACCCATCAGGAGCCCCCGCCGGATGCCACCGCCCGAGGATGGGCGGCCCGATAGACGGACAACAGCCGTTCGGTCGACACCTTGGTGTAGATCTGCGTGGTCGAGATCGATGCGTGACCCAGGAGTTCCTGCACGGTACGAATGTCGGCCCCATGATCGAGCATGTGAGTGGCGCAGGAGTGACGCAACACATGGGGCGTCAGCTCGGCCCCCAGACCCACGGACAGGCCGTGCTTGCGGACCACCCCCCAGGCGCCCTGGCGGCTCAGGCGACCGCCCCGATGGTTGAGGAAGACGGCATCGGCATCGTCGCGGCGGGCCCACCGTTCGGGTTCCATCGCACCGCGTCCCGCCGAGGCCGTCCATTCGGCCAGCGCGACCGCGGCATGGCGTCCGATCGGCACGATCCGCTCCTTGCTGCCCTTGCCGAGCACCCGGACGAGGCTGTCGTGGAGGTCGAGATCACCGAGCGACATCCCCACGAGCTCGGAGATCCGCACGCCGGTGCCGTAGAGCGTCTCGAGGATCGCCCGGTCGCGCCGGGCCACGGGATCGTGGCCGGTCACCACCTCGATGAGAGCGGTGACCTGCTCGAGGGTGAGCGCCTTCGGCAGACCCCGCGGGACGCGGGGCATCTCGATCTCGGCTGCGGGGTCGTCGGCACGGAACTCCTCGGCGACGAGGAAGCGGTGCAATCCCCTGACGGCGACGAGCGTCCGGGTGACCGACGCCGGGGCCAGCCCCTCCCCCACCAACACGTGCACGAAGGCCAACACGTCGTCCGCCGTGGCGTCGAGCGCGTCGGACCCTCGCCGAGCGAGATGGTCGCGATAGCGGAGCAGGTCGCGACGGTAGGCGGCCAGGGTGTTGGTGGCCCGACCCTTCTCGACGGCCAGCCACACCAGGAAGTCCTCGACCTCCGGCGCCAACCGGTCGTCCGCGTCGATGACGCCACTCACCTCAACGACCCAGGTGACGGAGGGCCGCCAGCAGACCGATCACGGTCTTGGCGTCCTTGATCTCGCCGTCGGCGATCGCGTCGGCCACGGTGTCGACGGGCCAACGTTCGATCGTCATGTGCTGCTCCTCGGGCCCCTGGCGGTCGAGAGGCACCGGCTCGAGGTCGGTGGCGAGGAACACGTAGGAGTACTCGTCGGAGAAGCCGACGGAGTTGTAGAACTCCGACAGCGGCACGAGCGGTGTGGCGGTGGTGAGTCCGACCTCCTCGGCCAGTTCGCGCAACGCGGTCTCGTGGGGCGGTTCGTCGGCCACGTCGCGTTTGCCCGCCGGGATCTCGAGCAGGTCGACTTCGGCCGGTGCCCGGTATTGGCGTACGAGCACGAACTCGTCGCCGTCGAGGGGCACCACCGAGACCGCACCGGGATGACGCACGACGTCGCGGGTGACGATCTCACCGTCGGGGGTCTCGAAGTCGGCGACCACGACGTCGATCGACCAGCCCGCGTGGACATGGCGTTCGGAAACACGACGGAACCCCGAAGCCGATCGGGGCCCCGGCTCGGTCACGACTCGGCGGGGGTGGAGACGACGCCGGGAGACTCGGCATCGATGTCGATCAGCTGCGGGTTGCGACCGGCCGCCCGATCCATCGCTGCCTTCACGAACTCACGGAACAGCGGCGACGGGCGATCGGGCCGGCTCTTGAACTCGGGATGGGCCTGGGTCGCGACCCAGAACGGATGGTTCTTCAGCTCGATGAACTCGACGAGCCGACCGTCGGGCGACTCGCCCGACAGCACGAGGTCGCTGTCTTCGAAGCGGCTCCGGTACTTGGGGTTGAACTCGTAGCGGTGCCGATGACGCTCCGACACCGTCTCCTTGCCGTAGGCCTGGGCGACCTGCGACCCGGGCAGGAGCTGCGCCACGTAGGCGCCGAGCCGCATCGTGCCGCCCATGTCGGTCACGTCGCGCTGGCTCTCCATCAGGTCGATGACCGGATGCGGGGTGCGGGAGTCGAACTCGGTGGAGTTCGCCCCGGCCAGGTTGAGGGCGTTGCGGGCGTATTCGATCGTCATCACCTGCATGCCGAGGCAGAGCCCCAGACAGGGGACGTCGAACTCGCGGGCGTAGGCCGCCGCGGCGATCTTGCCCTCCACGCCGCGTTCACCGAATCCGCCGGGGATCACGATGCCGTCGAGGTCCTTGAGCCGACCGGCGGCGAGGAGACCCTCGACCTCTTCGGCCTGGATCCATTCGATCTGGACGTCGCCCCCGTGGTGGAGTCCGCCGTGGTTCAGCGACTCGACCACCGAGAGATAGGCATCCGGAAGGCTGACGTATTTGCCGATGAGACCGATGCGCACCGGCGAGGTGGCGGCCTCGACCTTCGCGACGATCTCCTTCCACGGCTCCAGGTCGATCTCGTGGTGGTCGAGGCCGAGCATGCGACAGACGTAGTCGTCGAGGCCCTCGTCGTGGAGCACGAGGGGGATGTCGTAGAGGCTCGACGCGTCGGCGGCGTTGACCACGCCCTCCATCGGTACGTCGCACAGGTTGGAGATCTTCCGGCGCAGATCAGCGCTGATCGGATCGTCGGAGCGGCACACGATCGCGTCGGGCTGGATGCCCCGGCTGCGCAGTTCGGTGACCGAGTGCTGCGTGGGCTTGGTCTTCTGCTCCGCCGACGGCCCGATGAAGGGAACGAGCGTGACGTGGACGTAGAAGACGTTGTCGCGACCGACGTCGAGACGGAACTGCCGGATCGCCTCGAGGAAGGGGAGGATCTCGATGTCGCCCACCGTGCCACCGACCTCGGTGATCACGACATCGACGTCGTCGGCCACCAGGCGATTGATCCGACGCTTGATCTCGTCGGTGATGTGGGGAATGACCTGCACGGTCTTGCCGAGATAGTCACCTCGCCGCTCGGCGGCGATGACCGCCGAGTAGATCGAGCCGGTGGTCGCGTTGGAGTCCTGGGTCAGGTTCTCGTCGACGAAGCGCTCGTAGTGGCCGAGGTCGAGGTCGGTCTCGCCGCCGTCGTCGGTGACGAAGACCTCGCCGTGTTCGAACGGGTTCATGGTGCCCGGATCGACGTTGAGATACGGATCCAGCTTCTGCATGCTGACCCGCAGACCCCGGGCCTTGAGCAGTCGTCCGAGCGAGGATCCACTGAGGCCCTTGCCGAGCCCACTCACCACGCCGCCGGTAACAAAGATGTGCTTCGTCATCGGGATGCCAACATAACCACTCGCGCGCCGCCTGGCGCGCACGGCGCGGGGAAGATCGTCACGATCGCCCCGCGGCCAGCAACTCGATGGCGTGTTCGCGGGCTGCATCGGAGTCGGGCGAACCCGACAACATGCGGCTGACCTCGGTGATACGCGACTCCCGATCGAGCAGGGTCGCGGCACTCACCGTGGCGCCTGCGACCGCACGCTTCGAGATCGCGACATGGTGATCGGCGACCGCGGCGACCTGGGCGAGGTGCGTGACGACGAGGACCTGATGGCTGTCGGCCAACGCGGCGAGCGAGGACCCGACCATGTTGGCCGCCGCGCCACCGATGCCGGCGTCGACCTCGTCGAAGACGAGGGTGGGCGGGCCGGCGGTCAACACCAGCCGCAGGGCGAGCATCGTGCGGGCCAACTCCCCGCCCGACGCGACCTTGGCGAGCGGTTGGGGATCGTGGCCGGCGTTGGCGGCCAGCAGGAAGACGACGTCGTCGCCAGCCGCGCCGTCGACCTCGACCTCGAGCCGCGCGCCGGCCATGGCCAACCCGGCGAGATGCTCCTCGACCGCGCTGGCGAGGCGGGGCGCCGCGGCGACCCGGGCGGCACGGACCCGAGCCTGTTCGTCGTCGAGCCGGGCGAGCAGCTCGGCCCGGCGGGTGTCGAGCGCCGCCGCCCGTTCGTCGTGGCTGCGCAGCTCGGCCAGCCGCTCGGCCGACTCGGCGGCGAAGGCCTCGACTTCGGCCAGATCGTCGCCGTACTTGCGCCGGAGCTCGCGCAGCATGGCCCGCCGTTCGCGCAGGGCTGCGAGGCGCTCCGGGTCGTCGTCGATCCCGTCGGCCCGGTCGCGCACCTCGGCCGCGAGGTCGGAGAGCTCTGCCATCACCGATCGGAGACGCACCTCGACATCGGCGAACGGCGCCCGACCTTCGACGGCGGCCAGGGCCTGGGCCAGGGCGCCGGCGGCCGCCCCGTCGGAATCGAGCAGACCCCGCGTGGTCGCCGCAGCCTCGCGATGCGCCGTGGCGTCGGCCAGGAGGTCTTCCTCACGATCGAGTCGCTCGTCCTCGTCGGGTCCGGTGATCCCGGCCGCCTCGATTTCGTCGAGCTGGTGCTGCAGGAGGTCGATCTCTCGGGCCCGGGCCCGCTCGTCACCACCGAGCTCGGCCAGGTCGGCATCGACGCTGCGGAGGTCGTCGACCAGTTCGGCCAGGGCCGAGGTGTCGATCGCCCCGAACCGGTCGAGGGCCGCCCGTTGCACCGGGCCCTTGAGCAGCGACTGATGGGCATGTTGGCCGTGGAGGTCGACCAGGTCGGCGCCGTGCTCGCTCAGGGCCGCCACCGTGGCGAGCCGTCCGTTGAGATAGACCCGCGATCGTCCGTCGCGCGGGATCACCCGGCGCACCACCACCTCCTCGTCGCCGTGCACGAAACGGCCCTCGATCTCGGCCTCGTCGGCACCCGGCCGCACGAGTGAGGCATCCGCTCGACCGCCGGTGAGCAGATCGATGGCGCCGACGATCAGGGTCTTGCCGGCGCCGGTCTCGCCGGTGACGGCGGTCATGCCTTCGCCGAGCACAAGCGACAGTTCGTCGATCACGCCGAGGTCGCGCACGACCAGCTCGATCAACACGACGGTTGCTCCGCTCGCTGCGGGAGCCGGATGTGGGGGTTATCGATCATTCAGTCCGAACTTCGCCTTCAACACTCGATGGAAACGACGGGGCCCGAGCGACACGAGCCGAGCAGTGTGGGTGGCGGCAGTGCACTCGACGACATCGCCATCACCCACGATCGCCACCCTACGACCGTCCACTGACACTGTTGCCTGGCGGTGGCCGTCGACCGTGAGACGACAGCGGGTCGTGGGGGCGAGCACGAGCGAACGATCGAACAGCATGTGGGGCGACACCGGGGTCAACAGCAGGGCCGAGTGGCTGGGGTCGACGATCGGGCCGCGAGCCGAGAAGGCGTAGGCGGTCGAACCCGTCGGCGTGGCCACGATCAGCCCGTCGGCCGCATACGTCGTGAAGAACTCGCCGTCGAGCTCGACGGCCAGGCGGATCGTGTTGACCTCCGACGACCGCTCGACGACCGCCTCGTTGAGCGCGAGATACCGCGCCTCGCCCTCGGCCGTGCGGATCACCACCTCGACGAGCATGCGCTCGTCGAGTTCGTGGTCGCCGGCGAGCACCCGAGCGACGGCCCGCTGGGCCTCGCCGGGTTCGACCTCGGTCAGATACCCGAGCTGGCCGTGGTCGACGCCGAGGATCGGGACCGCCGCCCGGTCGAGGAGTTCGACGGCGCGCAGGATCGAACCATCGCCGCCGAGCGTGACGACGAGATCGAGCCCGGTCCCGAAGCCGTCGGCATCGACCCGATGGGCGCCGAGACCGCTGACCTCCGCGTCCTCGGGCGGCACCCGCACGCGATGTCCCTCACTCACCAGCCAGGCGGCGAGATCGCGGGCATGCGCCGCGGCCTCTTCGCGGCCGAGGTGCACGATCAGACCGATGTCGGCCATCAGGACACCGTCACTTCGGCCAGCGCGGCATCGACCAGCGCATCGAGATCATCGGACGTCGCGCCGCGACGGGCGTGGACCAGGAACTCGACATTGCCGTCGCCCCCGGTGATGGGTGAAGCCATGGCCCCCATGATGGCCGCTCCACGCTCCTCGAGCGCGACGCAGACCTCCAGGAGCGTTCGCCGCCACACGACCGCGTCGCGGATCACGCCCCGCCCACGATCGGCCTCGGCCTTCCCGGCCTCGAACTGGGGTTTGACCAGCAACACGAGTTCGCCGCCCGCCGAGGTGCAGGCGAGGAGTGCATCGGCGACGGTGCGCAGCGAGATGAACGAGAGATCGCCGACGAGCACATCGCCGGGTCCGCCCACGGTCGCCGGTTCGAGGTCGCGGATGTTGGTCTGTTCGTGCACCGCGACCCGCTCGTCGGCCCGCAGCCGCTCGTGCAGCTGGTTGCGGCCCACATCGATGGCGACGACCTCCGCCGCGCCCGCCTGGAGGACGCAATCGGTGAAGCCCCCGGTCGACGACCCGGCGTCGACCACCCGAAGACCCGAGACGTCGATCGAGAAGCGCTCGAGCGCGGCCGCCAGCTTCTCGCCGCCGCGCGAGACGAATCGGGGCCCGGTGCCCCGCAGCTCGATGGCATCACCGGGGTCGACCTGGCGGGCCGGCTTCTCCGCGACGGCCCCACCCACGAGCACCTGGCGCGACGCGATGAGTTCCTGGGCCTGCGTGCGGCTCGCGGCGAGGTCACGCCGGACGAGTTCGGCATCGAGACGCCGACGGCGACTCACGGCCGGCCCAGCGCTTGTTGCCACGGCGTCTTCGTCACCGACATCCCCACGGAAATCTCCGGAAGCCGTCATTCTATGCAGTCACGCTCCCTAACAGGCCCCCACCACGTGGGTCGGGGTGCCGAAGGCGTCGTCGACGCAGGCGACCTCGGCACCATCGATCGTCCGGATGGCATCCCGCCCGACGACCAGGACTCGGTCGTCCATGCGCACGAGCAGCCCGGAGGCATCGACTGCCTCGCCCGTCGTGCCGTCGGCCGGGACGGCCAGGACCGACGTGCCGTTCTCCACCAGGGCGCCGGCGCCGTCGGCGACGGCCGAGCGAGCCGCCGGGGGAACGCTCACGCCGGTCGAGGCGGTCACCGCGAGATCGACGAGGGCCACACGGTCATCGGCCGCCATGACCACGCCCTCGGGACCGATGTCGACATTGGCCTCCGTGGCCTGGACGGCCCCGACCGAGCGGATGATCTCGTGCAGGGCCGGGTCGACGAGTGCGACCTGTCCTTCGGTGCGGTCGACCACGATGATGCCGTGGTCACGCTCGGCGACCACGAACCCCGCGCCCGGCTCTCCCACTCCGACCCGCGCCGAGGCCGGCCGTGGCAACGAGTGCCACCACGCCGGCCAGTCGGTTCGATCGCCTCCGCACGACGCCGAGGGTACCGCACCGACGACCGGGGACATGGGGCGCGCGCCCTATCCGCCGACCACCCACCGTGGCCGACGGCGAGGTCAGAGCAGGTCGTGCAGAAGGGTCAGGATGTCGTCGGCCACGAACCGTGGCGCGGGCTCCACCGGCAGGTCATCGGCCCCGATCACCCCGCTCAGCACCAGCGCGAAGTCGTAGCCCACCGATTGGGCGAAGAGGCCGTCGGTCTCGGGCCGGTCGCCGATCATCACTCCCTCATCGCCGAGACGCTCCCGCACGAATGCAGCAATCGGCGGGTGGGGCTTCCCGGCGATCTCCGGCTCGGTCTCCGCGCACGCGGCGATCGCCGCCACCAGGGCGCCGTTGCCGGGGAGGAGGCCGTCGGCGTCCGGGAAGGTGGCATCGTCGTTCGTGGCGATGAACCGGGCACCGGATCGAATCGCCCGCATCGCGGCGGTCATCGCCGTGTAGTCGAAATCGGGCGTGATCCCGACCGCGACCACCTCGGCTGCCGCCGCATCGACGATCTCGACCCCACGATCGGCCATCGCCCCGCGCAAGCCGTCGCTGCCGACCACGAAGACGCGCGAGCCGGGTTCGACCATCGCGGCCGCCGCCATGGACGACGTGATGACATGCGCTTCGGCGTCGGGGATGCCGTGTGACGCCAGCTTCTGGGCGACCTGCGCCGGGGTCCTGGCTGCGGAGTTGGTGACGAAGGCGAACTCGGCGCCTTGGCGCCGAAGGATCTCCAGGGCTTCGGGCGCGCCCGGAACCGTCTCGACACCGCGCCAGATGACGCCGTCGAGATCGATCGCCCAGGCGGTCAGCTGACTTCCCAGGTCGGCAGGCTGTGCAGCAGGCCGCGGAGGTCGCCGCCGCCCTTCTCACTCTGCGCCGCCGCGAGCTGGGCATCGACGCCGGCGCCGTAGTCGGTCCGTTCTATGGCCCGGAAGACCCCGATCGGGGTGGGACTCTCTCGGTCGCTCGCCAGTCGGCTGAGGGCGAACGCCACCGACGGGTCGGGGGCCGCTTCGTCGTGGACGACGATCGCGTCGAGCCCGACATCGGCCACTTCGACGATGCGGGCCACGCCGTCGTCGAGCACCACACCGTGTTCCTGCTCGGGGCCGAATGTGACCGGCTTCCCGTGCTGGAGGTCGATGAGCATCTCGGCCCGAGCGTCCTTCTTGGTGATCGTGGCGAAGGCGCCGTCGTTGAAGACGTTGCAGTTCTGGTACACCTCGACGATCGAGGCGCCCTGGTGGTCGTGCGCCCGTCGGAACATCTCCTGCATGTGCGCCCGGTCCATGTCGTGGGTCCGGGCCACGAACGTCGCCTCGGCCCCGAGCGCCACGGAGATCGGGTTGAACGGGGTGTCGAGCGACCCCATCGGCGTCGACTTCGTCACCTTCCCCACCTCGCTCGTCGGCGAGTACTGACCCTTGGTCAGGCCGTAGATCTGGTTGTTGAACAACAGGATGGTCAGGTTGACGTTGCGACGGAGCGCGTGGATCAGATGGTTTCCACCGATGCTGAGCATGTCGCCGTCGCCACCGACCACCCAGACGTCGAGGTCGGGGCGGGCCATCGCCAGCCCTGTCGCGATGGCCGGGGAGCGCCCGTGGATGCTGTGCATCCCGTAGGTGTTCATGTAGTACGGGAACCGGGCGGCACACCCGATCCCCGAGATGAACACCGTGTCTTCGCGCCGGGTACCGATCTCCGGCATCAGGAGTTGCATGGCCGTGAGGATGGAGTAGTCGCCGCAGCCGGGGCACCAGCGGACCTCCTGATCGCTGGACCAGTCCTTCTTCGTGGTGGTTGCGGTGTCGCTCACTTGACCATCTCCTCGATTCGAGCCACGAGTTCGCCGGCGGTGAAGGGTTGGCCCATGACCTTCGAGATCACCTTGGCATCGACCAGATACTCGGCCCGCAGCAACGACGAGAGCTGACCGAGATTCATCTCGGGCACGATCACGTGGTCGTAACGAACGAGGATCTCCCCGAGATCGTTCGGGAACGGGTGGAGGTTCCGCAGATGGACATGGCCGACCCGGTGACCGGCCCGTCTGAGCCGGCCGGCCGCACCGGTGATCGCGCCCCACGTCGAGCCCCACCCGACGAGCAGGACGCCGTCGTCGTCGCCCACCACCTCGAGGGGCGGGTACGACTCGGCGATCTTGTCGATGCGTGCTTCGCGGATGTCGACCATCCGACCGTGGTTCTCGGGGTCGTAGCTGATGTTGCCCGTCCCCTCCTCCTTCTCGATGCCGCCGATGCGATGCATGAGGCCGTCGGTGCCGGGCACCGCCCACGGTCGAGCCAGGTCCTCATCGCGCATGTAGGGCCAGAACACGGGATCGCCGTCTTCGTTGAGGGCGTTCATTCCCGCCGCGAACTCGACGGGGATCTCCGGCAGGTCGTCGACATCGGGCAGACACCACGGTTCGGTGCCGTTGGCGAGATAGCCGTCGGACAACAAGATGACGGGGGTGCGATAGCGGATCGCGATCCGCACCGCCTCGAACGCCGCGTTGAAACAGTCGGACGGAGAGTTCGCCGACACGATCGGGAGCGGCGCCTCACCATGCCGGCCGTAGCGGGCCATCATCAGATCGGCGGCCTCGGTCTTCGTCGGCAGGCCGGTGGACGGACCACCCCGCTGGATGTCGACGACCACGAGCGGCAGCTCGAGGCTCACGGCGAGACCGAGGGTCTCGCCCTTGAGCGCGACACCGGGACCGCTCGTCGTGGTGATCCCGAGGTGGCCGCCGTAGCTGGCGCCGAGGGCCGAGCCCACCGCCGCGATCTCGTCCTCGGCCTGCAGCGTGCGCACACCGAAGTTCTTGTGCTTGGCCAGTTCGTGGAGGATGTCGCTGGCCGGGGTGATCGGATATGAGCCGAGGAAGATCGGAATGCCCGACTTCTGCGACGCCGCGATCAGGCCCCACGACAGCGCGGTGTTGCCGTTGATGTTGGTGTACGTGCCGGGCGGCAGCTTCGCCGGCCGGACCGCGAGCCGACTTGCGCTCAGTTCCGCGGTCTCGCCGAAGGCATGCCCTGCCTTGAAGGCGGCCTCGTTGGCGGCGATGACGAGGTCCTTGCCGGCGAACTTGTCGCGAATCCAGTGCAGGGTCGGGTCGGTCGGCCGCGAGTAGAGCCACGACACCAGACCGAGGGCGAAGAAGTTCTTCGACCGCTCGGCGTCGCGGGGCTTCACGCCGAGGTCCTTGCAGACCTCCTTGGTCAGCTCGGTCATGGGCGCGGTGATCAGGGAGTACCCGTCGAGCGAGCCGTCCTCGATCGGATTCTCGTCGTAGCCCGCCTTGGCGAGGTTGCGGTCCTCGAAGGCATCGGTGTTGACGATGACCGTGCCACCCGACTCGAGCTTCGGCAGGTCGCTCTTCAACGCGGCCGGGTTCATCGCCACGAGCACGTTGGGCGCGTCGCCGTGGGTGTGGATGTCGTGATCGGAGATGTGGACCTGGAAGGCCGAGACGCCGGCCAGGGTTCCGGCCGGTGCCCGGATCTCCGCCGGGAACTCGGGCAGCGTGGCCAGGTCGTTGCCGAAGAGCGCACTCGCCGACGTGAACCGGTCGCCGGTGAGCTGCATCCCGTCGCCGGAGTCGCCGGCGAACCTGACGATGATCCGGTCGACTTCGCGGATTTCCGACGGCTGCTGTTCTGTGCTGGTCACCGTGCCCCCTTGCCTGCCAGCGACACTGTGACAGGCAGCGCCACCCTAACCACTGCGCACGGCAGTTGGTGTATCCCCCGTCAGCGTCTCGAAAGGTCGCCGGACTGCAGCATCGACATCGCCGCGGCCAGAGTCGCGCGCGCCCGCGACGACCCCGCCCGGGCGACGTTGTCGGCCACCAGCTCGGTGCGACTCTGGCTCCCCCCGCCGGCGCGGAA
>JBDQKM010000061.1:0-17414 GCA_040263275.1 Acidimicrobiales bacterium
GGGGCATCAGCGCCCTGGCCGGATCGCTGGTCGTGATCTCCCAGGCTTCGCTGTCACCCGGAACCGACTTCGCGCCGGCTGAGTCGTTGCGGGTGATCGTCATGGCGATCATCGGTGGGTTGGGCTCGGTCGCCGGCCCGATCCTCGGGTCGCTGTGGATTCTCGGAATCAGCGAGGTCACGCCGGACAAGCTCCGGAATCTCCAGGCACTGCTGACGTCGAACATCGGGCTGCTCGTGTTGCTGATGTACTTCCCCGGCGGCCTGCTCCAGCTCGTCCATGCCGCCCGCGACGGCCTGCTCCAGATCGCCGACCGGCGTTACGAGGCGGCCGAGCGGGGCCAGGCTGTCCCGGCCACGCAGAAAGCGGTGCCGGGCCCGACCACGGGCAAGGTTCGTTCCGAGCTCGCCGGGCCCGCCCTGTCGGTGCGGGGGGTCACCGTGCGCTTCGGCGGCAACGTCGCCGTTGATCACGTGAGTTTCGACGTGGCCCCCGGCGAGTTGGTCGGGCTCATCGGCACGAACGGTGCCGGCAAGTCCACGCTGCTCAACGCGGTGAGCGGATTCGTGCCGGCCGAGGGCACCGTCGAGGTCCTGGGCGTCGACGTGTCCAACCGGAGTGCGGCTGCTCGCCACCGGGTCGGCCTCGGGCGCGGCTTCCAGGCCGCCCGGCTCTACCCCGAGCTCACGGTGCGCGAGGCGTTGATGGTCGCATTGGAGGCCCGTCAGCACTCGTTGCTGGTCCCGTCCATGCTCGGACTGCCGCCCTCGCCCACCCACGAGCGCACGAAGCGTTCCGAATCCGCGGAGATCATCGACTATCTCGGTTTGGGTCGCTACGCCGACCAGGTGATCGTCGCCCTGTCCACCGGTACCCGCCGGATCGTCGAGCTCGGCTCCCTGCTCGCCGTCGATGCCCGGGTGCTGCTGCTCGACGAACCGACGGGCGGTGTGGCCCAACGCGAAACCGAGGCCTTCGGCCCGTTGATCAAGAAGATCCAGCAGGAACTGGACGCCTCGGTGGTGGTGATCGAACACGACATGCCGCTGGTCATGTCCATCAGCGACCGGGTGTACTGCCTCGAATCGGGCAGCGTGATCGCCGAGGGAACCCCCGACGAGGTGCGTAACGACCCGCTGGTCGTCGCCAGCTATCTGGGCACCGACGAACGGGCGATCCAACGTTCGGGCCCGGCTGACTGATCGGCTCGGAAACGGTCAATTCAGCGGTGTGGTGACCGACAGGACAGGCACGAATCGAGAGGCATGCGCGCCTCGAGGAGTTCAGCTGTGTCATCTGTCCAGAACGATCCCGGTCTCCGGTCGCCCAAGTCACCCGAGGACCTCGGCGTGCCCTACGCGCTCGTGGCCGACCTCGTCCTTCGTCGCTGCCTGCTCGAGGGCAAGACCAATGTCACCGGCCTGTCGAACGCCCTGGCGTTGAACGCGGGTCTCGTCGACAAGATCGTGCAGGAACTGCGCGAGAAGAAGGAGATCGAAGTCCTCGGGATGGTCGGACGCGACTACACGCTCGCGCTCACCGGCCTCGGCCAGCAGCACGCGACCGATCGTCTCGCCCAGTCCCGCTACGCCGGCGCCTGCCCCGTCTCGCTCGAGCACTATCGCTCGGTCGTCGCCGCCCAGCGACTTGCCGTCCACGTGAACCGTGAGATGCTCAAGACGGCCTTCTCCGATCTCGTCATCTCCGACGAGCTCCTCGACGAGCTGGGGCCGGCCCTCAACGCCAACGAGGCGATGTTCCTCTACGGCCCGCCCGGAACCGGCAAGACCTCGATCGCCGAGCGCATCGTGCGCATCAGTCCCGACCATGTGCTCGTCCCGAAGGCCATCGAGGTCGACGGTCAGATCATCAGCGTGTACGACTCGACCGTCCACGCGCCGGCCGAGACGCAACCCGACGATCTCGATCCGCGTTGGATCCTCTGTCATCGCCCTCGTGTCGTCGTCGGTGGCGAGCTCGTCGGCTCGATGCTCGACCTGACCTTCGACCAGACCAGCGGCGTCTACCTCGCACCCCTGCAGATGAAGGCCAACAACGGCGTGATGATCATCGACGACTTCGGTCGCCAGGTGCTCACCCCCGACCAGCTCCTCAACCGTTGGATCGTGCCCCTCGACCGCCGGGTCGACTATCTGTCGCTGAACTACGGCGTCAGCTTCGAGGTGCCCTTCGACGTCAAGGTCGTCCTGTCGACCAACCTCGATCCGACGGACCTCGGCGACGAGGCGTTCTTCCGTCGCATCCAGACCAAGATCTACATCGGCTCGATCACCGAGGACGCGTTCGACTGGATCCTCGCCCGGGTCGCCCACGCGATGGGCGTCGGTTGCGACGGAGAATCGGCTGCGTACCTGCGCATGCTCTGCATCGAGCAGGGCGGCGACCTGCGGCCCTACCTCCCGGCCGATGTCTGCAAGCTCGTGAAGGCGCTGGCCCTCTACGAGGGGATCTCGCCGGTGCTCGACAAACACTCGATCGACCGGGTGCTGCGGCTGTACTACACGCAGGGCCTCGGCGAGCCCGGCGGCTACGGCAAGGCTTCCGAACCGCTCGACGCGAGTGAGGTGACCGGTGCGCCCGCCGCCCAGGCTCCGGCTGCCCCGAATCCCGCTGCTGCGCCGGCGCCGTCGGAGCCGGCCCAGGTCAGTACGTTCTAGGCCGACGGGGCACGGCGGCACCGCTACGGTGCCGCGATGGACTTCAGCTTCTGGCCGTCGACCGCTCAACCCTGGGCCGACCTCCTCCGAGGGTGTCAATGGGCCGAGGCCCACGGCTGGCACGGCGTGTGGGTCCCGGACCACTTCATGACGAATGTGCCCGTCGGCGTCGATCCCAACGGGGATCAGGGGCGACAGGAGCTGTCGCCGTGGCTCGAGGCCTGGACCACCCAGTCGGCCCTCGCCGCCCTGGTCCCCAGGGTCAGGATCGGCGCCATGGTGAGCGGGAACCTGTATCGCCACCCGGCCGTCGTCGCGAACATGGCGGGCACCATCGACGAGATCTCCGGAGGCCGGGTCGTCGTCGGCCTCGGCGCCGGGTGGCAGGAGAACGAACACTCCCGCTACGGCATCGAGCTCACGCCACCCGCGGTGCGATCCGACCAGCTCGAGGAGGCCTGTCGCGTCGTCCGTGGACTCCTCGACGACCCTCGCACGTCGTTCTCCGGCACGCACTACGAGCTCGACGGGGCACCGTGCGAACCGAGCGGCGGCGATCGTCGGATCCCGCTGCTCGTCGGCGGGAAGGGCGAACGGCGCACATTGCGCACCGTGGCGCGCTACGCCGACGAATGGAACGTGTGGGCCACGCCGGAAGAGGTGGAACCGAAGCGCCGGGTGATCGAACGCTGGTGTGACGAAGTCGGCCGTGACCCGGCCGAGATCCGTATCACGATCTCCGCGATGGCCCGCTTCTGCGACTCGTCTCGCCAGCGCGATCAGGTACGGGCCCGGCTCGGCAACCACGGTGGGCTCGTCGGGTCGAGCGCCGACGAGATCCGCGCCGCCGCCGGGGCCTACGCCGACGCCGGGGTCGACGAGTTGGTGATCGCCGACTTCAACCTCCCGCTCGACCGTCGCGAAGACGTGCTGGCCCGCCTCCAGCAGGAAGTCCTCGAAGAATTCCGCTCGGGATGAGAGCCCGGTGACGCCTCGGTGACGGCGGTCCCGGACAGTGATCCTCCTGACCACTCTGGAGGTAGTCACATGGGACCCACCCGATTCCGACTCATCACGCGCCTGTTCGTCGTGCTCGCGGCGCTCTCGCTCGTCGCCGCGGCCTGCGGCGACGACGACACGGTCGACCAGGCGCAGGTCGACGACATCGTCGACGACCTCATCGATGAGAGCACCGACGACGGGGAACCGGCGACCGAGGATCCGCCCGCCGACGCCGAGGACCCTCCCGCTGACGCCGAGGATCCGCCGGCGGACAGCGAGGATCCCCCTGCACCCGTCGCCGCAGTGCCCGAGGACAACTGTGTGATCCTGCGCCACTATCAGGCGACCGGTCTGTTCGACACGGCCCCCTATTACGTCACCATCACCACCCTGGTCGACATCACCGAGGACGACGAGATCACCGTGATGATGCCCGGTGACCTCGAGTTCGACCTGGGCGTGTGGCCGACCGACGACATCGACGGCATCGGCCAGGTCGACGTCAACTTCCCGGTGTTCGGCCCCGGCCAGGTCGACCTGCCCGACGTCATGGTCAACGGTGAGTCTCTTGGCCTCTCCGACCTCTTCTGGGGCGGCAACACCTCGTTCGTGGCGGCCGGCGCCGACGTGCGAGACGAGGAGATCTACGGCAAGTCGATCCCCTGCACCTCTCCCTACATGGTGCAGGTCGATCCGAGCGCACTTTCGGGCGGCTGAACCCTCCAGGGCCTCCGGGGTCGGTGCCCTAGACGTCCGTCACGCGATGGCGGGCGTCTTCGGCGCTGACCACCGGCGGCTCTGTGGACCAGGGGAAGTTGATCCACTGGTCGGTGCGCTTCCACACGTAGTCGCACTTCACCAGGGAGTGGGACTTCTCGTAGAGCACGGCCGTGCGCACTTCCTGCACGCGGTCGACGCAGAAGTCGTAGACCATCTTGAGCGTGTGGCCGGTGTCGGCCACGTCGTCGGCGATGAGGATCTTTGCGTCGTCCATGTCGACGAAGTCGACATAGGGCGGCAGCATGACCGGCACGGGCAGGCGCTCGTCGACGCCGGTGTAGTACTCGCAGTTCATGACGTAGATGTTCTTGACCGACAACGCGTAGCCCATCGAGCCGGCCACGAAGAGCCCACCGCGAGCGATCGCGAGGATCATCTCCGGTCGGTAACCGTCGTTGGCCACGGTGGTGGAAAGCTCACGCACGGCCGTGCCGTAGGTGGCGTAGTCGAGGATCTCGCGCTCTTCGCTCATCCTCGGAATCTAGCTGGCAGGATGGGCGGATGATTCACGCCGTGATGGACAAATGGAACGCCCACCTCCGCGGGGAGTTCCCCGGTGGCCTCGACGAGTTGCTGCACGACGACTGCGTCTTCCTGTCGCCGATCGTCTTCACGCCGCAGCGGGGCAAGGAGTTGACCAAGCTCTATCTCGGGGCGGCCGGCAACGTCCTTCCCGGCGAGTCCGACGACGAGTCGGCGCCGTCGTCCGGTGCTGAGGCGGCCGGCGGCGGGTCCGACAACGGGAAGTTCCGCTACGTCAAGAAGGTGCTCGACGGCAACCACGCCGTACTCGAGTTCGAGACCACCGTCGACGGCATCGCCGTCAACGGCGTCGACATCATCACCTGCGACGACGACGGCAAGATCATCGAGTTCAAGGTCATGATCCGCCCCCTCAAGGCCGTCAACAAGGTCCACGAGAACATGAAGGCCATGCTCGAGAAGATGGGCGGCTGAGGCCGAGATGGAGCCATTCCCCACCGGCGGAGTGTTTGGTGAACGCGAGGAGAAATCGACGCGACGCAAGCGGGGCACCCCGCTGTCCCCCGCAGCGGTGGAGCGCGACCGTCGGATGGCGGTCGTCGCCGGCGCGGTCTCGCTCGGGCTGTTCGTTCTCGCCCTCTTCGTGCTGACCACGACGGTCTACGCCGGCAACGAGGTCTGTGGGAGCCCCTTCGGCCGAGTCGGCGGTCGCAGCGAGTCGTGTGACAATGCGCTGAGCGGGCGGATCATCTGGGCGCTGCTTCTCGGATTCGGCAGCCTCGCCATGGCGGCGCAGGCGTTCGTACTCCGGTGGTGGCGCGGGTGGTGGAAGACCTAGCGACCGGGGCGGGTCAGTCGCGGCCGTCGAGGAGGCCGGCCACCAGGGCGGCGACCTCGCTGCGTTCGCTGCGGGTGAGCGTGACATGGCCGAAGAGCGGGTGGCCCCGGAGATGGTCGACCACGGCGCCGATGCCGTCGTAGCGGCCCACTCGGAGGTTGTCGCGCTGGGCGACATCGTGGGTCAGCACGACCTTGGTGTTCTCGCCGACCCGGGTCAACGCGGTGAGCAACACGTTGCGTTCGAGGTTCTGTGCCTCGTCGATGATCACGAAGCTGTCGGTGATCGAACGACCCCGGATGTGGGTGAGGGGCAGGACTTCGAGGAGTTCGCGATGGATGACCTCGTCGACCACCTCGGGTCCGGCGACCGCCTCGAGCGCGTCGTGGACCGCCGCCGCCCAGGGCGACATCTTCTCGGTTTCCGAACCCGGCAGATAGCCGAGGTCCTGACCGCCCACGGCGTAGAGCGGTCGGAAGATGATGATCCGGGAGTGCGAGCGCTGTTCGAGCACGGCGTCGAGGGCGGCGGCCAGTGCCAGGACGCTCTTGCCGGTGCCGGCCCGGCCGCCGAGCGAGACGATGCCCACCCGGTCGTCGGTGAGGAGATCGAGGGCCACGTGCTGTTCGGCCGAACGGGCCCGCACGTCGAACACCGGTCGATCGATGATGCGGTGCACCCGCTTGTCGGCGCGGACCCGACCGAGACCGGACTGGGTACCGGCGACGAGGGCGACCCCGGTGTTGACGGGGAGGTCGCGGGCCTCGGCGAGATCACACACGCCTTCGGCGTAGAGGTCGTCGACGGTGCCGCCGTCGACCATCACGTCGGTGAATCCGGTCCACCCGTCGTCGCTGACGTCGGTGTCGCGGAACTCCGACGCTTCGAGGCCGACCACGCCGGCCTTCAGCCGAAGGGGAAGGTCCTTCGAGACGAGCACGACCGAAGCCCCTTCGGCCTCGAGGTTGACGGCGACGCTCAGGATCCGATTGTCGTTGGTGTCGTCGCGGAAGCCGTCGGGCAGGCCCTCGCGAGACGTGTGGTTCAGCTCGACGCGGACCGTGCCGCCCGAATCGTTGACCGGGAGGGCCTCGAGCAGGCTTCCGTGTTCTTCGCGTAACTCCTCGAGGGCACGGAGGGCCGAGCGTGCGGCCCACCCCAGTTCCAGGTGATGGCGCTTCGCTTCCAGCTCGGTGAGCGTGGCGAGCGGAACGACGACGGCGTGTTCCTCGAATCGACGCAGAGCGGACGGATCGCTCAGCAGGACCGATGTGTCGAGGACGTAGGTACGGCTCGTGCCTGGCATGTGGCTTCGAACCTAACCACGGTCGCGGAGGGTGGTGCGGATCCCGCGGTTACGAGACACTGACGCGGATCGCGTGCCAGCCCTCGGCGCCGTCGGGGTCGACGCGCTTCGGGCCGAGGGGCTGCAGCTCACCGCTTCCGTCGATGGCCCGCACCCGCAGCACGTGGTCGCCCGGGGGCGCGTCCCACTCGGTCTTCCACTGCACCCAGGTCTCGTCACTGCCGGGAGCGGCGATCTCGCATGGCTGCCATTCGCCCTCGTCGATCGAGAGTTCGACCGCCTGAATGCCACGCGGCGGCGACCAGGCGACGCCGGCCACCGCGGTGGGACCGGCGGCCACGGTCTCGCGGCTGCGGGGGACATCGATGCGCGACATCGTCTTCATCGGGCCCTCCTTCGACCATCCGCGAGGGACCCAGTAGCCGTCGAACTCCTCCCAGCGCGTGAGGTTGATCTCCTCGATCCACTTCACCGCCGACACGTAGCCGTAGAGGCCGGCGACCACCAGACGAGCGGGGAACCCGTGGATGATCGGGAGCGGCTCGCCGTTCATGCCGACGGCGAGGAGGGCGGTGCGGCCGTCGTCGAGCGTGTCGGTGGGGAAGCCGGCGGTCCAGTCGTCGACGGATCGCCCGACGATCTGGGTGGCGCCCTCCTGGACCCCGGCTCGGTCGAGGAGGCTCGACAGGGGCACGCCGAGCCAGTTGGCCGTGCCCACCAGTCCGCCGCCCACCTCGTTGGAGACGCAGGACAGGGTGACGGTGTGTTCCTCGAGTTCGTCCATGGCGAGGATCTCGTCGAACGTCAGCGTGTAGGGGTTGTCGACCATGCCGGTGAACGACAGCGACCAGCGGTCGGGGTCGACCTGGGGGACCCGCAGGGCGGTGTCGATCCGGTAGAACGAGTTGTTCGGGGTGACGTAGCTGGCGATGCCGGGAACGGTGTCGAACGATCCGGGGGTGACGGGCCCGAGGAGCGGGGGCGCCGTGGTCGGGGTGTTGAGCCCGGTGAAGTCGATTCCTTCGCGGGCGACCTCGGCCACGCTCTCGGCACCGATCCGGCGGGCGAGCCCGAAGCCGGTCACGGCGACCGCGCCGGCACCGGCCGACCAGCTGAGGAAGGCGCGTCGGGTCGCGCTCTTCTGCCGCGGGTCTTCGCGGAACGAGGCGAGTCGGGTGGGCCGATGCATCCGGGTCAGGAGGAAGACCAGGGTGGCGACGCCGATGCCGGCGGCGACGAGGGCCATGACCCAGCTGGCGAGCGCCGGCGACTGGGGGTTCCGGGCCGCGGTGAAGCCGCCCAGCAGGCCGAACGCGGCGAAGCCGACGGCGCCGATCCGCGCCGAAACGCGCTTGGAGAGGTCGCCCAGGAGTGCGCCGAGCAGCAGGGCGGTGATCGTGATGCCCGGGAGCAGCGAGGACTTGCCCGCGGTGCCGAGGTTCTGGATGCTCGCCTGGGCGGCCTCGCCGGGCGTGATGTCGATGATCCACTCGCCCATCCCGAGCACCAGGCCGGGGATGTCGTCGGCGATCGCCGAGACCAGCTCACCGAAGACGAGGGCGACACCGGCCGCGACCAAGCCGGCGAGGGCGCCGTACCAGCGAGGGTGATCGGCCATTGTTGCGTCGGGTTCGCTCGGGTCCATCGGGTGCAAGGCTGCCGTTCGGGGGATCGGTTCGGCGGGATCGTCGGAGATCCCTACTGGGTCGACAACGTCGTGCCGGGCGTGGTGGTTCCCGTTGTCGGCACAAATCGGCGAGAATGCCGATCATCGACTCATCGTCCGCGACCCCCGTGCCTCCCGAACACGTCCCCCTCGTGGCTTGGGGACTCGCCGCGGCGGGCGATGTGGGTCGGCCCGGTGGCCCGGGGCGGTTGGCTCGGGTCGTACGCGTCGACCGTGGCGAATGCGACGTGATCACGGCCGACGGGCGGGTTCGGGTGTTGTCCGACTCGCAGCGGGCGCAGGACGAGATCGCACCCGTCACCGGCGACTGGGTCTCGATCGAGGACGAGGACGGACTCGGCGAGGTGATCACCGAGATCTTCGAGCGGCGTACGAGCGTCAGCCGCCGTGACCCGGCCGAACGCGATCTCGAGCAGGTCCTGGCCGCGAACGCCGACCTCGTGGCCGTCGTGCACGGCCTCGACCGACCGCTTCCCGCCGGCCGTCTCGAACGGCTGCTGGTGGTCGCCTACAAGAGCGGCGCCGAACCGGTGATCATCCTCACCAAGGCCGACGAACGGGTCGACGACGATTCGGAGGCGATCGTCCGGGCCGTCGCCCGAGACGTCCCCGTCGTCGTCACGAGTGTCACCGACGGGACGGGTCTCGACGCCCTGCGCGAGCTCGTCGGCGCCGGCCGCACGCTGGCGCTGATCGGGGCGAGCGGGGTGGGCAAGTCCTCCCTCGTCAACGTCCTCGTGGGCGAGGAGCTGCTCGAGATCGGTGAGGTCCGCAGCTCCGACGCAAAGGGTCGTCACACCACGACCGCCCGCGAACTGGTCCTGCTGCCCGACGACGGCGGCCTCCTCCTCGACACGCCGGGCATCCGCGCCATCGGACTCTGGGAGGCGGAGAACGCCCTCGAATTGGTCTTCGGCGATCTCGAAGCGCTCGCGGCCGAGTGCCGATTCGGCGACTGCGCCCACTCGGGCGAACCCGGCTGTGCCATCGCCGAGGCCGTTGCGGCGGGCGAGGTCGACGAGCGGCGGGTGACGCGCTACCGCGACCTGGTCGCCGAACTGGCGGCCCAGCGGGTCCGCGAAGAGGAACGGGAACGTCGCGACCGCAAGGACGGGCGCAAGGGTCGCGGTGGACGGGGCTCGCGGGGTGGTCGTCGCCGCTGATGCGGCATCGAGCCGGTCGAGGCGTCAGGCCTCTTCGGCGGCCAGGACCAGCCGGTCCACCTTGTCGCTCGAGTTGCGGGGGAGCGCGTCGGTGGTCTTGATCGCTTCGGGAAGCTTGTAGGCAGCGAGCTCATCGGCGCCGAACTCCCTCAGCTCCTCGAGGGTCGGTGCATCGTGGCCTTCGGCCGCCACCACGACCGCCACACCGATCTCGCCCATCACGTCGTCGGGTCGGGGCACGATCGCCACCTCGGCGATCGCCGGGTGGGCGACGAGCACCGACTCGACCTCCATCGGGTAGACGTTGTAACCGCCCCGGATGAACATCTCCTTGAGCCGTCCGGCGAGCCGGTAGCACCCGGCATCGTCGACGCAGGCCAGGTCGCCGGTGCGCAGCCACCCGTCGACCAGCGTCTCCGCCGTGGTCTCCGGGTCGTTCCAGTAGCCCGACATGACGCACTCGGAACGGAGCCACAGCTCACCGATCTCGCCATCGGGCATCGGGTTGCCGTGCGCATCGCGGATCGATGCCTCAGCCCCGGGACGGGGGCGTCCGATGGTGTGCAGCGCCTCCTCGTCGTCGGCATCGAGCGCGGTCCCGAGCCCGATCCCGCCGCTCTCGGTGGAGGAGTAGCGGATCGAGTAGCCCGCGCCGAAGCGCTCTCTGCATTCGCGCACGAGGGCCGGCGGCGACGCGGCACCACCGACGACGACCGCCTGCACGGCCGAGAAGTCGAGCTCGTCGATCAGGGGATGGCGCACCATCAGGGCCAGCTGGGGGGCGACCCCGGTGACGGCCGGCATCCGGTGTTCGGCGATCAGGCGCAGGACCGGGCCGGCCGACCAGCGATCGAGCAGATGGGTGGTTCGGCCACTCGCGAGCAGCCACGGCAGCTTCGTCATGAACCCCACGTGGGCGAACTGGGTGGGGGAGATCCCGTGGCCGCCGCCACCCCAGGCTCCGCCGGTGTCGAGCTCGGCGATCGCCCGCAGTTGCCGGTTGGTGTACCAGGCACCCTTCGGCTGGCCGGTCGAGCCGCTGGTGAAGCAGATGCACACCGCCCGGTCGTCGTCGTCGGGGGGAGGGCTCGCCGGCTCGTTGCCCACGACCCGGAACGCGGCGGCGACCGACGCTGCGTCGGTGCCCACCGGGGCGATCTCGGTCGGGAAGCGGTCGGCGTCGACGGCCCCGGCGAGATCAGCGGTGGCGATCACCAGCGCAGGATCCAGCACCTCGATGCAGCCGGCGATCTCGCGGGGCCGCAGCTTGGGGTTGATGCCGGCGGTGACGGCGCCGAGACGCTCGGCGGCCAGGTAGAGCACCACGTAGTCGATGACGGACGGCAGCACGAGGGCGACGGCATCGCCCTCACCCACGCCGCGTCGGGTCAGGCCGGCGGCCGCCTCCTCGGCGGCCCGATCGAGTTCGGCGTAGGTGATTCCCCATCCGGCTTCGGTCAGGTAGGCGGTGGTGTCGGCGAAGTCGACGGCCGCGCGGCGTGAGATTTCCGTGAGCACGAGGGGATCGTAGGGTGGAGGTCGTCAAGGCGACACTCGGAGGGGGAATCATGACGGATCAACCATGGCGGGGTGACGTCGTCTCGTTGGTCGAGGCGTTCCGATCCGGCGAGCGGCATCCGCGTGAGGAGGTCGCGGCGACCCTTGCTGCGGTCGAGGCCGACGAGCTCAACGCCGTGTGCCACGTCGATGGCGACGCGGCCCTCGCGGCGGCGGAGATCGCCGACGTCTCCCAGCCCTTCGGTGGGGTGCCTCTCGCGGTGAAGGAACTGATGACCGTTGCCGGGTGGCCCGACACCGAGGCGTCGGTGGCGCTGGCCGATCGGGTCGCGACCGCCGACGGGATCCCGGTCGAGCGGTTGCGCCGGGCCGGCGCGATTCCGACGGTGCAGACCACTTCGAGCGAGTTCGGCGGCATCAACCAGACGACGACGAAGCTCCACGGGGCGACCCGCAATCCGTGGGGGACCGATCGCACTCCGGGCGGATCGTCGGGTGGCTCCGCGGCCGGTGTGGCCGGGGGCCTGTTCGCGCTCGCCACCGCCAGCGACGGCGGTGGGTCGATCAGGATCCCCGCCGGGTTCTGTGGTCTCGTCGGACTCAAACCCACCTACGGGCGGGTGCCGAAGGGGCCTCAGATCGGCAACCTCACTGCGGTGGAGGGGTGCGTCAGCCGCAGCATCCGCGACACGGCGCGGTGGCTCGACGTCACCAACGGCTTCGACCGTCGTGACCCGTTCAGCCTGCCGCGGGTGGAGGGCTACGAGGCGACGCTGGGCGACGGCATCGTCGACCTCGCCTCCCTCCGGGTCGCGATCGTTCCCGGGTTGGGCAGTGCCGTCCTCGCCCCGGAGACCGAGGAGATCGTCACCGCCGCCGCCGAGGAGCTGCTCGCGGCGATGGGGGCCACGCGCGTCGAACTCGACCTTCGCCTTCCCAAGATCATGGGGGCGTGGGGCCTCACCGGCGGGATCGGCCTGCGCAAGGAGCTGGGCGACCGCTGGCCTGCCTGTGCCGGGGACCTGACCGGCATGATGCGGGCGAGCATCGAGAGTGCCGAGAAGCGAATCGACCTGGCCGCGATGGTCAAGGCCGAGACCCGTCGACAGGAGCTCAACGTCGCGATGGCCGAGATGTTCGACGAGGTCGACGTCGTGCTCGCCGCGACCAACCCCTCGACCGCCTTCGACGCCGAGGGACGTCTCCCGAGCGTGTTCGGCGGGCGCGAGTCGAACGCCGGCAACAACGGCGCGCTCACCGCGCCGTCCAACATCTACGGCAATGCCGCCATCTCCCTGCCGGCCGGCAACGCGAGCGATGGTCTGCCGGTCGGGCTGCAGGTCGTCGGTCAACACCACACCGAGCGTCTGCTGCTCGACATCGGGCTGCTGTGGGAGCGAACCCGCCCCTGGGCCCTCACCGCCTGAGACGCCGTCACGCGGCGAGGCGGATCACTCCTCGATGAAGGTGTTCTCGGCGTCGCCGGCGACCACGGCTTTCAGGATCTTGCCGCTCGCGTTGCGCGGGAGTGGTTCAGTGCGGATCTCCCAGTGGGCCGGGACCTTGAAGGTGGCCAGCGTCTCGGCCACCCAGCCCGCGAGATCCTGCGGATCGACCTCCGCGCCCTCGCGGGGGACCACGACTGCCTTGACCTCCTGGCCGAGTTCTCGATGGTCGACACCGATGACCGCGACCTCGTTGACGTCGGGGTGGGCGTCGAGGCGGTTCTCGATCTCGGTCGGGTAGATGTTCTCGCCGCCCCGGATGATGAGGTCGTTGCGTCGACTGGCGAGGAACAGGATGCCGTCGCGCATGTGGCCGAAGTCGCCGGTCCGGAGCCAGCCGCCGGGTCGGATGGTCTCCGAGGTCGCCTCGGGATTCTCCCAGTAGCCGGGGATGACCATCGGGCCGCGGACACAGACGTTGCCGATCTCGCCGTCGGGCAGCACATTGTCGTCGTCGTCGAGGATCCGGACGTCGGCCGTCGGAATCGGATAGCCGACACTGTCGGGATGCGCAGCGAGCACGTCGTTGGACGCGTGCGTCGCCAGGCCGGCGCACTCGGTCGACCCGTAGCCCACGCCGACCGCCTGGGTCGCATGGGGGAGCGCCTCGCGGCAGGCCCGCTGGAGCTCTGGCGACCAGACCGAGCCGCCGCCCCCGATCGACTGCACGCTCGACGTGTCGTACTCGTGGAAGTCGGGGTGTTCGATGATCCGCCACATCTGGGTCGTCACGCCGCCCCAGCCCGTGATGCGATGCTCCTGGGTGAGACGGAGCACCTTCTCCGGGTCGAAGCGCCCGGTCGTCCAGAGGCTCCCGAGCCCCGACGCAACCGCCGTGATGGCCGACGCGTGCAGCCCCGAGATGTGGAACAGGGGACTGGCGGCGAGGCGCAGCGGCGGGTCGCTGGGTCCGTCGTCACCGGCCGGGAAACGGATCGCATCGCGGGCGCCGAGCATGAACGCACACGAGACGTAGGCGAGGAAGTTGCGATGGGTGGTGATCGCGCCCTTGGGGCGGCCGGTGGTCCCGGAAGTGAAGAGGATGGCCGCTGGGTCGTCCTCGTCGATGGCGACCGTCGACATCGGGGCGTCGGCATGGGCGGCGATCAGATCGGACAGCTCGTCCTCCATCGAGATGACCGGGATGCCGGGGTCGCCCTCGACGCGTTCGAGGCGGCGCCGATCCCCGATGAGTACTTTGGGGGTGGTGAGTTCGATGCCGTAGCGGATCTCGTCGGCCGTCCACCAACCGTTCATGGCGACGGCGATCGCGCCCTGGGCGACCGTGGCCCAGAACGACTGGATCCACTCCGGCGAGTTGGCGCCGAGGATCGCGACTCGGTCGCCGGGCTCGATTCCGTAGCGTTCCCGCAGGGCGGCCCCGAGCGCCGCCGCGTGCTGGATGTTGTCGGAGAAGGTCGCCGAGCGGCCATCGTCGAACAGGTAGTAGCGGGCCTGCCCGTCGCCGTGGTTCTCGGACGCGAGGAGGAGTTCGCGCAGGTTGGCCGGACGGTTCTTCACGACCGTCATGGAGATCCCCCGCACCTCCTCGGTCGTCGTCTCGAAGAAGCCGCCCTCGCCGGTGAGGAAGGCGTTGGCCTCCGGCACGGACATTGTTGGTTGAGGAGAGGTTGCTTGAGGAGAGGTTGCTTGGGGGGATTCGGAGGGGCCGGTCGCAGTCATCGGCGGAAAACTAGCCCTCGCCCGAATCTGATGCACCGTCAGGTTGTCGCTACGCTCGCAGGCCATGGACGTCCGGCTCGATCCCTCCCTCGAATCCTTCCAGGACGAGGTCCGCACCTGGCTCGAAGAGCACATGGTCGGCGAGTTCGCCCAGTGGCGGGGCAAGGGGCTCACCGGTCACGAGGACGTGCCGGTCGAGGTGCAGCTCGCCTGGGAGCGGGAACTCGCGACCGGCGGTTGGCTCGGCATCGACTTCCCCGAATGGATCGGTGGACGCGAGTGTTCGCTGGCCGAGCAGGTCGTCTTCTTCAAGACCTATGTCGAGGCCAAGGCCATCGGCCGGCTGCCCAACATGGGGGTGACGCTCCTCGGTCCCACGATCATGGCGTTCGGCACCGAGGAGCTCCAGCGCCGCTTCGTGCCGAAGATCCTGTCCGGTGAGGAGATGTGGTGCCAGGGCTACAGCGAGCCCGACGCAGGCTCCGACCTCGCCAATGTGAAGACCCGTGCCGAGCTCGTCGACGGGCAGTGGGTGATCAACGGCCAGAAGGTGTGGACGTCGCTCGCCCAGTACGCCGACTACGCCTTCGTCGTGGCCCGCACCGAACCGGGCTCGGAGCGCCACCAGGGGCTCAGCTACCTCCTCGTGCCCATGGACCAGCCGGGTGTCGAGATCCGGCCGATCGTGCAGATCACCGGTGGCGGCGAGTTCAACGAGACCTTCTTCAGTGACGCGGTCACCGACGAGTCGATGGTCGTGGGCGGGGTCGGCAACGGTTGGAAGGTGGCGATGGGCACGCTCGCCTTCGAGCGCGGGGCATCCACGCTCGGGCAGCAGGTGTCGTTCCGGCAGGAGTTCGACGACATGATCGACCTCGCCAAGGCCAACGGACGCTGGGACGATCCCGTCATGCGTCAGGAGCTCATGGAGAGCTACATCCGGCTCGAGATCCTGCGCTACAACCAGCTGCGGATGCTCACCGCCCTCACCAGCGACGGCGTGCCCGGACCCGAGATGTCGATCGGCAAGCTCTACTGGGCGGGCTGGCACCGGCGCATGGGCGAGCTGCTGGTGCAGGTTAAGGGGACCGCGGCGATGGTCGGTGGCGACGATGCCCATGTCGGCCACGAGATCCACGGTGGCGGCGACCACCCGAGCTATCCGGCCGACAAGGCCCAGCGGACGTTCCTCTACAGCCGCTCCCACACGATCTACGGCGGCTCCAACCAGGTGCAACGCAACGTCATCGGCGAACGGGTGCTCGGCCTGCCCCGCGAACCCCGGTAGCCCTCGTTCCGGCCCGCCGCTTGGCTACCATCGGCCGATGGGCAGGATCGCGAACACGTGGCAACTGGCGAAGGTGTCGTGGCATGTGCTGCGGCAGGACCGCGAACTGCTGCTGATCCCGGTTCTCTCCTTCATCTCGTCGATGGTCGTGCTCGGTGCGCTGCTCGTCCCGACGCTCGCCCTGCTCGACACCGGATCCGACGAGGAGACCGCCAGCCCCGCCCTCGCCCTCATCGGCATCGTGGCCGCACTGGCGATGAGCATCATCAGCGTCTTCTTCAACGGCGCCCTCGTCGCCGGCGCCCACGAGCGCATGTCCGGCGGTGACCCCACCGTCAGCTCGGCGATGCGTCGCGCCCGGGCCCGGCTCGGCGGCCTGCTTCCGTGGGCCCTGTTGACCGGCACGGTCGGCCTCGTCCTGCAGGCGGTTCGCGAACGAGCAGGGTTCGTCGGCGACTTCATCGTCCGGCTCGCAGGCGCGGCCTGGGAGGTCGTCACCTTCCTGGTCGTTCCGGCGATCGTGATCGACGACCACTCCGCGGTCGACGGACTCAAGCGGTCGGGTTCGCTGCTGAGGGACACCTGGGGTGAGAACCTCGCCGCCCGGGTCGGCTTCGGGATCCTCGGGCTGCTGGCGATCATTCCGGCGGTGATCGTCGTGGCGCTCACCGGTGCGCTCGGTGGTCTGGCCCTCGTGGCCGGGATCGTGATCGCGGTGCTCTACATCGCCGTCGTCGTGGTGGTGCTCACGGCCCTCAACGCCGTCTTCCAGACCGCGCTCTACCTCTACGCGACGACCGGGTCGGTGCCCAGCGGCTACGAGGACTCCAACCTGCGCAACAGCTTCTCGCGCAAGTAGAAGGTCGGATCAGCCGAGTTCGGAGACGGCCTCGGAGAACGAGGTCGACGTCGTCTCGCCGAGCGCGGTGACCGCGGCGATGCAGACCATCGCGATCAACGCCAACAGGAGGGCGTACTCGACGAGGCTGGCGCCGCGTTCATCGTCGATGTGTGACGCGATCCAGGCCTGGAGATGAATGGGAAGGGACATGGTGAGACTTCTCTCGCCGCGGATGTGGACTCCTCTTGCGGATCGGCATCGCCGCGGATCGAATTGATGGGTCGTTCGGCCCTCCGCGACCCGTCGTCAGACCAGTTCGTCGACGAGTCCCCATGCGAGGGCGGTGGCCGCATCGATCTCGAAGTCGCCGAGCAGCCAGGCCAGCGTGCGCTGTCGGCCGATGCGGGCGGGAATGCTGACGGTGCCGCCAGCGCCGGGCATAAGCCCCATCCGGGTCTCGGGGAGACGGAAGCGGGCGTCGTCCGCGGCGGTGACGCGGTGGCAGAAGGCGGCGAGCTCGACCCCGGCGCTGGCGGCACCGTCAGCATTCCCGCCCGCATCGGCCGACAGCGCACGCTGGCCTGGCTGCTCGGCGACTTCGAGATCGATGCGGCCACCGCCCTCGCATGGGGACTCGTCGAC
>JBDQKM010000062.1:0-17400 GCA_040263275.1 Acidimicrobiales bacterium
CACCGACGTCTGCGCGCCCTTCTCGGGGGTCAGGAAGAAGCGGCTCACCACGGGCCAGACCGCCTCGCTGAGGCGACTCCCCTCGCCGTCGCGGCCCAAGCGGGTCCGCACCGCCCCGGGATGGAGGCAGTTCACCGTGACCTCCGCCGGGTCGAGGCGGCGGGCCAGTTCCCTCGTGTGGAGCATGTTGGCCAGCTTCGAACGGGCATACACCGACATGCCCTTCGCCGCACCGAAGCGGCCACCGGCCGATTGCAGGTCGTCGAAATCGAGGCCCTTGGCGAAACGGTGGGCATCACTGGCGACGATGACCACGCGGGCCGGCGCCGAAGCCTGCAGCAGCGGCAGGAGTTCATTGACCAGCTGGAAGTGGCCCAGATGGTTCACACCGAAGGTGAACTCGTGACCGTCGGCCGTGTGCCGTCGCTCGGTGAGGACGACCCCGGCGTTGTTGACGAGCACGTCGAGGCGGTCGAACTCGTCTCGGAATGCCGCGCCGAACTCTCGGACGCGTGCGAGGTCGTCGAGGTCGAGTCGTCGGTGCGACACGGCCTCGTTGCCCGTCACTGCGACCACCTCCTCGACCACCGCATCGCCCTGCACCGGATTGCGGGCGGTGAAGACGACCTCGGCGCCCCGCGCCGCGAGCGCCTCGACCGTCGCGCGGCCGATCCCGGTTGTCCCGCCGGTCAGCAACACCCGTTTGCCTTCGATCGTCCATGTCATGCCGCGAGTACAGCCGAAAACCCGCCCGCTGGCGATCTCGCCGAGACCACCGGTCGACGGAACGCGATGCGCCGCCGACCCGATTGCTCGGTGTCGGCGGCGCAGTCAACCTGGAGGGGTTGTGTGGACTCCATCGGCGGACCGTCCCCGGGCGTGAGGTCGGCGGCCGACAAGCCCGGATGCGGACGTCAGCCCACGAGCTCGATGCCCACGGTCAGGTGCCCGTCGAGGGCCACCTCGACACCACGGATCTCGGGCTCGGCATCCACTGCGCCGGTATCGGGTCCGGCCTGGCGAGGGGCCTGATCGGGACCGGCCCCGATCGCCTGATCGACCTCGGTCCCGGCGTCATAGAGCCGGAGCGAGTCGGTGATGTCACCCGACGCCGGCGCACCGTCCTCGTCGTAGAGCGGGAAGTCGACGAGGGCCACGAACCAGTCGTTGGACTGCACGAACATCGAGGCCAGGTTCAGGTACTCCCCTTCGCCACCGGTGAACTCGAAGGTGTAGCTGCTGCCCGGCAGTGCAGGGCCGGCCTCGGCGCCGGCATCGGGGTTGGTCGCAGCGCCCACAGTGTCGAACCCCGCACCCTGCAGCTCCTCGACGAGGACTCCGGGACCACCGTCCTCCGCCAGCATCTCGAGCCCGGGCGACGCCGTGCCACCGCGGGGGAACAGCGCCTCGGAAGCATCGGCGACGGCCCAGGCGATGGGAGCGAAGGGTGTCGATGTGCCCGTCAGCGGGGCGAGCGCCTCGACCACGCCGGTCGGGCCGCCGTCCTCCGCCAGCATCTCGAAGCCGGCGGGCGCCGCGTCTCCGGGCGTGAAGAACTGCGCCTCGGGGCCGTGAACGGCCCAGGCGACCGGAGCGATCGGTCCGGGCACTGCCGCACCGCTGCTGACGTTGTCGATCCGTACCGTCGTCGACCCGTCGCCATTCGGTGAGAGGGTCACGGCGAGATACGACGTGGCGTCGAAGCCCTCGACCGCCCGCACGGCCGTGTTGGGGTCGGCGTCACCCGTGTCGGGGCCGGCCTGTCGGGGGGCCTGGTCGCTTCCCTCGCCCGGGGCCTGATCCGCCTCGGTACCGGCGTCCCACAACGAGATCTGGTCCGTCACGTCGCCCGAGACCGGGTTGCCGTCGACGTCCACCAACGCCAGTCCGTCGGGGCCCGGCGACCAGAACCAGTCATTGGTCTGCACGAACATCGTGGCGAAGCTCAGGTTCGCGGCCGAACGGGGCACCGTGAACTCGTAGCCGCTCCCGGGCCCGGCCGGACCCGGCTCGGTGCCGTCGACCGGCACCGCTTGGGCGCCGCTGGCCGCGATGGCGAAGCCGTCCGACGTGTTGGTCAGCGTGACACGGAACGTGTGAGTGCCATCGGCCATGTCGTCATCAGCCATGTCGTCATCAGCCATGTCGTCATCGGCCATGTCGTCATCAGCCATGTCGTCGCTCTCGGCCGACGGGTCGACCTGGGCGACCGGTTCGTCGTCCTCGCCACAGGCGGCAGCGAGCAACGTGATCGCCATTGTCGCGGCCACGATTCGGGGGTTCGTCGCATTGTCGGTTCCTTCCAGAAACGGTTGTCGGGTGGGAGCGCCGTGCCCCCTCCGGTGCCCCACCAACGACGACCGGAGCGAGGCTGGTTCCCGGTCAGAATTCACGGACCAAACCTCGAACCCGGCGGGTTCCCCACGGTTCGGGCGCCCACCAGGGAGGCCACGAGCGACTACCGTGCGGCCCGTGGCAACGGACGAACACGCAGAGATCGCGGCGATCCTCCAGGAGCTCGGGGTCGACCCCGCCGACGTCCCCGACTCGCTCGCCGACGGTGCCGCGATGGCATCCGACGTCGTCTTCAGCCGCGGCGACGTGTTCTCCCTACGCGACGTGGCGGAGAAGATCGGCGAGAAGCCCGAAGACGTGGCCGAGGGGTTCCGACACCTGGGCATCAAGACCACCGACTACGACGAGGCCCGCTTCGGAGAGCGCGACGTCACGTTCGCGGCCTTCCTGCGCGACGCGATCGCCGACATCCTCACCGACGACGAAGGCCAGGAGATCCTCCACGTGGCCGGCACCGCCCTCGCGTCCATCGCGGAAGCCGCGGTCGCCGGCCATGTGCAGGGTCCGGAGCGGCGGACCAACAACATGGTCGAGAACGCCCGCCTCAATGCGTTCGTCTCCGAGCTCGGGCTGTCACTGAGCGACTTCCTCTCCGTCGCCTTTCGCCACCATCTCCGCCAGGCGATGCTGGTCAACCGACGAACCCAACACGACGAACACCGGGAGCTCGTCACGCTGAGCATCGGGTTCCTCGATCTCGTCGGGTTCACGGCGCTCAGTCAGCAGCTGGCGATCTCCGATCTCGTCGAGCTGGTGAAGGTGTTCGAGCGTCGGGCCCACGAACTGGCCCACGAGTGCCACACCCGCATCGTGAAGCTCATCGGCGACGAGGTCATGTTCGTCGCCGAGTACCCCGCCGATGCCGCCCGCTTCGTCGGTGGCATGACCGCGGCACTGGCCGACGACAAGGTGGTTCCACGGGGTGGGCTGGCGTTCGGCGATCTCGTCAATGTCCACGGTGACTACTTCGGCCCGGTCGTGAACCTCGCCGCCCGACTCACCGACACCGCGGTGCCCGGTGAGGTCCTGGTCGACGACTCGATCGCCGCGCAGCTCCCGACCGAACCCGCCGGCCGGCGAATGCTGAAGGGGTTCGACGAACCCGTCCGTGTCCACACGCTCCGAGAAGGCTGAACCATGTACCTCCCGTCTCCCGACGTCCGCCGCGTCCGGGACCAGCTCGACCATCCGGTGATCGACACCGACGGTCATGTGATCGAGTACCTCCCATGGGTCAGAGATCTCGTGACCGACATCGCCGGCGACGACGTGGCCCGCCGGTTCGACCAGATGGTCATGTCGTCCACCGCCATCCGGGGAGTGCCGACCGAACTCCGCCGCCAAGCCGGAGTGACCCGGAACGCCTGGTGGGGTGTGCCTGCTCGCAACACGCTCGATCGTGCCACGGCGATGCTCCCGGGCCTGCTCCACGAGCGACTCGATCAACTCGGTATCGACGTCGCCCTCCTCTACCCCACCTACGGCCTCACCGTCACCGCTTTCGCCGACGACGAGCTACGCCAAGCCATGGCCCGAGCGTTCAACATCTACATGGCTCAGGCCCACGAGGACTACGGCGATCGCCTGGTGCCGGTCGCTTCGATCCCGATGTTCACCCCCGAGGAGGCGATCGCGGAGCTCGACCACGCGGTGGGCGAGCTGGGCCTCAAGGCGATCATGATGGCCGGCGTGATCCCCCGCCCACTGCCGGGAGCGGAGGGCCACCGCTCGGCCCGATTCATCAACGGGGTCGGACACGACAGCGAGTTCGACTACGACCCGGTGTGGCGGCGCTGCGAGGAGCTCGGGGTGTGCCCCACATTCCACGCGAGTGCCCAGGGCTGGGGCTCGCGAGCCTCGCGGACCAACTATGTCCACAACCACATCGGCAACTTCGCCGTCGCGGGCGAGGCCGCCCTGCGTTCGCTCCTGATCGGCGGTGCGCCCATGCGCTTCCCCGACCTCCGCTGGGCCTTCCTGGAGGGTGGGGTCGGCTGGGCCGCGAACTTCCTGGGCGATGCCCTCGGTCACTACGAGAAGCGCAACGGTGAGGCGATCCAGCACTACAACCCGGCCGCCATCGACCGAACGGCCCTCCAAGAGCATCTCGTCGCGCACGGCGATCCGCAGCTGACCGCGCGCCTCGATCGCCTCGACTACGCCCTGATGATGCTCTCGGACGCCGACGAGGATCCGGAGAGCCTCGACGAGTGGGCCGAGAGCGGAATCACCTCGGCCGACGACATCGTCGGGATGTTCCGCGACCGTTTCTACTTCGGTTGCGAGGCCGACGATCCGATGAATGCGCTGGCCTACCAGCGGCAGCTCGTGCCGGCGGGTGTGCGGCTCCGAGCCATCTTCGCGAGCGACATCGGCCACTGGGACGTCCCCGACTTCACCGGGGTCCTGCCCGAGGCTTTCGAACTGGTCGACGACGGACTCCTCGACCTCGACGATTTCCGCGCGTTCGTGTTCGAGGACCCGGTCCGCCTGTTCACGGCGGGAAACCCGGACTTCTTCGCCGACACCGTCGTGGCCGACGCTGCCGCCGCGGTCAGCCCCTGAGTACGTTGTCGAGAAAGCGGTCGACCCCGACCGCGACACGATCGAGCAGCATGAAGCTCTCCTCCGGCGATCCGGGGATCACGGCCGATTCGATCGCCATCGTCTCCGCCGTGCGCGAGTTCTCGGCTGCGAACGGCTCGCCCGACGCCCAGTAGGCGAACATCGGCACCTGGGGCTTGAGTAGTTCGGCAAGCGGGAGGGCGCCGCAGATCAGCGCGCTCGCGAGGCCGGGCCTCCGTCGGGCGACCGCCAGTGCGACCTCGCCACCCTTCTCGAGTCCCCATAGGACAGCGGCCGAGACCGCCTCCTCCTCCAGCACATCGGTGACGCGTGCGACCCCCGAGTCGAGGACATCGGGACCGAGATCGATGCCGATCAGCCGATGCGCACCCGCAAAGCGTGCGAGATAGCCGGCGCTCGCCCAGTCATCGAGTGTGTGTCGCTCACCCGGCAGCATCACGATCGTCGGACCGTCGCCCAGCGTCACATACGCCGTCCGCCGACCGTCGTGTGATACCACCTTCCGCCGAAGGTCCATCCCGCCACTCCTTGTCACCTCCGACCTTAGTCGTCGGAGCCCGCAGCCGGGACGGCTGCGGGCGTCAGGAGCGACGGATGATCTGATCGGCCTTCTGGAACAACCCCACCGTGGTGGCATGGAGCAGGTCACCGATCGAGCTGGGCGCCTTCCCGGCCCTCGCCCGCGCGTACGTCCCTTCCAGGATGATCCCGGTCTTGTAGCAGGCGAGCACGCCGTACCATTCGACTGCGCTCAGGTCGCGGGTGGAGCCTTCGGCGTAGCGGGACACCATCTCGTCGATGTCGGGAAATCCCTCCCATGGCGTGACGCTGACGGCGGTCGGGAGGCCGCCCGGCTCCGGCCAGAACGCCATGATGAGGCCGAGGTCGATCAGCGGGTCGCCGATGGTCGCCAGCTCCCAGTCGACCACGGCAGCCAGGTCGGGCCCGTCGTGGCGGTACATGACGTTGCCGAGGTGGTAGTCGCCGTGGATGATCCCCGGCGTGAACCCGGACGGCCGGTTGGCGTCGAGCCACTCGCCCACCCGCTCGAGGTGGGGGATGTCGGGCGTCCAGTCACCACCGAGCTCGCGATACGACTCGAGCTGCGACCGCCATCGCGGAACCTGACGCTCGAGGTACCCGTCGGGCTTGCCGAACCCTTCGAGCCCCACCTCGAGATGATCGACCCGCCCGAGCGCCGCCGCGGCATCGACCAGGGCCAACCCCATCCCCCGACGCACGTCGGGGCTTCCGGCATGGAGTTCCGGCAAGCCGGTCGTGGGTGTGAATCCGTCGACCGGCTCCATCAGATAGAAGGCGGCTCCGAGCACCGACACATCGGGCTCGGCGGCGATGAGGCCCGGATGGGGCACGTCGCTGCCGGACAACGCGCCGAGGACTCGGGCCTCGCGCCGCATGGTCTCGTCGCTGTTCTTGCGCTTGTGTTCCGGGGGCCGCCGCAGCACATAGGTGCGTTCGTCACGAACGAACCGGAGCAGCAGGTTCTGGGTGCCGCCGGCCAGAGGCGTGAGATCGGTGAGGGGCCCAGCCCCGAGCCCGCGGTCGTCCATCCAGCCGGCCAGGACGTCGATGTCGACCACCGACGGGTCGACGGGGTTCTCTCGCTCCTCCACGGCGGTCCGCCGCTCAGACCGGCAGATCGCCGGTCGCGGCCTTGGTGGTCCCGTGGTCCTTGTAGGCGGCGATGGTGCGCTGGGCGATCCGCATCTGGTGCACCTCGTCGGCCCCGTCGGCGAACCGGGCCCAACGGGCGTGCTGGTACATGTGGGCCAGCGGGGTGTCGGTCGAGTAGCCGAGTGCACCGTGGACCTGGATCGACCGGTCGATGATCCGGTTCAAGGAGTTGGCAACGAAGTGCTTGGCCATCGACACCTCGGACTTGAAGTCGACGTCCTCACCCGAGTGGGCCGCATCGATCTTCGAGGCCGCGTGCAGCACCATCAACTTCGACTGGTACAGCTCCATGGCCGAGTCGGCGATCATCCACTGGATCCCCTGCTTCTCAGCGAGGATCGAGCCGTGGCTGTAGCGATCGAGCGATCGGGCCACCATCATGTCGAGCGCCGTTTCGGCCTGGGCGATCCAGCGCATGCAGTGCGCGAGCCGGGCCGGACCGAGCCGGTACTGGCCGAGGAGGTGTCCCTGCCCCCGCCCGCCCAGCATCTGACTCTCATGCACCCGCAGGTCCTCGATCAGGATCTCCGAGTGTCCGGTGCCGCCGTGCATCGTCTCGATCTGGCGGACCTCGTTCCAGCCCTCGGAGGGCAGGTCGATGAGGAACGCCGTGTTGGCCGCCTGCGGCAGATCCGGGTCGTCCTCGGTGCGGGCGATGAGGATGGCGAAGTTCGCTCGGTGAGCATTGGAGATGAACCACTTGTGGCCATTGAGCACCCACTCCTCGCCGTCCTGGTACCCGTTCGTGCGGATCAGGGTCGGGTCGGAGCCGGCCACCTCGGGCTCGGTCATCGCGAAACACGACCAGACGGTGCCCTCGCACAGCGGCTTCAGGTACTTCTCCGCCTGCTCGGGGGTCGCCCAGTGCAGCAGAGTGTGCATGTTGCCCTCGTCGGGAGCCTGGCAGTTGAGCACCCACGGGCCGTAGTAGGACTTGGCCGCCTCGGCCTGCACCATGGCGAGGGCGACGTGGCCGAGTCCCATGCCGCCCCACTCCTCGGGCATGTGCGGGAGCCAGAGGCCCTCCTTGTGGGCCTTCTTGCGCATGTCGATGAGCATCTCGAGACGGGCCTTGCCGTCGAGTGCCTCGGCGTCGCCATGGCCCTCGATCGCCTCTTCGCCCGGCTTGACCACCTCGTTGATGAACGTCCGGACTCGATCTCGGATCGCTTCGTGTTCGGGGCTCAGGGTGAAATCGATGGCCATGGCGTGCTCCTCGGTGGTGGGTGCCCGACGTTAGCGATCGCCGGCCAGTGTCGCGATGTCCGCCAGCTGGGCCGGGTCGGTCGAGGTCGGAACGAGGTAGACCTCGTCGCAACCGGCGGCCTCGAGCCGGGCCAGACCCTCGGCGACCGCGTCGATCCCCGCTGCCGTGGTCATCGAGGCCATCATCTCGGCACCGTCGTGACCGAAGACCTCGAGATAGCGATAGGCGTAGGCCTGCAGCGCATCGGCTGCGTTCTCGTCGAGCGAATACCAGAAGCTCGTGCTCAACCGGGGCGGCTCGGTGCGACCGGCCTCGGCCCACGCGTCACGGATCGCTCCGAACGCGGCATCGTGATCATCGGTGTTGGGACCGAGGGTGAACCCCATGTTGCCGTCGGCCCAGCGGGCGGCGCGAGCGGTCGACTTCGGACCCATGGCACTTGCGAAGATGGGCGGCCCGCCGGACTGGACCGGCGTCGGTCCGACCGCCGGCGCCCCATCGTGGGGTGCGCCGCCGTGCCAGAGCCGCCGCAGTTCGGCCACCTGCTCGTCGAGGGTCTGGTGACGACGGGCGAAGGGCCGCTCCGCGCATCGATAGTCCTGATCGCGTCCGCCCACGCCCACCACGAGATCCACCCGACCGTCGGACAGCACATCGAGGGTGGCGAGCTTCTTCGCCATCAGCGCGACCGGGTGCATGGGCAGGATCACCAGCGTCGGCGCGAGGCGTACGCGTTCGGTGCGGGCCGCCGCGTAGGAGAGGGTGGTGTGCATCTCGAGATTGTCGAACGCGATGCGCTCGCCGATCGCCAGGCTGCGGTACGGGCCGTCGTCGATTGCCGCACACCACTCGTTGAGCAGCCCGCGATCCATCCCCGAAGCCATCGTCGGGAGCGTCATCGAGAGGTCCACGGCGGCCTCAGGCGTCGAGATAGCGGGTGACGGCCACCATCGAGCCGATGCCCGACACGATCACGGCGATCCCGAACACGATCAGGTTGACCGACCAGTACTCGTCGGGCTGGACCCGCAGCCCCTGCATCAGCTCGAGCGAGTCGGCATCACCGAGCCCCTCGATCACCTGGTTGTTGAGGAAGTACAGCCCGACCATGGCCCCCAATGCGCCGAGGGCGGCCTGGGCGAGTCCTTCGAGCATGAAGGGGATGCGGATGAACCAGTTGGTGGCGCCGACCACCTTCATGATCTCGATCTCGGCACCACGGCTGCGGATGGCACTCACCACATTGGTGAGGATGAGCAACGTCGCCGCGACCAGCAGGAAGATCGAGCCGATCAGGAACACGCGGCTCACGTCGTCGGCCGTGCGCTGGATCTGCCGGATCGTCTTGTCGGCCGACACCACCTCGCGCACGCCGGGACGATCGTCGAACTGGGCCACCAGTTCCTGGACGATGTCGGCATCGGGATTCTCCGGCACCACCCGATACGAGGGCGGCAGTTTGTCGGCGGTGACGACGTCGATCATCTCTGGCGTGTCGGCGAACAGCTGCTTGAACTCCTCGAAGGTCGCTTCCTGGTCGATGTAGGTCCAGTCGGCGATGCCCGGGTTGTCGAGGCTGGCGCGGATGTTGGCGTCCTGCTCGGGGCTCGCGTCGGGATCCATCCACACCACGAACTCGATGCCGCCCTCCCATCGCGCCGTCGCGTTGTCGACGGCGTAGTTGAAGAGGAAGAACCCGCCGAACAACCACAGCGACACACCGATCGTGATGATCGTCGCGAACGACAGCATGAAGTTGCGGATGAGGTTCTGACCGGTTTCGCGGAGTGCGTAGACAGGGCTGATGGCCATTGGTCCGTCCCCTACTCGTAGACGCCGCGGGCCTGATCGCGCACGATCACACCCCGGTCGAGTTCGATCACGCGTCGACGCATCGTGTCGACGATGCCCCGGTCGTGGGTGGCCATGACGACGGTGGTGCCCGTGCGGTTGATCCGGTCGAGCAGCTTCATGATGCCGACGGAGGTCTGCGGGTCGAGGTTGCCCGTGGGCTCGTCGGCCAGCAGGATCAGCGGCCGGTTGACGAACGCTCGGGCGATCGACACCCGCTGTTGCTCGCCGCCGGACAGCTCGTGGGGGTAGTTGTCGATCTTCTGCGACAGTCCGACCAGCTCGAGGATGGCCGGCACCTGCTTGCGGATCACCGCTCGCGGTTTGCCGATCACCTCCAGCGCGAACGCCACGTTCTCGGCCACGGTCTTCTTGGGCAGGAGCTTGAAGTCCTGGAAGATGTAGCCGATGTTGCGACGCAGGTAGGGCACCTTCCAGGAGCCCAGGCTGCTGATGTCCTTCCCGGCCACGAAGATGGTGCCGTGCTCGGGCGTCTCCTCACGGTTGAGCAGACGGATGAAGGTCGACTTGCCGGAGCCGGACTGGCCGACGAGGAAGACGAATTCACCCTTGGCGATGTCGACCGTGGCATCACGAACGGCGACGACATCGCCCTTGTACACCTTGGTGACGTTCTCGAGTTTGATCATGCCGATCCTGTGGAGAAGCGGGTCGCCCGACGCCAGAAGCTATCAGCGCGGCGGGCCGAAACTGCGGCACTCGGCCGCGGCGGACGAGAACGGGCCTACGCGGATTCGGCCTGGGCCCGGGTCCATCGGAGCCAGGCCTCCATGAACTGCTCGACGTCTCCGCCGAGGACCTGTTCGACCTGGGCCGTCTCGTGCTCGGTGCGGAGATCCTTCACCATCTGGTACGGCTGCATCACATAGCTGCGGATCTGGCTGCCGAAGCCCACGTTCTGCTGCTCGCCCGTGATGCCGGCGATCTCGTCGGCGAGCTTCTTGCGCTCGAGGTCGAGGAGCTTCGCCGCCATCATCTGCATGGCCCGGTCCTTGTTCTGGTGCTGGCTGCGCTCGTTCTGACAGCTCGTGACGAGCCCCGTCGGCAGATGGGTGATGCGCACCGCCGAGTCGGTCACGTTGACATGCTGCCCGCCGGCCCCCGACGACCGGTAGGTGTCGATGCGGAGTTCCTTCTCGTCGATCTCGATCTCATCGGAGACCGCCTCGAAGAAAGGAGCCACCTGCACGGCCGAGAACGCCGTCTGCCGCTTGCCCTCGTTGTTGAACGGCGAGATGCGCACGAGCCGGTGGACCCCGTGCTCGGCCTGCATGAGGCCGTAGGCGTGGCGGCCCTTGAGGATGAACTCGACGCTGCTGAGACCGGCCTCGGTGCCCTCGGACACGGCGGTGATCTCGATGTCGAACCCACGACGGTCGGCCCAGCGGTTGTACATCCGCATCAGCATCTCGGCCCAGTCCTGGGCGTCGGTGCCGCCTTCCCCCGACTTGATCTGACACACCGCATCGCGTTCGTCGAACTCGCCGGTGAACAACGACCGCATCTCGAGGGCCTCGAGCTGCGCTTCGAGGGCGGCGGCGGCATCCGCGATCTCGCCCTCGAGCGAGGCGTCGTCTTCCTCGCGGGCCATCTCGTGGAGCGTCTCGACGTCGTCGACATCGCCGGTCAGCTTTGCGAACAGCTCGAGATCCTCGTTGACCGAGGCCAGTTCGGAGGTGACGGCGCGGGCCTTGTCCTGGTCATCCCAGAGATCGGGGCGCGACGCCTCGGCTTCGAGCTGCGGTTGGCGCTGCTCGAGCTCGGCGATCCTGAGATAGCCCGCGGCTTCGTCGAGTCGGGCTCGGATCGCGGCGAGTTGTTCGGAGAAGTCCTGCATGATCAGCGCATTCGCGGAGGGATTGGCAAACTACTCGCCGCCGCCGGGGCGACCGTGACATGCCTTGTACTTCTTGCCGCTCCCGCACGGGCACGGTTCGTTGCGACCGACCTTCTCCAGCTCCGACTTCACCACGGGCGTGCGGCTCACCGGCTCGCTGGGCTTGGCGACGGCGGGCGCGCCGGCTGCGGGGATGGCCGCGGCCTTGGTGCCGGCACCGGCGTCCTGCTTCTGCTCGGTGACGCCGGCCAGTTCCTGCTCGTCGCCGGCGGGCTGATCCTTCACGGCCACCTGCACGTGCATGACGTACTTCACGAAGTCCTGGGCGATTCCGGTCATCATCTGACCGAACATGTCGAAGCCCTCGCGCTGCCACTCGGTGGCGGGGTCTCGTTGACCCATCGCCCGCAAGTGGATGCCCTCACGCAGGAGATCCATCTCCTTGAGATGCTCTCGCCACCGCTGATCGATGATGCGCAGCATGACCTGACGCTCGACCTGACGCATGACGTCGGGCCCCAGCTCGGTCTCGCGATCCTCGTAGAGCGACCCGCCGATCTCCCAGAGCGCATCCTCGAGCTCGTCGGTGGTTCGGCAGGCACCGAGCTCCATCGTCGACACCTCACCGGGCCACAGGGTGCTGATCTCGGTGGCGAGGCCGTCGAGGTCCCACTCCTCCACGATCTCGCTCACGCAATAGGTCGAGACCGCGCCCTCGATGGCGTCTTGGAGGTATTCGAGCGCTTCCTCGCGCAGGTCGGCGCCGTCGAGGATCTGCCCGCGGCGCTTGTAGATCACCTTGCGCTGCTCGTTCATCACCTCGTCGTACTTGAGGACGTTCTTGCGGGTCTCGGCGTTGCGGGCCTCGACGGTGTTCTGGGCCCGTTCGATGGCCTTGGTGACCATCTTCGCCTCGATGGGCACGTCGTCGGGAAGCGCACGGTCCATCACCCAGTTCATCGCACCGGTGGCGAAGAGACGCATGAGGTCGTCTTCCAACGACAGGTAGAAGCGGCTCTCGCCGGGGTCGCCCTGACGACCGGCACGGCCACGGAGCTGGTTGTCGATACGGCGGCTCTCGTGACGTTCGGTGCCCAGCACGTAGAGGCCGCCGAGATCCAGGACCTTCTGCTTCTCGGCCTCGGTGGTGAGCGTGTGGGCGGCCAGCCGTTCTTCGAAGCGGGCGCGACCCTCGTCGGTATCGGGATCGAGACCCTCGGCCCGCACGTCGCGTTCGGCCAGCCCCTCCGGGTTGCCACCCAGCAGGATGTCGACGCCGCGGCCGGCCATGTTGGTGGCCACGGTGATCGAGCCGAGCCGGCCCGCCTGCGCCACGACCTCGGCCTCCCGGGTGTGCTGCTTGGCGTTGAGCACTTCGTGGGAGATCCCGCGCTTCTCCATCTCGCGGGAGAGCTTCTCGGACTTCTCGACCGACACGGTGCCGACCAGCACCGGCTGACCGGTGCGATGGCGTTCCTCGAGGTCGTCGATCGTGGCCGTGAACTTGGCGTCCTCGGTCTTGTAGATCAGGTCGCCCTCGTCCTTCCGGGCCAGCGGCCGGTGGGTGGGCACCGGGATCACGTGGAGCCCGTAGGTGCTCACGAACTCCGAGGCCTCGGTCTCGGCGGTACCGGTCATGCCGGCGAGGCGCTCGTAGAGCCGGTAGTAGTTCTGGAGCGTGATGGTGGCGAGGGTCTGGTTCTCCTCCTTGATCGCCACACCCTCCTTGGCCTCGACGGCCTGGTGCAGACCGTCGGACCAGCGTCGACCGTCGAGCACACGACCGGTGAACTCGTCGACGATCTTCACCTGCCCGGCTTCGATGATGTAGTCCTTGTCCTTCTTGTAGAGCTCCTTGGCCCGCAGGGCAGCCTGCAGCTGATGCACGAGGTTGGCCGACACCTGGTCGTAGAGGTTGTCGATGCCGAGCGCCCGCTCGACCGCGTGGACGCCCTCCTCGAGCGGCGCGACCGTGCGCTTCTCCTCGTCGACCTCGTAGTGCACGTCGCGCTGGAGACCCCGAGCGATCGACGCGAACTTCACATAGAGCTTGGCGGCGTCGGCCACGCGGCCGGAGATGATGAGCGGGGTCCGGGCCTCGTCGATGAGGATCGAGTCGATCTCGTCGACGATGCAGTAGTGGTGGCCGCGTTGGACCTGCTTCTCCCGCGACATCGCCATGTTGTCGCGGAGGTAGTCGAAACCGAATTCGTTGTTGGTGCCGTAGGTGATGTCGCAGCCGTATTGCTCGCGTTTGAACGCCGCGTCGCGATTGCCGGGGATCACGAGTCCGACATCGAGGCCCATCCATCGGTGGACCTGGCCCATCCATTCGGCGTCGCGGCTCGCCAGATAGTCGTTGACCGTGACGACGTGGACGCCCTTGCCGGTGAGCCCGTTGAGATAGATGGGCAGGGTCGAGGTGAGGGTCTTGCCCTCACCCGTCTTCATCTCCGCGACCCAGCCGAGATGCAGGGCGGCGCCGCCGACCAACTGCACGTCGTAGTGCCGCTGCCCGAGGACGCGGGATGCGGCCTCGCGGATCACCGCGAACGACTCGATGAGGAGATCGTCGGGCTCTTCGCCCTGCTCGAGTCGGTTGCGGAACTCGGCCGTCTTCCCCCGCAGCTGATCGTCGCTCAGAGCCTGGATCTCGGGCTCGAGCGCGTTGATGTCGGGCACGAGGGCCTGGACGGCCTTCAGCTTCCGACCCTCACCACTCCGCAGGACTCGATCAAAGATGCTCATGACTGAAGCAACTCTACAGAGCCGCTCCCGCCATCAGGGGTCGATGAGACGAGTGCGCACCGCGTAGAGCACGGCCTCCGTCCGGGAGGCGAGATGCAGCTTCTCGAGGATGTTGCGCACATGGTTGCGGACGGCGTGCGACGTCATCCCGGTCCGGGCGGCGATGGCGTCGTTGTCGGCGCCCTCGGCCATGGATTCGAGCACCGCCACCTCACGCGTGGTGAGCAGCGACGGACCCTCGACCGCCTCCGAATCGCCGGAGGCATCGACCCGTCGGGCCAGGGCGGCGAACTCCTCCAGGAGTCGGCCGGCCAGTGGTGGCGAGACGAAGCTGTGTCCGATGGCCACCCTCCGCGCCGACTCGGCGATGTCGACGATCGACGTCTCCTTCAGCAGGTAGCCGGCGGCCCCCGCCTTCACCGCCTCGATCAGGTCGTCCGGTTCGTCGCTCACGCTGAGCATGAGCACCCGGGTGGTGGGCGCCGCCTCGAGGATCCGCCGGGTGGCCTCGATGCCGTCCATCCCGGGCATGCGCACGTCCATCAGCACCACGTCGGGGGCGAGGGCGACCGCAGAATCCACGGCCTCCGCGCCGTCGGATGCCTCGGCGATGACCTCGAGGTCCGGTGCGTTCTCGAGCTCCATGACGAGGCCGCGTCGGTAGAGGGCATGGTCGTCGACCACGAGCACACGGAGGTCGTCCACCTCGGCCATGTGTTCCTGTCGGCCTCCGGCAGCCGACCCTGAGGCTGCGCCGGTGTCAGTCGGCTTCGTCGATCAGGCCGACGTCGCCGTCGTCTCGGCGGTAGACCACGGCGCTGCGGCTCGTGTCTTTGTTGATGAAGAAGAAGAACCCGTGGCCGAGTTCTTCCATCTTCTCGACCGCGTCGACCGGTGCCAGTGGGGCGAGATGGAATCGTTTGGTCCGCACGATCTGGGGCTCGAAGTCCTCGACCTCCGCCTCCGGCTCGGGCTCGGCCACGGCGATGGATGCCGCCTCGTCGGCCGCGCCACGGAGGGACTCACCGGTGCCGTGCTGGCGCCGCTGGATCTTGGTGCGGAGCTTCCGGATCTGCCGTTCGAGCTTGGCTTCGGCGAGGTCGACGGCAGTGAACGGTTCGGGAGCGTGCACCTTGCAGCGCAGGTGGTGTCCGGCGCCCTTCAGGTGGACCTCACAGAAGAGCTTGTCGGAGATGCGGGGGTTCTGGGCCTCGTCGAAGTGGACTCCAGCGGATTCGAGTCCTTCCAGATAGCGATCGAGGTCCCCGATCTTCTCCTGGATCACCTCCTCCAGTCGCGGCGTGATGTTCACGTGCCGAGCACTGATGGAGACGTCCATTCTTAACCTCCGAGAAGTTGGGCTGTGGAGAGATCGTAGACCTCAGGCGACGGCGGCGCCGATCTCGGGCGAATGGTCGCCCGGGTCGCGACCAGGCCGCGGACGGAGCCGGCGCCGCGCGAACGCAGCACGGCGGCCGCCGATCCGAGGGTGGCCCCGGTGGTGCAGACATCGTCGATCAGGAGCACACGGCGCGAGAAACGGACCCGCCGCCCGGTGGCGACGAAATCGGGCCCGGAGAGGCGGCCCTCGAGTGCGCGGGCGGTCTGCGGCGTGTCGTCGGACCGCCGGAGGAACTTGCGCACCGGGAGGCCGAGGCGGCGGGCGACCGCCCGGGCGAGCAGCTCGCCCTGGTCGAACCCTCGTTGCCGGCGTCGTCGGGGCGAGGCCGGCACCCAGGTGACCAGATCGGCCGCAGGAGCGACCGCGGCCATGGCCTCGGCGAGTTCGGTGACCACCGTGGTCGCGCGGCCGTATTTCAGCTCGCAGACGAGCTCAGCCGCACTCCCCTCGTGGGGCCACACGGCAACCAACTCGTCGAGGTGTGGACTCGCCGAAGCGACCGGAAGCTGGGTGGGTTGGCGCATGATCGGAAGCTACGACGCCCCTGTGACAGTCGAAGTCGCGAATGCGTCGTCTCCGACGAGATTCAGTCGGCCAGGATCCCGACCTTGTCGGCAGGCACGTGGCCGGCTTCGTACATCCACCGGAAGGTGTCGCGGAACGTCTCGACGACGGGCCGGAACTCCACCCCGGTCGCCGCGACCGTCGCCGAATCGTCTCCCGGCTTGGAGTGGAAGAGATAGTTGTAGCCGTCGCTGGTCAGGACGATGTCCTTGCCGAACCGCCGAGCGAGATCACCCAGACGCCCCCATGCCCACATGATCGGCTGGGGGGTGGGCAGCTTCTTCAGCGGCACCCCGATCGCTTCCTCGATGCGAGCGTGGTGGTCGGCGGCCGTGAGGTAGGCACCCATTGCGAGCAGTCGTCGCGGACCGTTGCCCGAGGCCATCGATGCGGCGACGATCTCGGCCAGATCCCGCACGTCGACATAGCTCCCGCTGATGTTCTTCGCCGTGGGGAAGCCCTTCTCGAGCCACAGGATCACCGACGACAGGTTGATCGACTCCGTCCAGTCGTCGGGCCCGATGATGCCCGACGGATAGAGCGTGACGATCGGGGCCCCGGCCTCCTGGTGGCGTCGCACCATGTGCTCGCACGCAGCCTTCGACTCGCCGTAGGCACCGTCGCCGTTGACGGGGTGGTCGGCAGTCACGGGATCGGTCTGGAAGGGGAACAGCGCAGCAACGGACGACACGTGCACGACCGGATCACACCCGTGCTCGAGCGCCGCGTCGACCACGTTCGTCGCCCCCCGGAGGTTGGTCGCCTCCATCGCGGCCTCCATGGTGGGATCCGTGGCCACCACAGCGGCCGCATGGACCACGGCATCACAGCCGGCCACGGCCCGTCGGACCGAGTCGGCAGCGGTGATGTCGCCTTCGACCACCTCGAGTCGACCCGCATCGACGCCCATCTTGGCCATCAGCGGCCCGACCTTGGCCGGGGTGCGGGCCAGCAGGCGCAACTCGTGATCATCATCCAGCAGCCGGCGGACGACATGGCTGCCGACGAACCCGGTCGCCCCCGTGACGAGGACCTTCACTCGTCGCCGCCCGAGAACATCAGTTCCATCAGGTGAGCGCGTGCGCCGGGATTGGTCCGCGTCTCGATGTCGCTGTGACGCTCGCGGATCATGTC
>JBDQKM010000063.1:0-17379 GCA_040263275.1 Acidimicrobiales bacterium
CGACCCGCCCAGGCGGCCCCCCGCACGCCGCCGCCCACCGCGGTCGGCCCCGATGGCGAAGAGGTGCCCATCGTCGCGCTGCCCGACTACGCCGCCCCTCCGGGCGTGGTGGTCTCGGCCGGATTCGACGCCAACGGGACCGAATACGTCTTCGAGGACGATCCCGGCGCCACCCCGCTGGTCGATCCCCGTTACGACGCCGACGACCGCAACTGGGTCCGCTACCGCACCAGTTGGGGTGGGTTCCTCCGCATCATCGGTCTCGTCGTCGTGCTCTTCCTCGTCGTCACCGCCCGCAGTCGCGTCTACAGCTGGATCGACGACCAGATCGACTCGGGCGGCGACCTCGGCGAGGAGGTCGCCTTCACCATTCCGACCGGTGCGGCCGTCAACGACGTCGCAACCGACCTCGCCGAGGCCGGCATCATCAACAACGCCACGGTCTTCCGTTACTGGTTGCGGTGCGACGTGCCCAACGGCGGCGAGATCACGATCACCGGCTTCCTGGGTTGCGACACCGAGGTGCAGTTCCAGGCCGGCGACTACACGCTGTTCGAGAACATGACCTACCAACAGGTCGTCGACACCTTCGCCGAGGGTCCGTACGTCCCCGAGATCTTCACGATCCGGATTCCGGAGGGACTCACCTTCACCCAGCTGTTCGATCGCCTGCTCGAGGAGAACGACCTCTTCGACGAAGAAGAGCTGCGGGCCGCGTTCGCGAACCCCGATCTCTTCTCGAAATACCTGCGTCAGGCGAACGCGCCCTTCTTTCCCCACGAAGGACTCGACTTCCCCGCCTTCTACGACGTCCCGGAGCAGGACATCACCGACGAGGCGAAGTTCGTCGGCCGCCTCACCAACGAGATGGACATCCGTATCGATCGGCTGGTCGACGAGTTCGGACTGCCGCCGGAGGCCGAGGAGCTCGGACTCGACATCTACGACATCGTGACCATCGCCTCGCTGATCGAGGAGGAGGCGAAGGTCCCCGAGGATCGGCCCAAGATCAGCCGCGTGATCTGGAACCGCCTGCTGGCCGGCGAACGGCTCGGCGTCGATGCGTCGGTCTGCTTCGGCGCCCAGGTGTCGTGTCAGGACCTCACCCGGTCGCAACTCGACGACACCAGCAACCCGTGGAACACGCGAGCCAACCCAGGGCTGCCGCTCACCCCGATCGCGTCGCCGGGTGAGGCCAGCCTCGAGGCGGCGATCAACCCGGAAGCGGGCGACTGGTTCTTCTACGTCCTCACCGACGAGGACGGGAGTCACTCGTTCGCGGTCACCAACGCCGAGCACGCGGCCAATGTCGCGATCTGTGTCGAGAAGGACCTCGGCTGCGGATGATCAGCGGCCACACCAACGTCGCCGCCGTCATCGGTGATCCGGTCCGTCACTCGCTCTCACCGACGCTGCACAACGCGGCCTTCGCGGCCTCCGGTCTCGACTGGGTCTATGTCGCCTTCCCGGTGCCGGCCGGCGATGCCGTCGCCGCGGTCGCGGCGCTGCGCACCCTGCGCCTCGGGGGAATGTCGGTGACCATGCCCCACAAGTCCGCGGTCGTCGCTGCGGTCGACGAATGTTCGACGGCGGTCGAAGCGCTGGGCGCGGCGAACTGTCTCGTGCCGCTCGCCGATGGGCGGATCCGGGCCGAGAACACCGATGGCGAGGGCTTTCTCGCCGGCCTTCGGACCGATGCCGATCTCGACGTGGCGGGCCGTCATGTCGCCGTGCTCGGTGCCGGCGGCGCGGCCCGGGCCGTGGTGCAGGCCTGCGCGGCGGCCGGTGCCGCCGGCGTCACCGTGGTGAACCGCTCCGCCGACCGAGCCGTCGCAGCCGCCGGGTTGGCCGGCGCAGTGGGTCGGGTCGGCGAGCCATCCGACGTGGCCACCGCCGACCTCGTCGTCAATGCCACGTCGGTGGGTATGGGGGCCGATCCGTCGATGCCCTGCGACCCGGCGCTGCTCCACGGCGGTCAGGTCGTCGTCGACCTGATCTACGAACCGCGCGAGACGCCGTGGCTCACCGCCGCCCGCGCCGCCGGCATCGAGGCCCACAACGGGCTGTCGATGTTGATCGGGCAGGCGGCCGTCGCATTCCGGCTCTGGACCGGGGTCGAGGCCCCCGTCCGGGCGATGCGCGAGGCCGCCGAGAACAAATCCGCATAGTCCTCACTTCCCGCGGGGGACGTGCCGATGGTCAGGTGTTCGCACGACTTCGGAGGTCACCGTGGCGCTTTCGGGCACACTCGACACCTTTGCCCTACCCGACGTACTTCGACTCCTCGCGTCCACCGCGAAGAGCGGACGGCTCCGCATCACGGGTGACCGTGGATCCGGCAGCGTCTGGGTCGACGGGGGAGAGGTCGTGGCGACGGAGCTCGCCTCCGCCGTCACCCAGGAACCCAGCAACGAAGAGGTCGTGTTCGGTCTCCTGCGGTTCACCGCCGGGTCGTTCACGTTCGAAGCCGACGCCCAGGCCCCCCACGCCGGCCCGCCGGCTCCGCTGGAACCGGTGCTCGGTGCGGCCGAGAACATGCTCGTCGAGTGGCGGGCGATCGAAGAGATCATTCCCTCGCTCGACGTGTGGGTCGGCTTGTGCCCCGCACTCGAAGGACCTGACGTGATGGTCGACCAGCATCGCTGGAGCGGTATCGCGGCGATCGGTTCGGGATCTCAGGTGGGTGCGGTCGCCGAAGCGCTGCATCTCAACGAGATCGATTCGTGCCGTCTGGTCAAGGAGCTGCTCGAGCTCGGACTCGTCGACTTCCTCGACGAGCCCGTCGGTGCCCCGCAACCGACCAGCTTCGAGCCCGAGCCCGTCGACGAGCCGATCGACGAGTTCGCGGCGGTCGCCGACGCGGAACCCACGGTCTTCGAGGACGCCACCCCCGGTGAGCCCGAGGCCCTGCTGCACGAGCTCGACGCCCTCGACGACGCCCCGAGCTTCGGCGACGACGTCCCGGTTCTCGCCGACGAGGACACGCTTCTGGGCGACGAGTTCGGTGCCGACGACGAGCCCCGGCACGAGGTCGAGCCGAGCCTTGCCGCTCTTTCGTCCACCCAGGACTCGCTCGACCCGCTGCTTTCCGGCGGCGACCCGCTCGACGATCTCCGTGACTCGTTCGAGGACGACGCTGCGTCGGAGGACATCTTCGCCGGTGCCCCGGCCCCGGTCGACGGTGACGACGAGCTCGACCCGGCCGAGATGGCCCGCCAACTCGCCAACCTGAGCCCGAAGGCCGCCAAGGCCGTCGCTGCCGCTGCCAAGGCCACGACCGATGCCGAACGCGACGCCGCGCTCGCCGCCGTGGAGGTCGAGGACGACAGCGTCAACCGTGGACTTCTGCTGAAGTTCCTGGGTTCCGTCGACAGCTGAGTCCCGGACCCTAGGGTCCTCTCTCCATGGACCTCCTGGTCATCCTCCTCGCCATCCCACTGGGGTTGGTGGTCGGCGGGTTCGCGACGATGCTCGTCGACCGGATCCCCGACAAGACGCCGATCACGGCCTCGTCTCGGTGCCCGTTCTGCGAGCACCCGCTGGGACTCGCCGACACGATCCCGGTCCTCTCGTGGCTGCGGTTGAAGGGCCGCTGTCGGCACTGTGGTGACCCGATCACGCCGGCGTATCCCGTCGTGGAGCTGCTCACCATGGGTCTGTGGGTCGGCGCCGCCGCGAACTGGGGCTGGGACTGGCGTCTCCTGCCCCCGCTGGTGCTGATCACGGCCGCCGTCGCGCTGTCGACGATCGACATGTACGTCTACCGCCTGCCCGATCGGCTCGTCTTCCCGTCGCTCGGACTCTCGCTCGTGGTGATGGTGGCGGCCGGTTTCGGGATCGACATCCCGTCGTCGATCGTGAAGGCCCTCGGCGGCATGGCGCTCTACGGCGGCTTCCTCTTCGTGATGCACCTGATCTCACCACGGGGCATGGGCTTCGGCGACGTGAAGCTCGCCCTGCTCCTCGGGCTCCATCTCGGTTGGGCGGCCGGGTCGGTCTGGGTCGGCTGGACGCCGGTGTTCCGACTGGTCTTCTACGCACTGCTGCTGTCGTGCCTGCTGGGCGGCATCGGCGGCATCCTCATCGCCATCATTCGCCGACGATTCTCACGAGACCTCCTGCCCGACCCGGAGGCCGAGGACGGCCAGCCGACGCGTCTGCTCTCGCAGTCGATGCCCTTCGGCCCGGCCCTGGCCGCCGGCACCGTCGTCGTGGTCTTCTTCGCCGACGCGATCGTCTGAACGCTCAGATCTCGAGGTCGAACAGCGCCTTGAACCGCTCGGCGAACTCGTCATCCGACGCCACCCGGCCGAGGTCGACGTACTCCTCGTCGGAGATCGCAGCCCGTCCCGCGAAGAGCTTGTGGGCATCGGGGCCGACCGGGTACCGCAGCACCGGCTCGCTCGTCGTGATCGATTCCGAGATCGTGTCGGCCACGAGTTCGGGTGGAGAGGGGTTTGCGAGCAGTCCCGTGAACATGCGGGTCGCTCGTTCGTAGACGGCGGCGTAGGGGCTGTCGGCTCGCCCGCTGTCGTCGCCCTTGAAGAAGATCGGCGTGAGGATCACGCCCGGTTCGATGATCACGACGCGGATGCCGAACTGGGCCACCTCCTGGGCCAACGCCTCGCTGGCGCCCTCGAAGGCGTGCTTCGATGCGGCGTAGGGAGCCTGCGGCGCGACCGGCATACGTCCGGCGACGGAGGTCACGTTGACGATCGTCCCCGCTCGCCGCTCCCGCATCCCTGGAAGCACGAGTCGGCACAGCCGCATCGGCGCGATCACGTTGGTGGACAGCATCTCGAGCCACTCGTCGTCGGAGGCGTCCTCGACCGCGGTCAGACCGCCGATCCCGGCATTGTTGACGAGCACGTCGATCGGTCCGCTGTCGGCGACGACCCGCTCGCACGCGGCGGCGTCGTTGACATCGAGGGCCACCACGTCGAGCGAGAGCCCTTCCGCCTCGCGGGCCTCCACGAGCGGTGCGCCGGCATCGGGGTTGCGCATCGTCGCCACCACCCGGTGCCCGTCTCGAGCGAGACGCAGTGCCGTCGCCTGTCCGATACCCGTGCTGGTTCCCGTGACGAACGCGACCGACATCTGCTGACTCCCCCTGCTGACGATGGAGGTGAGCCTCGCCGGGCGGGCCCGCCGGCGCAAGGGCTCACCGGAATCCATCCCGACGGGGGAGCGGCGCGCCGGTAGCCTGCTCGGCATGTCCTCGCGCTCCGTCGTGCTCGTCGGCCCCATGGGGTCGGGCAAGTCCACGGTCGGTCGCGCGCTCGCAGCGAGGCTGGGCCTGGACCATGTCGACACCGACGATCTCGTGGTCGCGGCCGCCGGCTGCCCGATCACCGAGATCTTCGCCCGCGACGGCGAGCGGCGCTTCCGCGAACTCGAGACCGAGGCGCTGATCTCGGCGCTGACCACGCCCTCGGTGGTGTCCACCGGCGGTGGCATCGTCGTCGACGACCTGAACCGCACGCATCTCCGAACGGCCGATGCCTTCGTGGTGTGGCTCGACGGTTCGCTCGACGCTCTGGCGGCCCGGGTCGGGTCGGGACGGGGGCGCCCGCTGCTGGAGGGCGACGTGCGCGGTGCGCTCAAGGAGAAGATCGCCGAACGCGGGCCGGGCTATCTCGAGGTCGCCGATGTGCGGGTCGACACGACCCACATGCGCCATGTCGACTGCGTCGACGCGATCGTCGCGGCGATGGAAGGAGCGACCGCGTGAGCATCGTCGTACCGGTCGAACTCGCCGAGCGCGGCTACCCGGTCCATGTCGGCGCCGGGGTGCGTGAGTTGTTGCCCGAGGTGATCCCGGAGGGGGCCAAGCGGGTGGCGATGATCACCCAGGCCGGCATTCCCTGGGAACTCGACCCGGGCGTCGATCACGAGGTGATCGTCGTACCCGACGGCGAGAAAGCCAAGTCGCTCACGGTCGTCGAACAGATCTGCCGCCGCATGACCACGGCCGGGTTCACCCGGGCCGACGCGATCGTCGGCGTCGGTGGGGGTGTCGTCACCGACCTCGCCGGGTTCGCAGCCGCCGTCTACCACCGCGGCATCCGCTTCGTCAGCGTGTCCACGACCCTGCTCGGTCAGGTCGACGCCGCCATCGGCGGCAAGACCGGTGTGAACCTTCCCGAGGGCAAGAACCTGGTCGGTGCGTTCTGGCAACCGTCCGCCGTATTGTGCGACACCGACATGTTGGCCACCCTGCCGCCGCGGGAGTTCCGCAGCGGGGTGGGTGAGGTCGCCAAGTACCACTTCCTCGGAGGTGGGCGTCTCGACGAACTCGAACTCGCCGAACGGGTGGCCGCCTGCGTGCGCATCAAGGCCGAGGTGGTGGCCGCCGACGAGCGGGAGGGGGGTCGCCGTGCGATCCTCAACTACGGCCACACCCTCGCCCATGCCATGGAGACCGCGGGCGGCTACGACCTCCGCCACGGCGAAGCCGTCGCCGTCGGTATCGCCTACGCCGGCGAGGTCGCCCTGCGGCTGGGCCGGATCGACGAGAACCGAATGGCCGAGCACCGCCGTGTGTTGTCGGCCTACGACCTGCCCCACTCGCTGCCACCCGGACTCGACCCCGAGCAGCTACTCGACCTTTTCCAGCGCGACAAGAAGGCGATCGACGGCATCACCTTCGTCCTCGACGGCGACCGCGGCGTGGAAACCGTCGTGGGCGTCGATCGCACCGTGCTCGCCGACGCCATGGAGGCCATCCGATGAGTCGCCCGACCGTCCTGCTGTTGCACGGACCCAACCTGAACCTCCTCGGTTCGCGCGAGCCGGACGTCTACGGCACGGCCACGCTCGACGACCATGTGGCGACCGCCACTGCGGCGGCCGATGCCCACGGGCTCGACGTCGTCGCCCTGCAGTCCAACCACGAGGGAGTGTTGATCGACGCGATCCACGAGGCCCGCACCGGCCACGCGGGGATCATCGTCAACCCCGGCGCGTTCACCCACTCGTCGTGGGCCATCCACGACGCACTCGCCGCTTTCGACGGTCCGGTCATAGAGCTGCATCTGTCCAACCCCGACGCCCGCGAGCCGTGGCGGCGCACGTCGGTCGTGAGCCCGGTCGCCCACGGGTCGATCGCCGGGTTCGGCGGCCACGGCTACCGCCTCGCGGTCGACGCGATGGCCGCCCTGCTGGCGTGAGCTCGCTTCCCCCGCTGCGCGTCACCGGCCGGCTCGACCGGGTCCGGGAGGCGATGGCCGAGGCCGGCGCCGACGCGTTCGCGGTCACCAATCTCACCAACGTCCGGTGGTGTACCGGGTTCACCGGCTCGTTCGGTGCCCTGGTCGTCGGGCCCGACACCGCCACGCTGATCACCGACAGCCGCTACGCGACCCAGGCGCCACAGCAGATCAACGACGGTGGTGCGCCCGTCGACGTGGTCGTGAGTGCCGATCTGGTCGCCGAGGGGCGCCGAGCCCTCGCCGATGCCGGCCGGGTCGCCCTCGAGGCCGACGACATCAGCTGGGCCGACCAGCAGCGCTGGGCCGACGCCGTCGATGCCGAACTGGTCGCGACCCACGCGCTGATCACCGAACTGCGCAGTGTGAAGGACGACGCCGAACTCGCCCGGATGGCCCAGGCCGCGGCGATCGTCGACGACGTGTTGGCCGAGGCGCAGACGATGCTCGTGGCCGGCACGCCCGAACGACAGCTCGCCCACGCACTCGAAGACGGCATGCGCGCCCGGGGGGCCTCGGGGCCCGCCTACGAGACCATCGTGGCGAGTGGACCCAACGCCGCGCTTCCCCACGCCCGACCCGGCGACCGAGCGTTCGTCGACGGAGACCTGGTGGTGATCGACGCTGGCTCGGTCGTCGATGCCTACCGCAGCGACATGACGCGAACCTTCGTGATCGGCGCAGCCGACGACACCGCCCGGAAGATCCACGATCTCGTCACCCGGGCCCAGGCCGAAGGCGTGGCCACGGTCCGTGCCGGCGTCGAGGTGGGTGCCGTCGACAAGGCCTGCCGTGACCTCATCACCGACGAGGGCTTCGGCCCCGAGTTCGGGCACGGCACCGGCCACGGCGTCGGCCTCGACATCCACGAGCTTCCCTCGGTGCGTCGAGGCAACACCGCTATCCTCCAGCCCGGCCAGGTCATCACCGTCGAACCCGGGATCTACCTTCCCGGCATCGGTGGTGTCCGGGTCGAAGACATGGTGGTCGTCACCGACGATGGCTGCCGCCCGCTGACGCAGTCCCCGAAGATTTCGCTGTAGGAGCCGAGGAGTTCGCCATGCCGACCATCACCACCAACGACCTGAAGAACGGCATGACGCTCGAACTCGACGACGGCCTGTTCCAGATCGTCGACTTCCAGCACGTGAAGCCGGGCAAGGGGCACGCCTTCGTGCGCACCAGCCTCCGCAACGTGCGGGCGGGCGGCACCGTCGAGCGCACGTTCCGGGCCGGCGAGAAGGTCGAGCGGGCCACGATCGACAAGCGCGAGATGAACTTCCTCTACAAGGACGGCGACGACTACGTCTTCATGGACAACGAGACGTACGAGCAGATCAACGTCACGCCCGAGGCGCTCGGCGACACCGGCAACTACATCGTCGACGGGTCGACCGCGATCCTGCTGATGTTCGGGTCCGAGATCGTCGGTACCGACATGGCTGCGGCGGTCGAGTTGAACATCGCCCACACCGAGCCCGGACTACAGGGTGACCGTTCGTCGGGCGGCACCAAGCCGGCCACGCTCGAGACCGGCCTGGTCATCCAGGTGCCGCTCTTCATCGAGACCGGGGAGCGGGTCAAGATCGACACGCGCACCGGGGAATACCTCAGTCGGGCGTGAACGCCTTCGGCGGTCGCCGCGAAGCGCGAGAAGAGGCGCTCTCGTTCCTCTACGAGACCGAGCTCACGGGAGACCCCATCGATGAATCGCTGGCGGCTCGCACGATCCCGTTGGAGGACTACGCGGTCGAGTTGATCCGGGGGATCGACACCGATCGCGACGATCTCGACGAGATCGTCGGGCGCAATCTGAAGGGCTGGACGATCCGTCGGATGGCGATCGTCGACCGGGTCATCGCCCGGATGGCGACGTGGGAACTCCGGTCGAGGCCGGATGTGCCCACCGGTGCGGTGCTCAGCGAGGCCGTCGAGTTGGCGACCCAGTACTGCGGCGAGGAGTCGCCCAGGTTCCTCAACGGGGTGCTCCGATCGGTGGCCAACGAACTGCGACCCGAAGAGGCGTGAGCGCCGCGCCGGTCGTCCTCGAGGTCCCCGACCTTCGTGGCGACGGGTTCGTCCTTCGACCGTGGCGAGTCGACGATGCGCCATCGCTCTCACGTGCGTGGCACGACCCGGCGATCATCGCCGGATCGACACCCCCTCCTGACCGAAGCGAGGCAGCGGCGGCTCGTTGGATCGAGGGATGGGAGGAGCGTCGGCTCCGTGGGTTGGCCCTCGACCTCGTCGTGGCCGATCCCGCCGGCGGCGATGTTCTCGGCGAGGTCGGCCTCTGGTCCCTCAGCACGACGCCCTATCCGGTTGCATCGATCGGCTGGTGGATTCACGAGGAGCACCGTGGCAGAGGTCTCGCTACGGCCGCCGTTCGAGCGGTCGCTCACTGGGTGGTCGCCGAGACGGTGTTGGCAAGCGTGCAGGCAGAGATTCAGGCGGACAACACCGCGTCGCTGGCTGTCGCACAGCGAGCGGGCTTTCACCTCGTCTCTGACGGCAACCCCCAGATCTGGTTGCGGGATCGCGCTCCTGAGGAGCCCGAGCTGATGAACGCGACGTAGAACCTCCCCGCACATCGCCTGCGCGCGAAATCCACAGGAAACCGCGCGGGGGTCCGGCCCGCGCGTCTGTTACGTTTCGACCTCGACCGTGAAATGAGTCCGGAGAGGCTCATACGGACGAGAGAAGGACAACGTGGCAGAGCGAGAACGTCGCCTGGCTGCGCCGCCCAGTGGCGGCGAGTTCCGGGCCCGGACCCGGGTGATGACATCGGACGATGTGACCCGAGCGGTTCGCCGGATGGCCCACGAGATCCTCGAGCGCAACCATGGTGCGGCCGACCTGATGGTGATCGGCATGCAGACCGGCGGGGTCGCGCTCGCCCAGCGGCTCGTCGACGACATCCGTGAGATCGAGGGGAGCGAGGTTCCCGTCGGCAGCCTCGACGCCACGATGCATCGCGACGACTTCGGACTGCGGCCGGTGATGCCCGAGGCCGCGACCGAGATCCCGGGCGATCCGACCGGCAAGGTCATCGTGCTGGTCGACGACGTGCTCTACACGGGTCGCACGGTGCGGGCCGCGCTCGACGCGATCCACAGCTACGGCCGCCCCCAGGCCATCCAACTCGCCGTGATGGTCGACCGCGGGCATCGCGAACTCCCGATCCGCCCGGACTTCGTGGGCAAGAACCTGCCGACCCGCCGCGACGAACTCGTCGACGTGCACGACGACGGCGTGGACCTCGGAGACGTCACGTGAGCGGGATGCAGCATCTCCTCTCGATGGCCGACCTCGACCGCGACGACATCGAGCAACTCCTGAACCTGACGGACTCGTTCACCGAGGTGAGCGCCCGCCAGATTCCCAAGGTTCCGGCCCTGCGGGGCAAGACGATCGCCTGGCTCTTCTACGAGGACTCGACCCGCACGCGTCTGTCGTTCGAGACGGCGGCCAAGCGCCTCTCCGCCGACAGCATGAACTTCAGCGTCGGGTCGTCGTCGATCAACAAGGGCGAGTCGTTGCGCGACACCGTCGAGACGATCTCCGCCATGGGGGTCGACGGGATCGTCGTGCGGCACCGGGGTGCCGGCGCCCCCCAACGGATCACCCAGTGGACCGATGCCTGCGTCGTCAACGCCGGCGACGGCTGGCACCAGCACCCGACCCAGGCGCTGCTCGATCTCTACACCGCCGCAGAACACCTCGGCGATCTCGAGGGGCGCAAGATCGCGATCGTCGGCGACATCAAGCATTCGCGGGTGGCGCGCTCCAACGCGATCGGCTTCGCCACCATGGGCGCCGACGTCACCTTCGTGGCGCCGAGAACGCTGCTGCCGCCGAACCTCGAGGGCTGGCCGGTGACGGTCACCCACGACCTCGACGAGGTCATCGGCGAGGTCGACATCTGCTACCTCCTGCGCATGCAGCTCGAGCGCCAGGAGCAGTCGGTGGTGCCGACGCTGCGCGAGTTCCACGAGGAGTACGGCCTCACCGCGGCGCGGGCAGCACGCATGCGCGACGACGCGTTGATCATGCATCCGGGACCCATGAACCGCGGTGTCGAGATCGCCGGCGAGGTCGCGGACCGGCCCAACGCCGTCATCACCGAACAGGTCACCAACGGCATCGCCGTGCGGATGGCCGTGTTGTATCTGCTGCTGGGGTCGGGACTCGACCTCGTCGACGAAAGGGCACATGTCGCATGAGCGGCTCCACGACCACCGCCATCAAGGGCGGCACCGTCATCGACCAGACGGGCTCCCGCCGAGCCGACGTGGTGGTGAGCGACGAGGGAACGATCCTCGCGGTCGGTGAGGATCTCAACGGCGACCGGACGCTCGACGCGACCGACTGTGTGGTCTCGCCGGGGTTCGTCGATCTCCACGTCCACCTGCGTCAACCCGGCAAGGAAGAGGCCGAGACGATCGAGACGGGCGCCCGCGGCGCCGCCCTCGGGGGCTTCACGTCGGTGGTCGCCATGCCCAACACCACCCCGGCGATGGACTGCGCCTCGGTCGTGCGTGAGGTCATCGACCTTGCGGCCGACACCATCTGCGACGTGCGCCCCTCGGCCGCGATCACGGTGGGACGCGACGGCGAGTCGCTCACGCCGATGGCCGAGCTGGTGAAGCTGGGCGTGCGGATCTTCACCGACGACGGCACCGGCGTGCAGGACGATCGCCTCATGCGCACCGCGCTCGAATACGCCGGCTCCCTGGTCCACCTCTCGGGCGGCCGGCCGATCGTGCTGGCCCAGCACTGCGAGGTCAACGCGCTCAGCGAGGGCACCTGCATGCACGAGGGTGAGTGGTCGAGCCGGCTGGGGATCCCCGGCCAGCCCGCCGAGGCCGAGGAGCTGATGGTGATGCGCGACATCGCACTCGCGCGCCTGACCGGCACGAGGGTGCACTTCCAACACATGTCCACCGCCGGGTCGGTGGCCATGATCCGGGCCGCCAAGGCGGCGGGCCTCCCGGTGACCGCCGAGGCCGCGACCCACCACTTCTGCCTCACCGACGCCTGCTGCGCCGACTACGACCCCCTCTACAAGGTCCACCCGCCGCTGCGCACCGATGCCGACGTCGCCGCGGTCAAGGAGGGTCTGGCCGACGGGACGATCGACGCGATCGCCACCGACCATGCGCCCCACACCCCGCAGGACAAGGAACGCACGTTCGCGGAGGCGCCTCCCGGCATGCTCGGACTCGAGACGGCGTTCGCGATCGCCAACACCCACCTCGACATCCCGATCGAGGCGCTGCTCGGCGCCTTGAGCTGGCGGCCGGCGGCCATCGCCGGTCTCGACCCCGAGCACGGCGGACCGATCGTCGAGGGGTCGGCGGCGAACCTCGCGATCGTCGACGCCGAGACGACCTGGACCGTCTCCGGGGCGGCCATGGCGAGTCGGAGCAGCAACACGCCCTACGAGGGCATGGCCGTACGCGGACGCGTGCGCCACACGATCTTGAAGGGCGAACCAGTGGTCATCGACGGAGAAGCACAACGATGAGTGACATTCGTGAGTACCAGCTCGTGCTCGCCGACGGCGAGGTGTTCGAGGGCGAAGGCATCGGGGCCGACCCGGTCGACGGGATCGCATCGGGCGAGGTCGTCTTCAACACGGTGCTGTCGGGCTACCAGGAGGTGATCACCGACCCGTCCTACGCCGGTCAGATCATCACCTTCACGTATCCCCACATCGGGAACTACGGGGTCAATGCCACCGACGACGAGGCGGCACGGCCGTTCTGCCGCGGGGTCATCATCCGTGACCTGGCCCGGCGTCACAGCAACTGGCGGGCCGAGGAGGGTCTCGATTCGTTCCTGCGCCGCCACGGTGTGGCCGGCATCGCCGGTATCGACACCCGCCGCCTCACCCGCCACATCCGCGACTGCGGGGCCATGCCCGGCGCGTTCGGCACCGCCGACGCCGTCGCCCTGCGCGCCGCAGCGGTCGCCGACCCCGGTACGGCCGGCATCGACCTCGTCAGCCACGTGACGACGGCCGAGCCCTACACGGTCGGCACGGGACCACGGAAGGTCGTGGCCTACGACCTCGGCGTGAAGGAGACCATGCTGCGCCACCTGGGCGAGCTCGCGACGGTCACGGTGGTTCCCGCCGACACCCCGGCCGCCGACGTGTTGGCGATGAACCCCGACGGGGTCTTCCTCTCCAACGGCCCTGGCGATCCCGAGGAGGCCGGGTCGATCGTCACCGAGTTGCCCAAGCTCATCGGCGAGGTGCCGATCTTCGGCATCTGTCTCGGCCACCAGGTGCTGTCCCTCGCCCTCGGCGGCAAGACCTTCAAGATGAAGTTCGGCCACCACGGAGGCAACGTGCCGGTGCAGGACACCCGTACCGGCAAGGTCGAGATCACGAGTCAGAACCACAACTTCGCGGTCGAGACGGGATCCGTGCCCAACGTGACCGAGACCCACGTGTGTCTCAACGACGGCGCCCTCGAGGGGCTGGTCCACGACGAGCTCCCGATCTTCAGCGTGCAATACCACCCCGAGGCGGGTCCCGGCCCCCACGACAGCAGATACCTGTTCGATGAGTTCGCGGAACTCATGGATGCGAACGGAGCAGCCTGATGCCGAAACGCACTGACATCCACTCGATCCTGATCATCGGCTCCGGTCCGATCGTCATCGGCCAGGCCTGCGAGTTCGACTACTCGGGCACCCAGGCCTGTCGCGTCCTGCGCGAGGAGGGGTACCGCGTCATCCTCGCCAACTCGAACCCGGCGACGATCATGACCGACCCTGACTTCGCCGACGCGACCTATGTCGAGCCCCTCGACGTGACCGTGCTCGAGAAGATCATCGAGAAGGAGAAGCCCGACGCCGTCCTGCCGACGCTGGGTGGCCAGACCGGGCTCAACCTGGCGATGGAACTCGAGGAGGCGGGCATCCTCGACAAGCACGGCGTGGAGCTCATCGGTGCCAAGGCAGAGGCGATCGCCACCGCCGAGGACCGCGAGCAGTTCAAGGTGGCCATGCAGGAGATCGGGCTGGGCGTCGCCCGCTCCGGTACCGCCCACACGATGGAGGAGGCGCGCAAGGTGGTGGCCGAGGTCGGCCTCCCCATCATCATCCGCCCCGCCTACATCCTGGGCGGGCGCGGCACCGGCATGGCCCACACGATGGAGGAGTTCGAGAAGGTCGCGGCCTACGGCATCGAGTGCAGTCCGATCAACGAGATCCTCATCGAGGAGTCGATCGCGGGTTGGAAGGAATACGAGCTCGAGGTCATGCGCGACAAGGCCGACAATTGCGTGATCATCTGCTCGATCGAGAACTTCGACCCGATGGGCGTGCACACCGGCGACTCGCTCACGGTGGCGCCGGCCCAGACCCTCACCGATGTCGAATACCAGGAGATGCGTGACGGGTCGATCGCCTGCATCCGCCGCGTGGGCGTCGAGACGGGCGGATCGAACGTCCAGTGGGCGGTCGAGCCCGGCACCGGACGACAGGTGATCATCGAGATGAACCCGCGGGTGAGCCGCTCGTCGGCGCTCGCGTCGAAGGCGACCGGGTTCCCGATCGCCAAGATCGCCGCCAAGCTCGCGGTGGGCTACACCCTCGACGAGATCCCCAACGACATCACCGAGAAGACCCCGGCGAGCTTCGAGCCGTCGATCGACTATGTGGTCACGAAGATCCCTCGTTGGGCGTTCGAGAAGTTCCCGGGCACGAGCGGGATCCTCGGCACATCCATGCAGTCGGTGGGCGAGGTCATGGCCATCGGCCGGACCTTCCCCGAGTCGCTCCAGAAGGCGCTCCGCTCGCTCGAGCAGGGCCGATTCGGTCTGAACTGCGATCCGGGCGAAGTGGCGTTCGACGAGCTGAGCGATCAGGAGCTGCTCGCCGCGGCCAGCGTCGGCACACCCGACCGGCCGTTCCAGCTCGAGACCCTGCTGCGTCGGGGGATGTCGATCGACGAGATCTACGCCTCCACCTGGGTCGATCCCTGGTTCCTCGACCAGATGTCGATGATCACCGAGGAACGGGCCCATCTCGCGGAGACGGGGATGGCGGCGATGACGAAGCGGGGCTGGAAGCGGGCCAAGCAGCTCGGCTTCAGCGACGCCCAGCTGGCCTACCTGTGGGAGGTCGAAGAATCGGCTGTCCGGGCCGCTCGGTTGGCCCTGGGCGTGAAGACGACGTTCAAGACCGTCGACACCTGCGCGGCCGAGTTCGAGGCCACCACGCCGTACCACTACTCGACCTACGAGGACACCGACGAGGTGACGCCCGGCGAGCGGGAACGGGTCATCATCCTCGGTTCGGGCCCCAACCGCATCGGGCAGGGCATCGAGTTCGACTACTGCTGTGTCCACGCCAGCTTCGCCCTGCGCGATGCCGGATACGAGACGGTGATGGTGAACTGCAACCCCGAGACCGTGTCGACCGACTACGACACGTCCGACCGGCTCTACTTCGAGCCGCTCACCTACGAAGACGTGATGGACATCGTCGAGAGCGAACAGCCGCTCGGGGTGATCGTCTCGCTCGGTGGTCAGACGCCGCTCAAGCTCGCCGACCGGCTCCCCCCGGAGCTGGTGCTGGGCACCTCGCCGGCCTCGATCGACCTGGCCGAGGACCGCGAGCAGTGGAACGCACTCTGTGCGCGTCTCGAGATCCCGCAGCCGGCCGGCGGCACCGCCGTCGACATCGATCAGGCGCTCGAGATCACCGGGCGCATCGGCTATCCGGCCCTCGTGCGGCCGTCGTACGTGCTCGGCGGCCGGGCGATGGAGATCGTCTACGACGACGAGCACCTGACCCGGGCCATGGCCGAGTTGGCCGGTTTCGGCTCGCTCGGCAAGGAAGGCGGCCTCAGCGCCGAGCGCCCCGTGCTCGTCGACCGCTTCCTCGAGGACGCCACCGAGGTCGACGTGGACGCCATCCGCGATCGCACCGGGGCCACGGTCATCGGTGCCGTCATGGAACACGTCGAGGAGGCCGGTGTGCACTCCGGCGACTCCGCCTGTTCGATCCCGCCCAACCGTTTGAGCGACGAGACCATCGTCGTGATCGAGGACTACACCCGCAAGATCGCCGAGGCGCTCGAGGTGGTGGGCCTCATCAACGTCCAGTACGCGGTGAAGGGCAACCAGGTCTTCGTGATCGAGGCCAACCCGCGGGCCAGCCGGACGGTCCCCTTCGTCGCGAAGGCGACCGGTGTCCCGTTGGCCAAGGTGGCCAGTCGGGTGATGGTCGGCGCCACCCTCGCCGAGCTGCGAGTGGAGGGCCTGCTGCGCGACCGGGTCGTCGGTGACCATGTGGCCGTGAAGGAGGCCGTGCTTCCCTTCAACCGGTTCCCCGAGGCCGATGCCGTCCTCGGCCCCGAGATGCGCTCGACCGGCGAGGTCATGGGCATCGACCTCACCCCGGGCCTGGCCTTCGTGAAGTCGCAGCTCAGCGCCGGTACGAAGCTGCCCGAGTCGGGCACGATCTTCATGTCGCTCGCGGACCGCGACAAGACCGTCGGGGTCACGGCGGCTCGTGGCTTCCGCGAGCTGGGCTTCGAGATCGCGGCGACGAGCGGCACCGCGGATGCACTTCGGGCCGAGGGCATCGAGGTGTCGATCGACGTCGCAAAGCTCGGCGAGGCCGAGGGCGGCGGTGTCGACGCGGTCTCGCTGATCCGCGACGGCAAGGTGCAGATGGTCGTCAACTCGCCGCGTGGGCGCGGCCCTCGTGCCGACGGCGAGCACATCCGCGGCGCGGCCGGCATGGCCAACGTGCCGCTCCTCACCACCGGAGCCGCAGCGATGGCGGCCGCCAACGGCATGCGTGACTGGCGCGACCACCCACTGGCCGTGCGGTCGTTGCAGGAGTACCACGAGGGAGTCACCGCATCGCCGGCGGGCGGCGCCGGGGAGTCCGGCGCCTCGTGACCGACCTGGCGACCTCGGTCGGCACGGTCCGACTCCGGGCTCCGGTGCTCACCGCATCGGGCACGGCCGGCCACGGAGCCGAGTTCGCCCACTACATGCGCCCCGCCGAGCTCGGTGCCGTCGTCGTGAAGTCGATGAAGGCGGGGGAGTGGGCGGGCAAGCCCTCGCGCCGGGTGCGTGGCAACGCGGACGGGAGGAGCTACAGCGGGGGGGTCCAGGGGTCGGGGGTGCTGCACGGGCGCGGA
>JBDQKM010000064.1:0-17219 GCA_040263275.1 Acidimicrobiales bacterium
CACCTGGTCCGTCACCTTCGCGCCTCCGGCGACGACGTTGTCGAGTCGTCGATCGACATCACCGACCGTGACCGCATCGCCGCCCACGTCGCCGAGCAGGCGCCCGATGTCGTCTACCACCTCGCGGCCCAGGCCGATGTCGGCGGTTCGTGGGCAGCCCCGATCCCCACCCTCCGCGTCAACGTCGAAGGCACGCTCAACATTCTCGATGCGGCGGTCGCGGCCGGCGTCGACCGGGTGCTCGCCGTCACCAGCGCCGACATCTACGGACCGGTCGACGAGGCCGACCTCCCCCTGACCGAGAACCCCCCGGTTCGCCCCGCCAGCCCCGACCCGGCAAGCAAGGCGTCGGCCGACATCAGGTGTGTCACCGCCGGGCTGGCCCACGGGCTCGACGTCGTCCGGGCCCGGAGCTTCAACCATCTGGGCCCGGGGCAGAACGAGAAGTTCGTCGCCAGTGCGATCGCCAGCCGCGTCGTCGCCAACGAACGAAGCGGCGACCGGGAGGTCCGGGTCGGCAACCTCGAGGCTCGCCGCGACTTCACCGACGTTCGCGACGTGGTCCGGGCCTACCGTCTCCTCATGACCGAGGGGCAGGCCGGCGAGGTGTACCACGTGTGCTCCGGCGTCGACCGTCCGGTCGGCGAGCTCGCCGACCGGCTGATCGCCATGGCGGCCCACGACATGGAACTCGTCGTCGACCCCGAACTCTTCCGCCCGGTGGATCTCAAGGTCCTCCGCGGCGACCACACCAAGATCACCGCGGCGACCGGGTGGACGCCCGAGATCGACATCCAGACCACACTCGCCGACCTGCTCGACTTCTGGCGCACTCACCCCGAGGGCGTCGAAAGCACCCAGATCGACTGATCGCCGCTCAACCAAGGGAACCCACGTGGCCAAACGCGCACTCATCACCGGCATCACCGGACAGGACGGTTCGTACCTCGCCGAGTTCTTGCTCGACAAGGGCTACGAGGTCATCGGCATGGTCCGGCGTTCCAGCACGGTGAACTTCGAGCGGATCGCTCACATCCAGGACCAGGTCCAGTTCGCGCCCGGCGACCTGCTCGACGAGGTCTCGATGATCGAGATCCTGCGGACGTACCGGCCCGAGGAGGTCTACAACCTCGCGGCCCAGTCGTTCGTCCAGACGTCGTTCGGCCAGCCCGTCCTCACGGGCGAGACGACGGCGCTCGGCGTCACCCGGGTGCTCGACGCCATCAGGCTGGTCGATCCCGAGATCCGCTTCTACCAGGCGAGTTCGTCCGAGATGTTCGGCAAGGTCCACGAGGTTCCCCAGACCGAGAGCACTCCCTTCCATCCCCGCAGCCCATACGGCGTCGCCAAGGTCTACGGCCACTGGATCACCGTCAACTATCGGGAGAGCTACGGACTCCACGGCACCTCCGGGATCCTGTTCAACCACGAATCGCCACGTCGCGGTCTCGAATTCGTGACCCGCAAGATCAGCCACGCGGTCGCCCAGATCACGCTCGGCAAGATCAACGAGCTGCGACTCGGCAACCTCGACGCCAAGCGGGACTGGGGTTTCGCCGGCGACTATGTGGATGCCATGTGGCGCATGCTCCAGCGCGACACCCCGGAGGACTACGTGATCTGCACCGGGGAGACGCACTCGGTGCGCGACTTCTGTGAGCTGGCGTTCTCCCATGTCGGACTGAACTGGGAGGACTACGTCGTCGTCGACGAGACCTTCATGCGCCCGGCCGAGGTCGACCTGCTCGTGGGCGATGCGACCAAGGCCGCCGACGAGCTCGGCTGGGTGCCCGAGACCTCCTTCGCCGACCTGGTCCGGATGATGGTCGATGCCGACATCGCCCTCCTCGAAGGCCGTCTCCGCGGGCTGGCGTGACGCACACCGTCCTCGCCGGCGGCGTCGGCGCGGCCCGCTACCTCCGGGGCGCGCTCGAGGCCTTCGACCCGGCCGACGTGACCGCCATCGTCAATGTCGGCGACGACGTCACCCTCCACGGTCTGCGCATCTCTCCGGACCTCGACACCTGCACCTACACCCTGGCCGGTGCCATCGACCCCGAGCGGGGGTGGGGCCTCGTCGACGAGACCTGGCAGGCCATGGCCGAGCTCGCCCGCTACGGCGGTGACGACTGGTTCAGCCTCGGCGACCGCGACCTCGGCACCCACCTGTACCGCACGGCCCGGCTGCACGCCGGTGCCTCGCTCACCGAGGTGACGACCGAGATCGTCGAGGCGTGGGGTCTGCGCTGCCGCCTGCTGCCGGTCACCGATGACCCGGTCGAGACCCGGGTGACCCTCGTGACCGGTGAGGAGATCGGCTTCCAGGAGTATTTCGTGAAGCTGCAGCATGGGGTCGAGGTCACGTCGGTGCGGTTCGTGGGCGCGACCGAGGCCACCCCGACCGCCGCCGCCGTTGCGGCCATCGAGGGCGCCACCACCCTGGTCATCGCCCCCAGCAATCCGGTCGTGTCGATCGGCCCGGTGCTGGCCGTCCCCGGGATCACCGCCGCGCTGACGGCCCGGCGCGACCGCACCGTCGCCGTCTCCCCCATCGTCGGCGGCAAGGCGCTCAAGGGACCGGCCGACCGGATGCTGCGCGAACTCGGCGAGGAGCCGACCGTGGTGGGCGTGGCCCGCCGCTATCGCGACCTGGCCGCCACCCTCGTCATCGACGAGGTCGACCGACACCTCGTGGCCGACATCGAAGCCGAGGGCATGCGCGCCATCGCGATGCCCACCATCATGTCCGAGCCCGGGGTCGCCGCGGCCCTGGCCCGGGCCTGCCACGAGGCGGGAGCAACCCCATGACCACGCTCGAGATCATTCCCATGACCGGCATCGGCGAGGTGCGGCCGGGTGACGACCTGGCCAATCTGATCATCGCCGCCGACAACGAGATCAGCGACGGCGACTGCCTCGTCATCACCCAGAAGGTGGTGTCGAAGGCCGAGAACCGACTGGTCGACATCGATCCGGACGACCCCCTCTCCCACAAGCCACTGGTCGAGCGCGAGTCGGTCCGTGTGCTCCGCCGCCGCGGCGAGCTGATCATCTCCCAGACCGAGCACGGCTTCGTCTGTGCCAACGCAGGCATCGACCTCTCCAACGTCGAGCGGGGTCAGGCCGCCTTGTTGCCCGTCGACAGCGATCGCTCGGCCCGCGGCATCAAGGACCGCCTGAAGGCCCGAGCGGGCGTCAACGTCGCCATCATCGTCAGCGACACGTTCGGTCGCCCGTGGCGCCGCGGCGTGACCGACGTCGCCATCGGCTGTGCGGGGATCGGCGCCATCGTCGATCTCCGGGGCACCACCGACTCCCTCGGTCGCGAACTCATGGTCACCGAGGTCGCGGCCGTCGACGAGATCGCGGCGGCCGCCGACCTGGTCATGGGCAAGGCGGAGGGCATCGCCGTCGCCATCGTGCGGGGCCTGCCGCCGGAGTGGTTCCGGCCCAGCAGCGTGGTCGAAGAGATCGTGCGCGACCCGGCCGACGACCTCTTTCGCTGACCGCCTCTGTCGCTGACGGCGCCGCCGGCCGGCGCTACGCGTAGCCGTCGGGGTTGGACGACTGCCAGCGCCAGTGGTCGCGCAGCATCTCGTCGAGATCGCGGCGCGTCCGCCAACCGAGGAGTTCCTCGGCCAGATCGGTGGCCGCCCAGGTCATGGCGATGTCGCCCGGACGGCGGCCGACGACCTCGTACGGGATCGGTGCGCCGACGGCTCGAGCGGCCGCCTCCACGACCTCGAGCACGCTGTGGCCCACACCGGTGCCGATGTTGATCGGCGTGGCGCCGGGAAGCCCTCGGGCCAGCGCATCGAGCGCGGCGACATGGGCCTCGGCCAGATCCATGACATGGATGTAGTCGCGGACCCCCGACCCGTCGGGGGTGTCGTAGTCGTCGCCGAAGACCCGGACCTGTTCGAGACGCCCCACCGCCACCTGCATCACGAACGGCACGAGATTGTTGGGGATCCCGTGGGGATCCTCGCCGAGCGTGCCGCTCGGGTGAGCCCCCACCGGATTGAAGTAGCGCAGCAACACGGCGTCGAGATCGGTGGCTTCCGCCGTGTCGGTCAGGATCTGCTCGGCCATGTACTTGGTCCAGCCGTAGGGACTCTCCGCTCCGGTCGCGGCCGCCTCGGTGACCGGAACGGCCTCGGGTTGCCCGTAGACCGTGCAGGACGACGAGAACACCAGGCGGGTGACCCCATGGCGGACCATCGCGTCGGCCAGACCGATCGTCGAGCCGAGGTTGTTGCGGTAGTACTCGAGCGGCTTCGCCACGGACTCGCCGACCGCCTTGTGGGCGGCGAAGTGCACGACCTCGTCGATCTCGTGCTCGGCGAAGACCCGGTCGAGCACCGCCGGGTCGAGGAGGTCGCCCTCGACGAACGCCAGCTCGGGCGTGGTCAGCGCCCGTACCGCATCGACCGCCCGGGGTGACGCGTTGACGAGGTTGTCGACGATCACCACGTGTCGGCCCGCCTCGTGGAGCGCCACGGCCGTGTGCGACCCGATGTAGCCGGCGCCCCCGGTGACGAGCGTCGCCATCAGTCGCTCTCGGGCAGCCGCGCCGACTGGAGCGACGAGCCGGCATCGACCTCCGCGCCCTCACCGATCATCGACATGTCGAGCACCTCGGCCCGTTCGCCGACCACGGCACCCGGACCGACGATCGACCGGTCGACCGTTGCGTCGGCGAGCACTCTGGCTCCAGACGAGATGATGGCATCACGGACCCGGGCGCCCGCCGCCACGGATGCGCCGGCCATGACGACCGAGTGCTCGACCGAGGCACCGGGATGGATCTCGGCATCGGCGGCGATCCCGTCGACCGCCGCGCCGCGCACGCCGTCGAGCAGATCGAGTTGGACCTGCAGGTAGGTGTCGGGCGTACCGGCATCGACCCAGTAGGCATCGGACTGGACCGCCCACAACCCGCCGTCCTCGACGATCGACGGGAATGTCTCCCGTTCGATCGACACGCGTCGCCCGGTGTCGATCCGGTCGAGCACGGAGGGTTCGAGCACATAGGTCCCGGCGTTGATCCAGTTCGTGGGTGCCTTGTCGCGAGGCGGCTTCTCGACGAAGCCGAGCACCTTGCCCTCGCGATCGGTGGGGACCACGCCGTACCGGGACGGGTCGTCGACCGGGGTGAGCGCGATCGTGCCTTCGGCACCGACCTCGTGGTGCCGGCGCCAGACCTGACCGACGTCGAGATCGGTGAAGACGTCGCCGTTGACCACGATGAACGTCTCGTCGATACCGGCGGCTTCGGCGGCGAAGCGCACCGCGCCGGCGGTGTCGAGCGGTTCCGGCTCGACGGCGTAGTCGAGCGCCACGCCTGCGCACCGTGCGTCGGGGTAGGCCTTGTTGAACACGTCTTCCTTGTAGCCGAGCGAGAGCACCACCTCGTCGACACCGTGGCGCCCCAGCGCCCCGATCACGTGCTCGAGCATGGGCCGATCGATCACCGGCAACATCTGCTTGGGGGTCGTCAGCGTGAGCGGCCGCAGTCGGGTGCCGAAACCACCCACGAGTACCACTGCCTTCATGACGCCTCCTCGACGAGGCGCCGTCTGGGCGCCCCGATGTCGGCTGCGACGCTAGCGCCCGACCGACCGTTCGCACCCACCCGAACGGGCGGGCCGACGCTCACTCCGCGTCGGAGTCTCCGTCGCCTTCGCCACCTTCAGTGCCGTCGCCCTCAGCAGGTGTCTCCGCCTCGGTCTCGGGATCGGCATCGGGGTCGGCATCGCCGTCGGTGCTCTCGACATCCGGGTCGGTGCCGGTGTCGGTGGAGTCGTCTACCGGCGGGAGCTCGAGATCGGCGCTCGCCAGGTTGGTGGTGCCGGTGCTGGTGTCGAGCTGGGCGAGTACGGCCGCGGTCGGCGGCGGGGCGTCCTCGCCGACGGGCACCTTCGCCATGGTGAACGCTTCGCGCTCGTGCAGGAACTGGATGTCGCGGAAGTCGCCGCGATAGGTCGTCTCGACCTCGGGAACGTTGCCGGGCCCGATGTTCCATCGGGTGACCACGATCTCGCTGTCGGCGCCGTCGCACCCGGTGGCGTTGTCGATCGCTGCGAAGCCGGCATCGAAGGAACCGGAACTGTCGATGCCCTCATCGTCGATCTCGAGGCCGGAGGCGTCGAGGAAGACACCGAGGCGGGCATCGTCGCCGGTGGCGCTGCTGTTGAACGGGTGGATGTGGATCAGCGAATCGCCGTGGGTGTGGATGCCGTCGGGGTCCGTCTGGGTCTGCAGCGACGAGCGCAGGACACCGCACTCGTAGATCTCGTAGGCGGAGTGCCAGTGATCGGTGCGGAACGGCGCCACCGCTTCCTCACGGGACGAGCGGGCGGCGAGCACCAACCCGACGCCGAGGACGACCACGGCGAGCACGAGCAGCGGAAACCCGCGCTCACGCTTCTCGCCGACACCACGCGAGGTGGCGGCTGCACGAGCCGCTCGTTGGACCTTCTTGGACGAACTTGCCTTACCCACGAGCGACCACGCTAGCGGTAGGGCCCCCGACTACTGCGCGCGCCCCGGGGTTTCCCCACCTCAGTGCGACGAGCGGAGTTCCCCGAAGAGATCGACGTAGGCCGAAGCAACACCCTCCGGCGAGACCCACTGCTCCACGAAGGCCCGCCCCCGTTCCCCCATCTCCGAGAGATCGGCGGTGACCAACGACTCCACGGCCGCGGTGAACGCCGCGCCGTCCTCGGGGGGCACGGTGACGCCGGCGCCGACCGACTCGACCACCCGCACCACCTCGGTCCCTTCGTCGACCGATGCGAGCACCGGGCGCGCCGCGGCGAGGATCGAATAGAGCTTCGACGGCACCGACGACCGGCCGAGACCGCGGCGCAGGGCGATCACGTGGACGTCGGCGGCCGCGAGGACCTCGGGGAGCCGCTCGGCGGGCTGGAGGTCGACGAAGACCAGGTTGTCGAGATCGGCCGCATCCGCCTCGAGGCCCGGGCGGGTCGACCCCCCGCCGTTGATCACGAACACGAGATCGTCGCGGTGACGGAGCGCACGAGCCGCATCGACCATCAGGCCCAGCGGCTGACTGAAGCCGAGGTTGCCGGCATACATCACGACGGTCCGATCGCCGAGACCGAACTCCTCGCGGTACGGGTTCTGCCGCGGACCCGGGACGATCCGCTCCGTGTCGACGAAGTTCGGGATCACCCGGACGGTCGTTCCCCCCTTGCCGGCCAGCTTCTCCTCGACGTTCTCCCGGAGATCGTCGGACAGCACCGTGACCGCATCGGCCCGTCGGTAGGTGAAGCGTTCGAGCCGACGAAGGATCCGGATGAGGCGCCGATCGGAGATCGCGCCGACGTCGATCGCCACGTCGGGGAACACGTCCTGGATGTTGAAGACGAGCGGGACCCGCCGCACCCGGGCCGCGATCCAACCGGTCAGCCCGAGCGTGAGCGGGGGCGACATCGCGAGCACCACGTCGGGTCGGCGTCGCTGGAAGACGGAGAACAGCGTGGCCAGCGCAGTGAAGCCCGCGAACGCGGCGGCTCGGGCCGGAATGTTCCGCTTGTCGGTGGGGAACGGATGCACCCTGGTGATCCGACCCCACGGCATCCGTTGGCGACGCACCGGGCGACCGCCCCAACCCGGTTCGATCGCGTGCGACGTGTACCACGGCAGCGAGGTGACCACCTCGAGCTCGTGTCCCTCGTCGATCAGGCGGTGGGCGATCTCGCTGATGACGACCCCGGTCGGTGCCACATCGGGTTCGAAGTGGGGGCAGACGATCAGGATTCGCACGGGCGGCAGGATGGCACAACGCGCGCCCGCTGGTCGACGGCGGTCATGCGACGGATCGCCACGCCTCGACCAGACGGCCCGCGGCGTTGGTCGGACTCCAGGCCTGGGCGCGTGCGTGAGCCCGATCCGTGCGTTCCTCGACCGCCGGCCCACCGGCGAGCACCGCGTCGATCGCGTCGGCCCAGGCCTGCGGATCATCGCCTTCGACCAGGAGGCCGGTGTCGCCCACCACCTCCGGGAGTGCCGTGGACCGGGCCGCAACCACCGGCAGCCGGTGGCGCATCGCCTCGAGCACGGGGAGACCGAAGCCTTCGTAGACGGAGGGGAAGGCGAGCACATCGGCCCGTCGGTAGAGCCCACGGAGCACAGCGGCCGTCACCCGGCCCGGGAGCACCACGGTCGATGCCGACCGGGCGACCGCCGCCACGACCTCGGCCTCGGCCCGGCCTGCCCCACCGGTCAGCACGACCGTGAGGTCACGCCCCCGGGCAGCCACACGATCGAGTGCGTCGAGCAGCAGCAGGTGGCGCTTGTGTGGATGGCTGACCGCCGGGTAGAGGACGACCGATCCGGTGAGCGAGTCGGCGAGGCTGGAGTCGACCCGCTCGTCGGGGTCCCAGGTCGACGACACGTCGACGACCGCGTGGGGTTCGACGCCGAGACGTTCGACGACCGTCGAGGCGACCCAGTTCGACGGTGTGGTGACGAGCCGGGCCGTCCGGGCCGACCGGGGCAGAGCACGGCCGAGGTATCGGCGCTTGACGAGGGAGAAGTTCTCGGGCCGCTCGAGCGGTTGCAGATCATGGATCGTGACCACGTCGGCGCCACGGTGATGACGCAGCGGCACCCGACCCCCGAAGTGGTGGACGACGTCGGCGTCGCGAGTCGCCCGGTGCACCACTGTCGACTCGACGGCGACCCGCCACGCGCGCACGTCGAGCGGCCCCGGGAGCCGGACCGACGACGCCCGCTCCAGGCCCGGGTGAGCATCGAACAGCGCGGGCGACCCGAGCACGACGAGGTCGATGTCGGGCGGCGCCGCGTCGAGCACGGCCTCGAGCAGGCGAACCGTGTATTCCTCGCTGCCCCCCACCGCGCCGGGCCGGAGCCACGCGAGGTTCGCGGCAACCCGGATCACGAGCGGGCTCGCTCGTACGCGGCTTCTGTGCCGGCCGCGGTGTCGTCCCAGGTCATCGAGGCCGCTCGGCGGGCACCGGCTGCCGCGACCGAAGCCCGATGCTGGTCGTCGGACCACAGCCGACCGATCGCCTCGGCCCACCCGTCGGTGTCGGTCGGTGCGACCACGAGCCCTTCCGGTCCCACGATCTCCGCCGTGGAGGTCTCCGCGCTCGCCACAACCGCGGTGCCCTGCGCCATCGCTTCGAGAACGGGCATGCCGAAGCCCTCGAGCAGGCTGGGGAGCGCGAAGACCGAGGCGAGGTCGTAGAGCACCGGGAGGTCTCCGGATGCCACCTCCCCGATGTGGCGGACGTGGGCCGGCGCCGCGATCTCGTCGATCTCGACTCCCCACCCCGGTGGTCCGGCGAGCACCAGCGGCACATCGCCGCCGAGCCGACCGACGGCCTCGACGAGGGTCGGCAGGTTCTTGCGGGGCTCCGCACTCCCGACCCAGAGGACGAATCGTTCGGGGAGGCGGTGACGGGCCCGCACCCGCTCGCGGTCGACGGCGGTCACCGGCGTCGCGGCCGCTCCCCACGGGACCACCACGAGCCGGTCGGCATGGATGCCGTGGTCGCGACAGTCACGGGCGGTGGCCTCGGACGGCACGACGATGACGTCCGCCGAACTGCTCGCCAACGAGAAGCTCCGGGTCATGAACGACACGCCGTGGGCGGTGAAGTGCTCGGGTCGGTGAAGGAAGGCCAGGTCGTGCACCGTCACGACGAGCCGAGCGTCTCCCGGCGGTGGGATCACCCCGCCCGTGGCGTGGACGATGTCGACGGGACCGACTCGGCGACCGAGGGCCGGTCGACGGAACCGATGCCACGACTCGTAGAGCACGCGCCGCCCGAGCGGCATGTGGACCACCGGGACGGTCGGGGTGGCCATCGTCGACGGTCCCCGGCGGTGCGCAGCCGCGATGCCGACGACATCCCAGTTTCCCAACCGGGCGATGGCCTCGAGGGTCCGCACGGTGGACGTGGCGGTTCCGCCGGGCACCCGATGCCAGCACTGTTCGACCACCGCGGCCACTCGACCCTTCACGGCCGGGAGTCTGTCACGACCGCGAGCCCTCGCGGCGCGCCGCTCACGAGTACGCGTCCCGGATGGCAGCATTTGAAGACCAGCGGGTCCTCCTCACGGGCGGTACGGGATTCCTCGGCCAGGCGGTGCGCAAGGCCCTGCACGCACGGGGGGTGCACGACGTCCATGCCCCCTCGAGCGCCGAGGTCGACTTCACCGACCGCGCCGCGACCGACGCCGCAACCGCCGAGATCGCACCCGACTGCGTGATCCACCTCGCCGCCCGGGTCGGGGGCATCGGGGCGAACATGGAGAATCCGGCCGGCCTCTACCTGACCAATCTGCTCCTGGGCACCAACGTCATCGAAGCCGCCCGAGCCGCCGGGGTGACGAAGACGGTGGTGGTCGGCACGATCTGCTCGTACCCGAAACACACGCCGGTGCCCTTCCACGAGTCCTCGTTGTGGACGGGCTATCCGGAGGAGACCAACGCGCCCTACGGGATCGCGAAGCTCGCCCAGCTGACCCACCTCCAGGCGAACCGGCAGCAATACGGCCAACAGGGGATCTACCTGATGCCCACGAACCTCTATGGCCCGGGCGACAAGTTCCACCCCGACGTGTCACACGTGATCCCCGCGCTGATCCGCAAGTGTGTGCTGGCCCAGGAGGAGGGCGCCGAGGAGATCGAGGTGTGGGGCACCGGCGCGGCATCGCGCGAGTTCCTCTATGTCGACGACGCGGCCGACGGCATCGTGTTGGCCGCCGAGCACTACGACGGCGCCGAACCGGTGAATCTCGGGGCCGATCGCGAGCTGCTCATCAAGGAACTCGTCGAGATCATCGCAGACCTCACCGGATTCGAGGGCCGCATCCGTTGGGACGAGACGAAGCCCGACGGGCAGCCCCGGCGCTGCGTCGATGCATCCCGGGCCCGCGAACTGTTCGGCTTCGTCGCGAAGACCGACTTCCGCGAGGGCCTCGCCGCCACGATCGAGTGGTATCGAGCCAACCGCGAACTCGCCGAGGCCCGTCGCAACTAGGCCGGCGCCACCTTCGCCAACACCCCGGCGAAGTACTCCGCGGGTCGCTCGATCCCCTCGCGCAGGTCGACGCGGGGTTCCCAGCCGAGCAGCTCCCTGGCTCTGGTGATGTCGGGCCGGCGCTGTGTGGGGTCGTCGACCGGCAGAGGGTGGTACTCGACCTCGGAGGGCGAATTGACGACGTCGACGACGATCTCGGCGAGTTCGGCGACGGTGAACTCGCTCGGGTTGCCGATGTTGACCGGGTCGTGCTCGTCGGAGTCGAGGAGCGCGATCAGGCCCCGGATCTCGTCGTCGACGTAGCAGAAGCTGCGGGACTGCGAACCGTCGCCGTAGATCGTGAGGTTCTCCCCTCGCAGCGCCTGGACGATGAAGTTCGACACGACGCGGCCGTCGTTGGGACGCATGCGCGGGCCATACGTGTTGAAGATCCGCACGATCCGCGTGTCGAGCTGGTGGGAGCGGTGGTACGCCATCGTGATCGCCTCGGCGAACCGCTTCGCCTCGTCGTAGACACCGCGGGGACCGACCGGGTTCACGTTGCCCCAGTAGGTCTCCTTCTGCGGGTGCTCGTGCGGGTCGCCGTAGACCTCCGACGTCGACGCGATGAAGAAGGTGGCGTCCTTGGCCTTGGCGAGGCCGAGCGTGTTGTGGGTTCCGAGGGAGCCGACCTTCAGGGTCTGGATCGGCATCTCGAGATAGTCGATGGGCGACGCGGGGCTGGCGAAGTGCAGCACGGCATCGACGTCGCCGCCGACGTCGACATAGTCGGAGACGTCGTGTCGGATGAACTCGAACCCGGGGGTGTCGCGGAGATGGGCGATGTTGTCGAGCGTGCCGGTGACGAGGTTGTCGATGCAGACGACGTCGTCGCCCCGCTCGACCAGTCGGTCGCACAGATGGGAACCGAGGAAACCGGCCCCGCCGGTCACCACGACGCGGGCCATCAGCTGCGCCCGACGCCCTGGTAGCTGAACCCGCGGCGCTTGACGGCCCCCCGGTCGAGCAGGTTGCGGGCGTCGACGATGTGCTTGTCGGCCATGGCGTCGGCGATCTTGTCGAGATCGAGCCACTTGAAGTCGTCCCATTCGGTGGCGATCACCAGGGCGTTGGCTCCCTCACAGGCCGCATAGGCGTCGTCGACGACCTCGAGCCCCTCGATGTCGACCTCGGTCACGGCGGGGTCGTAACCCCGCACGGTGGCCCCGGCGGCGACGAGACGGCGAGCGACGGCGAGAGCCGGTGATTCGCGGGTGTCGTCGGTGCCGGCCTTGAACGCCAGGCCGAGCAGGGCGATCGTTGCGCCTTCGAGCGGCACGACCGAGCCCACCTTGCGGACGACCCGGTCGAACTGCTCGTCGTTGACGGTCACCACGCCGCGCATGAGGGCGAAGTCGTATCCCGCGTCCTCCGCGATCGAGATGATGGCCCGAGAGTCCTTGGGGAAGCACGAGCCGCCCCAGCCCGGTCCGGGCCGCAGGAACTCGTGGCCGATCCGGTGGTCGTAGCCCATGCCGAGGAGCACGTCGTTGACATCGGCGCCGACGGCTTCGCACACCGCGGCAATTGCGTTGGTGAACGACAGCTTGGTGGCGAGGAACGCGTTGGCCGCGTACTTGCAGGTCTCGGCCGACGCCGGATCGGTCACCATGACCGGAGCCCGAACCCCCAGGTACAGCGCGGCCACTCGACCGGCCGCAGCCTGGTCGTCGGCCCCGATGACCACCCGATCGGGGTTGAGGAAGTCGTCGACCGCCGTGCCTTCGCGGAGGAACTCCGGATTGGAGACGACCGGGATGTCGGAGCGGCGCATCGCCTGCTCGACGAGACGGGTCGATCCGACCGGCACCGTCGACTTGTTGACCACGACGGCGCCCGGCTGCAGGTGGGGGCTGATCTCGGCGGCTGCGGACTGGAGATAGCTGAGATCGGCCGAACCGTCGGCCGACTGGGGCGTGGGAACACACAGGTAGATGAACTCGGCGTCGCCCACCGCGTGCTCGGCGCCCAACACGAAGGACAGACGACCGGTGTCGATGCCCTCCTGCACGAGCTCGGTGAGCCCGGCTTCGTGGATCGGCACGTCGCCGTTGCGCAGGCGGTCGATCTTCTCGGGAACGATGTCGGCGCAGATGACATCGTGGCCCAGATGGGCGAAACAGGCGCCGGTCGTCAGACCGACATAGCCGGTGCCGATCACCGCGATCTTGCTCGTCATTGCGTCTCCTCCGGGTTCTCCCACCCGAATCGGCCGACTCCCGGCCGTTTGTGAGTCTACGGCCCGACTAGCCGCAGGACTGGCCTTCGGGGGGTCGACCGATGATTCCCGCTGTGGGCGCGGGAACCGGGAGGTCTTCGACGGGAACCGTGGTCGTCGCGGTGGGAGTGGGAGTGCCCACCGTCGTCGTGCTGCTGGGCCCTGCGACGGTGGTGCTCGGGACGATAGTCGTGGTCGTGTCCGGCGCCCCGCCCACTGGCACCGCCGCGGCGAGGTCGGGGACGTCGCCCTCGGTGAAGGCGGCCACCGCGGCGCGCATCTTGGGAACCTCGTGGGGGAAGAAGATGAGGACCTGCTCGTGGCTCCCGCCCAACACGAGCGAGATCGTGTCGGCGTCCGTGTCCTCGATCAGTCGCGGGATCGGCTCGAGGTAGCGCGCGATCGTCTCGGCGGAGCGACGTTGCCCGGTCGGATACACCACGACGTTCTCCTCGGCCCCGGCCGGCAGCGCGAACCGACCATCGACCGAGAACCCCTCGCCCTCGAGCTCCTCGGCGATACGGGGGACCTGGTCCTCGTCGGGCCCGTAGAGATCGAAGCTGACGCCCTCGGCACCGACGAGATCGGCGGAACCCCGGAAGACGGAGAACACGGGTTCGTTCACCTCGGGAATGACCCGCTCGCCGCGGTAGACGCCGCCGTCGTTGATCGTCGTCACTTGGAGCTCGAACCGCTGGAGGTTCTCCGGGTTGAAGTTGCTGAACGCCTCGCCGACGTCGACCAGCTCGGCCACCGTCAGTTCTTTGTCGAGCACGAGGCTCGATGCCGCCGCTTCGATGAGCGAGGCCAGACCAGCCGGGTCGCGGGCGCCGCGGTCGATGGCGCGCTCGAGGGCGAGCACCAGGAAGTCCTGCTGACGGCGGATCCGGCCGAAATCGCTGTTGCCGACGTATTCCCACTCGCCGTCGATCAGCTCGCGATAGTGCCGGGACCGCACGTACTGCAGCGCTTGCTCGCCGGTGAGGACATGGCAGCCGGCGGTCTCGATGCTCAGCCCGCTCGCGTTCTCGCCGTTGGGCTTCTGGTCGCGGGCCGGATTCTCGAACCAGACCGGGATCCCACCGAGCTCGTCGACGATCTCGCGGAACCCGAGGAAGTCGAGCGAGATGAAGTGGTTGAGGGTGATCCCGAAGTTCGCCGTGATGGTCCGGGCCAGCAACTCGGCGTCCTCGACCAGCAGCAACGAGTTGATCTTGCGCTCGGTGCTGCGATCGTCGACCAGGAGGTCTCTCGGCAACGAGAGCACCCACGCCTGGCCCGTCGTCGGGTTCACCCGGACGATCACGATGCTGTCGGCCTGGAAGCGGCCCCGGGAGTCGACATCGCGGGCGAACGCGGCCGGATCGTCTGGGTCGAGGCCTTCGGCGCTGTCCTCGCCGATGAGCAGGTAGTTGACGGGATCGCCGGGGTCGGTGTCGGTGATGAGCACGTCGGCGGCGAACTCGACGCGGCCGAGGTCGGAGAACGCTTCGTAGACGTCGTTGAGGAACCAGGAGGCCCCGATCGCCCCGGCGACGACCGCGACGCAACAGAGGATGACGATGCGCTGGGGCCAGGTGCGCCGAACCACCACCGTGCCGGTCGAGGACATCGGGCGGAGGTTAGTGCGGTGGGCGCGGGTTTCGAGGGCGGTCAGTCGCGCCGTAGGTGGATCACGTCGCCGACGCCGACGACATGCCGCGACCCGTCGGCGGCCGTGACCACGAGCGAGCCGTCGTCGGCGAGCTCGGTGGCCGTGCCGCGCAGCTCGGTCGAGTCCGGCAACTCCACGCGGACGGGCGACCCGAGCGTCGCTGAATGCGTCCGGAGTTCCTCGAGCACTGCGGCGTCGTCCTCGAGGCGTCGGGCAAACCCGCGGAGGATGTCGGCGAGCAGCCCGTCGCGATCGTCGGGACCGCCGCACTGCACGACCGACGTCGCACCGAGTCCGCGATCGGCGCTGCGGAGGTTGATGCCGATGCCGATCACCACACACGGCATCGGCCCGTCGACGAATTCCGCGAGCACGCCCGCGAGCTTGCCCGCTCCCGCACCGTCGAGCACGACCAGGTCGTTCGGCCATTTTGCCAGCACCGGCGGATCGCAGCGCTCGTCGACCGCCGCTCAGGCCGCGGCGGCGAGCGCCCGGACCGCGGCCGCGGCCCGATAGGGCGGCACCGGCACACGCAGGCAGACGAGCAGCGAGTCACCCGGCACGTCCTCCCACCGACGGCCCAGACGCCCCTTCCCGGCGGTCTGGTGGTCGGTCACCAGCACCGCACCCGACCCGTCGCCGGCACGCGCCGCCGAGGCGAGATCCTCGTTGGTCGAGCCCGTCGTCGCGACGTGATCCAGCGGTCCGGGCCCGAGTTCTCGGGCCACCCCCGCGCTCAGGGGCAGAAAGCGGGCCGCGGATGTCGCATCGGAGGGGTCCATTCGACTAACCATTAGCACGTGTTCAACAAGGTTTTGATCGCCAACCGCGGTGAGATCGCCGTCCGAGTCATCCGTGCCTGTCGCGAACTCGGCGTCGCCACCGTTGCCGTCTACTCCGAACTCGATCGAGAATCGCTCCACGTGCGTCTCGCCGACGAGGCCTACGCACTCGGCGGCCAGACCGCCGCCGAGTCGTATCTCAACACCGAGGCGATCGTCGACGCGATCGAGAAGAGCGGGGCCGACGGCGTGCATCCCGGCTACGGCTTCTTCTCGGAGAACGCCGACTTCGCCCGGACGATCACGGAGATGGGCGTCACCTTCATCGGCCCGGGCCCCGAGGCCATCGAGGTCATGGGCGACAAGATCTCCGCCCGCGAAGCGGCCGAGAAGGTCGGTGTCCACGGCGTGCCCGGTTCCACCGAGATCCTGACCGACGCCGCCACCGTCATCGCCTTCGGCGAGGAGCACGGCTGGCCGGTCGCCATCAAGGCGGCGTACGGCGGCGGCGGCCGCGGCATGAAGGTCGTGCGCAGCGCCGACGAAGCGAGCGACCAGCTCGACTCCGCCCAGCGGGAGGCACTCGCCTACTTCGGTCGCGACGAGTGCTACATGGAGCGCTACCTGACCAAGCCCCGCCACGTCGAGGTGCAGGTCCTGGCCGACTCCCACGGCAACTGTGTCTACGTCGGCACCCGCGACTGCTCGGCGCAGCGCCGACACCAGAAGCTGATCGAGGAGGCCCCCGCGGCCGGCATTCCCGACGACATCATCACCGCGATGGGCGAGGCTGCGGTCGCCGTGGCCCGAGGCTGCGACTACGTCAACGCCGGCACGGTCGAGTTCCTCTACGAGGACGGCGGCTTCCACTATCTCGAGATGAACACCCGGCTGCAGGTCGAGCATCCGGCCAGCGAGATGATCACGGGTATCGACCTCGTCGAGCAACAGCTGCGCGTCGCCTCTGGCGAACCGCTGCCGTTCACCCAGGACGACATCGAGGTGCGCGGCCATGCGATCGAGATCCGCATCAACGCCGAGGACCCCGCCGGCGGTGCCTTCCTCCCGTCGCCCGGACCCATCACCACGCTCAAGACGCCCGACGGCTTCGGTACCCGCTTCGACACCGGCTACGAGTCGGGCGACGAGATCAGCCAGTACTACGACAACCTGGTCGGCAAGCTCATCGTGTGGGGCCACAGCCGCGAGGTGGCCATCAGTCGAGCCCTCCGGGCCCTCCGCGAGCTGGTGGTCGAGGGCGTCGCCACGACGATCCCGGCCGACGTCGCCATCCTCGAACATCCCGACTTCGTCGCCAACGAGCACTCGACCAAGTGGGTCGAGGAGGTACTCGACCTGACCGGCGTCTCCGGGGCTCCCGGAGCTGCACCTGAATCGGACACCCCACTGATCAGGAGAGCGGCCGAGGTCGAGGTCGACGGCAAACGCTTCGAAGTAGCGATGTGGGTGCCCGACGTGCAGGCGAG
>JBDQKM010000065.1:0-17021 GCA_040263275.1 Acidimicrobiales bacterium
GGTGGCCTCCGTCTCGGCCTACAGCCGAGCCGTGGTCCAGGCCAGCTGGGAACGGGAGATCATCGGCGCCGCCGCCGCTCGCCTCGGCGTCGACCCGGTCGACGACCCACGACCGGAGATCATCGCCGGCGCGGCGATGTCGGCCCTTCGCGTGGCGACCCGTCAGTGGACGGCCCGAGCGGCCGACACCGACTTCGTGGCCCTGGCCGATGCCGCCCTCGCCGCCACCGGCGATCTCGGCCCCACCGCTCACTAGGGTCACCCCATGCACACCGAGTCTCCTGCCCCCGAGTGGTCCACCCTCGCCCGGCCCGACGCCACGATCTCCTGGTGCCGGTGGCCGGCCCCTGCCGGCGAACCGGTCGGACGGATCCTCGTGGCCCACGGGGCGAGCGAACACGCGGCCCGCTACTCGCGGTTCGCCGGCATCGCGGCCGACGCGGGCTGGGCGGTCTACGGAGTCGACCATCGCGGCCACGGGACCACCGCGGCCGAGCACGGCGCCTTCGGCATCGCCCGTCCCGGGGGCTGGGAGGCGATGGTCGACGACCTGATCGCGTTGGCCGACCACCTGCGCGACGAACAGCCCCCTCTCCCTCTCGTGCTCCTCGGGCACAGCATGGGTTCGCTGCTCGCCCAACGGGTGATGCAGCGGGCCGGCGACCGCTTCGCCGGTGTCGTCCTCTCGGGCACGTCGGGAGGTCTCGAAGGGGCGAGCGAACTCGAGGCCATCCTCCGAGCGGTCGAGGACGCCGAGGGAGCCGACCAGCCGTCGCAGCTCTGGGCCGGGGTGTTCGCCGGCTTCAACGAGCCGTTCGCCGACCGCACCCCCGAACCGACGGGCTACGAGTGGCTCAGTCGTGACGACGAGGAGGTGGCCCGCTATGTCGCCGATCCGTGGTGCGGAAGCGACCTCAGCAACGGATTCGTGACGGACATGATCGTCGGGATGGCTGCCATGTGGCAGCCCGACGCCGAAGCGGCGATCCCCGACGATCTCCCCATACTGCTGATCGCCGGCGACCAGGACCCGGTCGGCGGGTTCGGCGAGTCGGTCCAGGAGTTGCACGATCGCCATGCGGCCGCGGGCCGGGGCCCACTCGAGATCCGGCTCTACCCCCAGGCCCGCCACGAACTCCTCAACGAGACCAACCGCGACGAGGTCCACGCCGACCTGCTGGCCTGGCTCGGCAATCTGAATGGCCCGGCGATCTGAACGGCCACTGACAAAACCTCGAACCGAGGTCTACAGTCGCCCACCAGTGACGCTCGCAACCATCCTCGACCCGCAACCCGACGACGCCATCGCACTCATCGAGGACGGCGCCGAAACCACCTACGGCGAACTCCGCGACCTGGTCGCCCGGACCCGAGCCGGGCTGGTCGGAGCCGGCCTCACGACCGGCGACCGCGTGGCCGTCGTGGCCACCAACACCCGCGCCGCCGTGGTGTCGATCCTCGCCGCCACCTCCGGTGGAATGGTGGCGGTCCTGCTCGACCCCAGCAGCCCGGTGTCAGAACTGCGGGAACAGGTCGAGACCATCGGGGCTGCCCACGTGCTCACCGGCACACCGGTCGCCGACGAACTCCACGACCGCATCTCGTCGCCGGCCGGGGCAGCCGTCACCGGGGTCGACCCACTCCCCGGCGGGCCCGACGTCGCCGCCACACAGCCGGGGCCCGACGATCTCGCCGTCATGTTGTTCACGAGCGGCACGGCCGGATCGCCCAAGGCCGCGATGATCAGCCACCGCAACCTCAGCTCCAACCAGGACGCCATCCTCACCACCGACGGCAGCGCCCTCGACGAGCACTCTGTCGTGCTCGCGGCCATCCCGATCTCTCACATGTACGGGTTCAACATCTCGCTGCTCACCACGCTGCGGGCCGGCGGCCGCGTCGTCCTGGCCAAGGGATTCAGCGCACAGGAGTGCGGCCGCCTCGTCCGGGAGCACGGCGTGGACCGCTTCGCCGGCGTGCCACCCATGTGGCGAGCCCTCATCGACAGCGACCTCCCCGACGACACCTTCGCCGACGTCATCCGCATCGCATCGGGAGCCTCGGCCCTGCATCCCCGCCTGTGGCAGGAGTTCAAGGACCGTTTCGGAACCGAGCTCCAGGAGGGCTACGGCCTCACCGAGACCTCGCCGACCGTCACCTCCCACATCGGCATCCCGATCCGACCGGGCACGGTCGGCAAGCCGGCGCCGGGTGTCGAGGTGAAGGTCGTCGATGGCGACGGCAACGAGGTCCCGTTCGACGATTCGGGCGAGATCAAGGTGCGGGGTCCCAACGTCTTCCTGGGCTACTGGGAGAACGAAGAGGCCACCAAGGCCGTCCTCGACGACGACGGCTGGCTCTCGACACGCGACATCGGCGTGTTCTCCGAGGACGGCTACCTCGCCCTCGTCGACCGGGCCAAGGACCTCATCATCGTGTCCGGCTTCAACGTCTACCCCTTCGAGATCGAGACGGTGCTGGTCCAGCACCCCAAGGTCGACCAGGTGGTCGTGATCGGTCGCGACGATGATCGGCGCGGTGAACGCGTCGTCGCCTTCGTCACGGTGCCCGACGGTTCACCGCCACCGGAGCTCGAGGAGCTCGTCGCGTTCTGCCGCGAGCGTCTCGCTCGCTACAAGTGCCCGACCGAGCTCGAGATCGTGACCGAACTCCCGATCGGCACCACCGGCAAGACCCAACGTCGGAAGCTGAGCTGAACGCCGTGGCTCGACAGACCGGATGGCTCCAGCAACCGATCAGGAAGGTGTTGAAACCCCTCATGTACCGCATGTGGGATGTGGAGATCACCGGCATCGAGAACATCCCTCCGGTCGGCCCGGCCCTCCTCGCGCCCAACCACCTGTCGTTCCTCGACTCGCCGTTCACCATGTCGCTCATGCCCCGCCGCACCCTCGCCGTCGGCAAGGCCGAATACATGGACGACTGGAAGACCAAGTACTTCTTCCCGGCGACCGGCATGATCCCGCTCGACCGCTCCGGCGGCGACGCCAGTCAGGTCGCCCTCAACGCCGCGGCCTCGGCCCTCGAGGCCGGCGACCTCTTCCTCATCTATCCGGAGGGCACGCGGACCCGCGACGGCTACCTCCACAAGGGCAAGACGGGCGTGGCGCGGCTCGCCCTGCGCACCGGCGCGCCGATCATCCCCATCGGGCTCATCGGCACCGACCGGATCCAGCCGCCCGACCGAACCATGCCGAAGCTCCGCGAGAAATGTGCGATCCACATCGGCGAGCCGATCGACGTGAGCCGGTATCGCACCCGTGTCGACGACCGGCTCGTGCTTCGGCAGATCACCGACGAGGTCATGTTCGAGATCGGGGAACTCTCCGGGCAGACCTATGTCGACTGCTACTCGGGCGACCCGCTACCCGGCGACCTCGCGCCCATCGACGTCCGCGAGACGACGGAAGCACCCGACCCGGCGCCCGCGGCCAGCGCCTAGCCGCCCTGCGCCGCCGACCTACTCCTGGAAGAACGTCCGGGTCGGCGTGACCCGGAGCACCGTGCGCTTCTGCTCCTCGAGCATCGGCACGATCGCGTCCGGGTCGGGGGCATCCCCGTCCGACAGGGCGCCGAAGACCTGGGCCGTCAACTCGGCTCGCAGCGGATCCTCGGCAATCGACTCGGCCTCGCCGTAGACCACCAGATGGACCCGCCCGTCGGGCACGGTGACCGACACCTTCGGCTGGCGCACCGCGTTCTTCCACTTCGCGGTGTACGACTTGGCCGAGATGACCAACCGTCCCTGGTCGTCGACCAGATAGCCGATCATCGACTGCTGAGGCGACCCGTCGCGACGACCGGTGGCGAGCACACCCCACACATGGGACTCGGCGAACGAGCGATGGTCCGGATCCCAGGTGAACGTCATGGCCGCATCCTGCCAGATCGCCGCCACCGCGGTCAGGCGGGGTCGTCGGTCATCAGCCCGACGGTCATCGACTGGCTCGCGGTCGCGAGCAGGCGACCGGACTCGCTCCAGATGTGACCACTCCCATAGGCCAGGCCGTTGCCGGCGAAGGCGACCTCTGCATCACAGAGGACCCACTCGTCGGCTTCGGTCGCGGTGACCGGATTCGCGTAGCGGATCGTGTTGTCGAGGCTCGTGCAGTGGACCCGCGTGCCGAAGGCATTTCCCACCCCGGCCGACATGTAGTCGGCGATGAGGGCGAGCGCGGGTGCGTCGAGGGCCACGTCGCGCATCCGCACCCACAACCGGAGGCGACCATCGCCGCTCGGGGTGCCCTGGCCGTTGAAGCCGAACATCCCCGAGGCGAGTCGCACATCGACGTGGTCGTGCACACACGGCACCTCGAAATGACGCTCGAGCAGCTCGCACGAGCCGGGCCGAGGGACATCGGGTGCGGTGGCCCACATGCCCCGCACCTCCTCGCGTCGCGTGCCGAGCGCGCCGACGATCGAGATGATCTCGGTGCCGTCCGCCGTCCCCATGGCACGACCCTGCGCCATGGAGTGGCCCATCGCCGGGAAGGCGACCTCGATGTCGAGTACGGCGCCCTGCTGCACGGTCGCGACATACTGCCCCGTGGCCCAGACGACCGGACGATCCGCCGATTCCTCGAGCGCGGCGACCCCTGCGGCCAGGCCCGAGCCACCGAACAGCGAGCCCCGGCGCCCACCGATGTTCTGCGAGCCGACGGCCATGGCCCAGGCCCCGTTCTCGTCGCGCCGAAGCCCGAGGAAGTCTCTCGTACACACCATGTCGGGGAGTCTGCCCGGCGTCAGGCCTTCGTCCGCTTCCGGGCCCAGTGGCTGGTCGCCCCTGCCGCCTGGAACCGTGCAGGACGGTCGTCGGGGCCGAGGATGTCGGTCGCCAGCCACAAGCGCTTGAGCCACCGCACCCGTCCCGCGTCGGGATCGTCGACATAGGCCTTGCGGCCGTGGAGTACGTGGTAGTTGTTCACGAACTGCATGTCGCCGGGCTCGAAGGTCATCTCGACGCGGTTGTCGGCGTCGTAGATGAAGGCGTCGTAGGCATCCATGGCCGCCCGCTGCGTCTCGCTCAGACGCGGCGCGTCGTCGTGGCGTTGCGATGCCTCGATGTAGGGCCGGATGTAGCGCACGAAGAGGCGATCGCCGTGCTCGGAGAAGACGGGTACGTGGTAGAAGGGCGTCTGCCCATCGGCCTGCTCGCCCCTGAAGTCGTAGGGCAGGCCCGTGAAGAGCTCCGCCGCCAGTTCGGGCTCGGTGTCGACGAGCCGGTTGTAGGCCCCGACCGCGTTGGCGACCAGGCTCTCCCCGCCGGAAACGCCCGGGTCGAGACACATCAGACCCACGAGATCCGAACCATCCGAGTGGAACGCTTGGGCAACACCGCCGAGTTCGTTGCCGCGCGCCGTCGGATCGTCGGGCCGCTTGCCCTGGTCCTTCACGTCGCCGAGCAGGTGCCCCTTCACGTTCTGGGGCCACGGCACCCCGAGGTGCAACCCGATGCCCCAGTACATCCACGACGCGTCCTCGAACCCGACCCGTGCGACGGGGAGGGCGGAGATGCGATGGAACCCGCGACCGTTGATCAGTTCGTCGGCGATCCCGGCCAGCACCGGACCGAGGGTCGGCAGGGGGAAGTCGTCCTTGCGAACGTCGAGCACGTCGTCGGCGCGCGACCGTGCCACCACGAGGGCAGCCTCGATCTCGGCGATCTCGTCGGCCGACAGTCGATGGGTCCACTGTGACGGGTCGGCGACGTCGGCCGCCGTCCAGTTGGCCTGCGGTTCGAGAGGGGCGACGTCGGCCGCCGTGACCGACATCTCAGGCGCCCGCCGGAGCGGCCTGTGCGCCCCGGATCAACCGACCGGGAAGCTCCCCGGTCTCTTCGCCCGAACGGTAGGTCTCGACGCCGGCCACCACGGTGTGGAGGTAGCCGTCGGCCCGCTGGAGCACCCGACGACCCCCGGCCGGAAGGTCGTAGGCCAACTCGGGGGCCCGCACCTTCAAGTTGTCGAAGTCGATCACGTTGAGGTCGGCGCGATAGCCGGGGGCGAGCACCCCTCGATCCAGCAGACCCACCGCTCGGGCCGTGTCACGGCACTGACGCCGGATCAGGAACTCGAGATCGATGCGACCGCTCGGCCGATCTCGACCCCAGTGCTGGAGCAACGTGGTCGGGAACGATCCGTCGCAGATGGTGCCGACATGGGCCCCACCGTCGCTGAGCGAGGGGACGGTGAAGTCGTGGGTCAACAGCTCACGCGTGCCGTCGAGATTCCCCTTGCCGTAGTTGGTGAACGGCAACCACAGCATGTTGGTCCCGCCGTCCTTGAGCATCAGGTCGAGGGCGAACTCGGCCGGCGACAATCCGGCTCGTTCGGCCCGTCGCACGACGGTCTGGTCGGCGGCCGGCTCGTAGTAGGGCTCATCGCCCATCTCGTACATGATCTCGAACTTCTCGATCAGGCTGCCGCCCACGAGGGTCTGGTCGGTGCCGCCCGCCTCGGCGAGCAACCGGGCTCGACGATCGGGGTCCTGCAGTGCCGCCACCCGGGCCGCAGGGGCCAGGTCGGCGACCTCCGCCCACACGGGGTTGCGCATGAACGGGTTGAGCGTGCACTCGAACCCCAGCAGGATGCCGATGGGTCGCACCGGGCACTGGCCGGTGATCTGCAGGCCGTCGGCGCGGGCCGCCTCGATACGGGCCAGCAGGTCGTGGTGGAACTCGTCGCTCTTGGGGCTCTCGACGATGGTGAAGGAGAGGGGTCGCCCCGAGATCGCACACATCTGACGGAACATCTCGAACTCGCGATCGCGGTCGACGAAGTCCGACACGAGCTGGAAGACGCCGGTGCCGCCGAGGCCCACGGCCTCGGCGATGCCGACCAGTTCCTCGGCGGCCGCGGTGAGCGTGGGGGTGAAGTCGCCGGTGGAGGTCTTGTGGTTGGAGGTGCGGCTCATCGAGAAGCCCAGCGCCCCGGCCGCGATGCCTTCGGCGGCGAGTCGGCCCATCTCGCCGATGTCGTCGGCCGTCGCGTCTTCGCGGTTCGCCCCCCGCTCCCCCATCACGTGGAGTCGGAGCGCCCCGTGGGGCACCTGGGTGGCGATGTCCATGTCCTTCGGGGTGTCGCACGCATCGAGATACTCGGCGAAGGAGTTCCACCCCCACTGCAGGCCTTCGTGCAGCGCCGCACCGGGGATGTCCTCGACGCCTTCCATGAGTTCCACGAGCTTGTCGTGGTCGTTGCTGTGCACCGGGGCGAAGCCCACTCCGCAGTTGCCGAACACCACCGTGGTCACGCCGTGCCAGCTCGACGGCTGCATCCGACTGTCCCAGGTGGCCTGGCCGTCGTAGTGGGTGTGGATGTCGACGAACCCGGGTGCGACGAGCGCACCATCGGCGTCGATCTCGCGGGTCGCCGACCCGTCGACCGTCCCCACGTCGGTCACAACGCCGCCGGAGACGGCCACGTCGGCCGTGCGGGCCGGGGCACCGGTGCCGTCGACCACGGTGCCGCCGCGAATGATGAGCTCATGTTCAGCCATGCCCCATGATGGCAGTCATGAGTGGCGCGGCCCAGATCGACTTCGCAACCGCCGGTGCCGACGAGGTCGCCGGCGAGGCGTTCCACGAGGTCCTGCGTCACCGGCGAGCCGAAGGTGCCATGGTCGATGCGACCCTCTTCGGCATGCCGGCCCGGCTGATCACCCGCTACGCCGAACTCGACACAGCCTTCCGAGACGACGAGGGATTCCCGGCCGGACCGACGTACGCCACGACGATCGAGCCGTGTCAGGGAGTGACCTTCGAGTCGACCGACGGTCCCGAACACCACGTGCTGCGCGACCTGGCCACCCGCGAGCTGCGGGCCCGGCCCGTCGCCCGATTCGCCGCCGACGCCATCGCGCCGCTGGCCGACGCACTCATCGACGAGTTCGCGAACGACGGTGGCGGCGACCTCGTCGAACTCTTCACCGCCCGGTTCCCCTTCCACGTGTTCGGACGGCGCATGGGCCTGCCCGACGATCGTCGTGACGAGTTCTTCCGCTGGAGCTTCGACATTCTCGGGTATCCGGGTGATCCCTCGACCGGACTCGCAGCCGCCGCTGAACTCACGGCCTACGTCGAACCCGAACTCGCGATGCGACGCTCGTGCCCGGTCGACCAGCTCCCCGGGCCCGACATGTTGAGTTCGATGGTCGTGGCCGAGAAGGGCGGGCGACGCCTCGACGACGAGGAGATCAGGTCACACGTGCGCGCGATCTTCGCCGCCGGCGCGTCGACCACCCATCACGGACTCGGCAACACGCTCTATGCGCTGCTCAGCCATCCCGACGCGATGGAACGACTGCGACGACAGCCGGACCTCGTCTCGTCGGCGGTCGACGAGATGCTGCGATGGGAACCACCGCTCGGCGTCCTGCCCCGCATCGCCCCCTTCGACACCGTCGTGGCCGGCGAGCCGGTTGCCGCGGGCGAGTTCGTGCTCATGGGAATCGCGGCCGCCAACCGCGACGAACGGGTCCACGATGATCCCGACGTGTTCGACCTCGATCGTCGGCCGACGCGCGTGCTGACGTTCGGCTTCGGGTCACACCACTGCCCGGGCACCCATCTCGCCAAGGCCCAGATCGTGATCGGCATCCGACGACTCCTCGAGCGTCTCCCGGGGCTGACCCTCACCGACGAGGCCGCGGCCCAACCCCAGGGGGCGATCCTGCGGGGACCGACCGCCCTGCCCGTCAGCTGGTAGACCTCGGCCGACGACTCCAGTAGGGGCGGCTTCGCGCCGATCATGAACGGGTGCAGTCCACCCGCCACCGGGCACTTCCCACCCTGATCTCGCTCCTCTGCGTGCTCGCGCTCGTCGCGCCGGCCGGTGCCTACCCCGGCGCTCCGTTCTTCGAACCCGGCGAGACCTACGACCAGAACTTCCCCGACCCGGCGATCCTCCGTGTGGGGAACACCTACTACGCATACGCCACCACGACCGGCGGCCAGTCGATGCCGGTGATGACGTCGACCGACCTGGTCACCTGGACCGCGCGCGGCGACGCCCTCGGCACCGGGCCTTCGTGGACACCCCCCATCGAGATCGGTTGGAACATCGGGCACCGACCGTGGTCAAGCTCCCGAACGGTCAGTACCTCGCCGCGTTCGCCGCCCGCACCGGCAGCGGTGCCCGCCGGTGCATCGCCACCGCTCGGGCCGACTCGCCGCTCGGTCCCTTCACGACAATGGGCGACGAACCCTTCGTCTGTGAGCCCGACCCCAACGGCGCGCTCGATCCCTTCCTGATCGTCGACGACGCCGATGTGCCGTGGCTGATCTGGAAGAACGAAGGCGTGCCAGTGGGTCACCCGACGTTGTCCACCCGCCGGACCGGCTTCTGGTCGCGCCAGTTGACCGACGACGGCGGGGCATGGCGGTCCGGATCATCAGTGCACTTCCTGATGGAGACGACCGAGGCGGAGCGCCCCTGGCAGGGCACCCTCGTGGAGAACCCGGCGATGACGGCCTGGGACGGCGCCTACTTCCTCACCTATTCGGCCAACTCCTACCAGAGCACCGCCTACGCAACCGGCTGGGCCCGGTGCGCCACGCCGGGCGGGCCGTGTGTCGAACCCTCGACCGAACCGCTGCTGGTGTCCGACGATGTCCGCCTCGGCCCGGGGGGTCCCGCCCCGTTCGTCGACACGGACGGGGTGCTCCGGTTGGGCCACCACGGCTGGAACCCGCCCTTCACCAACTATCCGTCGTACCCGTCGTGCGACACCGACGGCGACGGGACCTGTCCCGAGGCACAACGCTTCCTCTTCATCGACCCGATCTGTGTGAGCGGCGAACGGGCCTTCGTCTACACCCCGCACGACGAACCGGTCTGCGACGTCGACCCCGGTCGGTACTACACCGAGGCCGTCGCCTGGCTCGCCGAGCAGGACATCACCACGGGCATCAGCCCCAGTGCCTACGGCGCCCACCAGACGGTCAGCCGAGCCCAGATGGCCACCTTCCTCTGGCGCCTGATGGGCGAGCCCACCGGCGCGCCGGCGCCGCCCTTCGTCGACATCGAGACCGGTCGGTTCTGCAGCGACGCGGTCGCCTGGCTCGCCGAGGCCGCCATCACCACCGGACTGACCCCCTCGACGTTCGGTCCCGACGGCACCGTGACCCGCGCCCAGATGGCGGTCTTCCTGTGGCGACTCATGGGTGAGCCGACGGTGCCGTCCACCACGGGGTTCGTCGACGTCGCCCCCGGCCGGTGGTACTCCGACGGCGTGGCCTGGTTGGCCGACCAGGAGGTGACCACCGGCGTCGCCCCGGGCGTGTTCGATCCCGATGGTGCCGTCACCCGCGCCCAGATGGCCGCCTTCCTCTGTCGCCTCAGCGGTACCGACGCGTACACGGCGAGCGACGCCCCCACGCCGGGCTGCTGACGCCGACTCGGTCAGCGTTCGTCGACGAAGTCGCCGTTGGCGGCGCGGTACGTCGCGAGACCGGCCGTCAACTCGCGACACTGCGCCGCCGACAGCTCTCGCAGACCGAAGTCGATCTCGGCGAGGGCGTCGGCGCCGGCCTGGGCCGCCGCCCGGCCCGGGGGCAGGATCCGAGCGAGCACGGTCCGCCCGTCGTGACCGTCGCGCGACCGGGCGACGAACCCACTCGCCTCGAGCCGCTGGATCGTGTTGGTCACGCTCGCCGCGTGGACCTGGAGCCGATCACCGATCTTGCCCATGGGCAGCTGCCCCTCGCGGGTGAAGCTCAGGAGGGCCAGCACCTCGAAACGGCTGAAGTTCAGATCGAGGGGTGCGAGCGCGGCATCGATGCGACCCTGGACGATCTGGTGGACGCGGGTGATCGACGTCGCGGCCTGCATCGCCTCGTCGGCCCCCCACCCCCGTGCCGTCCAGTTGCGCCCTGCTTCCTCGATGGGATCGAACTCCAGCGTCACGACGACTACGCTAGAGCGAGATACTTTGATGTCCAAGTATCTCCGTTCTTCTGGAGTTCTCCGATGGTCGATCCCACGAGTGACGCCCGGGCTGCTTGGCAGGCCGACTTCGAGCAGGCCCGTTTGCGCGACACCCCCTTCGAGACGATGTCGGGTGTCCCGCTCGACCCCGTCTACGGCGATGGTCCCTATCCCGGCCAGTACCCCTACACCCGCGGCCTCCACGCAGCCGGGTATCGCTCACGCCTGTGGACCATGCGCATGTTCGCCGGGTTCGGCACCGCCGAGGACACCAACGCCCGCTTCAAGGAGCTCCTGCGGGCGGGCGGAACGGGTCTGTCGACCGCGTTCGACATGCCCACCCTGATGGGTCGCGACTCCGACAGCCCCTGGGCCCTCGGCGAGGTCGGTCGGGCCGGCGTGGCCGTCGACACCCTCGCCGACATGGAAGACCTCTTCGCCGACATCGACCTGAGCACCGTCTCGACCTCGATGACCATCAACGGCCCGGCCGCCTCGCTCCTCGCGATGTACATCGCCGTCGGAGAGAAGACCGGCATCGCCCGCCGCGAGCTCGCCGGCACGATCCAGAACGACATCCTGAAGGAGTACCAGGCGCAGAAGGAGTACATCTACCCGCCGCGGCCGTCGATGCGGATCGTCACCGACATGGTGAAGTTCACCACCGCCGAGATGCCGAAATGGCATCCGATCTCGATCTCCGGGTACCACATCCGCGAGGCCGGATCGACTGCAGCGCAGGAGCTCGCGTTCACGCTGGCCAACGGCTTCGCCTACGTGGAGGCGGCGATCGCAGCGGGCGAGGACATCGACGAGTTCGGGCCGCGGCTGTCGTTCTTCTTCAACAGCCACAGCGACTTCTTCGAAGAGATCGGGAAGTTCCGGGCCGCTCGTCGGATCTGGGCTCGCTGGATGAAGGAGCGCTACGGCGCAACCGAGGAGCGGGCGATGATGTGCCGGTTCCACACGCAGACCGCCGGGGTGTCGCTGACCGCCCAACAACCCGAGATCAACATCGCCCGCGTCGCGACGCAGGTGTTGGCCGCCGCCCTCGGCGGAACCCAGAGCCTCCACAGCGACAGCTTCGACGAGGCCCTCGCCCTCCCGACCGAGAAGGCGGCACGGATCGCGCTCCGCACCCAGCAGGTCGTCGCCCACGAGACCGGGGTCACCAACGTCACCGATCCGCTCGGCGGCGCGCCGTTCGTCGAGTGGATGACCGACGAGATGGAGCGGCAGGCCGAGGCCGTGTTCGCCCACCTCGACGAACTCGGCGACGGCTCGATCCTCGAAGGGGTCTACGCCGGGATCGACAACGGGTACTTCGTCGGCGAGATCGCCGACGCCGCCTATCGCTTCGAACGTGAGGTCAACGCCGATCGCCGGATCATCGTCGGGGTCAACGCCTTCACCGACGGCGACGAGGACACCGACCCGAACCTGCTGCGCATCGACCACGCCACCGAGGAGTACCAGCGCAAACGCCTCGACGCGGTGAAGAAGGACCGGAGTCAGGAAGCGGTCGACACCGCCCTCGCCGCGATCACGACCGATGCCGCCGACCCGACGGTCAACCTCATGCCGTCGATCATCGAGGCGGTGAAGGTCTACGCCACCGAAGAGGAGATCGCCATGGCCATGGAGACCGTCTTCGGCACCTATGTCGAAACGGCGATCGTATGACGCCGTCCGGCGGGGAGGACACAACATGACGCCGTCCGGCGGGGAGGACACGACATGACGCCCCCGAGGATCGTCCTGGCGAAGCTGGGGCTCGACGGTCACGACCGAGGCATCAAGGTCGTGGCCCGCATGCTGCGCGACGCAGGGATGGAGGTCATCTACCTGGGTCTACGCCAGACGACCGACAGCATCGTGGCCGCGGTCGAGCAGGAGGACGCCGACGCGATCGGCCTCTCGATGCACAACGCCGGTCACCTGACCCTCGGCCCGGCCATGCTCGCCGCCCTCGATGCCGCCGAACTCGACGTGCCGGTGATCATCGGCGGGATCGTCCCCGATGCCGATCTGCCGATCCTCCACGACGCCGGCATCGCCGCCGTGCTCGGGCCCGGCGCATCGGCGGACGAGGTCGTCTCGACCGTGCGCCGCGTGGTCGACGACGCGTGAGCCTGCGGGACCGGTCTCCCGAAGAACTCGTCGAGCGGGCGATGACGGGCGACCGGCGAGCCGTCGGCCGGCTGCTGAGTCTGGTCGAGCGGGGCGGCGCCGAGGCCGAACGGATCGCCGAGCTGACCCACGCCGCGAGTCGCGACGCCCACGTGATCGGGATCACGGGCGCACCGGGCGCGGGGAAGTCGACCATGGTCGCCCGACTCGTCGCAGAGTCCACGAGCCGCGGCAACGCACCGGCCGTGCTCGCCGTCGACCCATCGTCTCCGCTCACCGGCGGCGCCATCCTGGGCGACCGGGTGCGCATGGCCGAGATCGACACCACAGCGTTCATCCGGTCGGTGGCCACTCGGGGACACGCCGGCGGGCTGGCCCTCGCCGTTCCCGGCGGGGCCCGCGTGCTCGCCGCGTCGGGCTTCGATCCCGTCGTCATCGAGACGGTCGGCGTCGGTCAGGTCGAGGTCGACATCACCGCCGCCGCCGACACGACCGTCGTGGTGGTCACCCCGGGCATGGGCGACGCGGTGCAGGCCAACAAGGCCGGACTGCTCGAGGTCGCCGACGTTTTCGTGGTGAACAAGGCCGACCAACCCGGGGCCAACGACACCCGCCGAGACCTCGAACTCATGCTCGAACTGAGTCACGTGACGGGGCAGGAGAACGCCGACTACCGGCCCCCGATCGTGATGGTCAACTCCCTCGACGGCACCGGCATCGACGACGTCGCCCGACGAATCGAGGAACACCGTGCGTATCTCGCCGATTCGGGTCGGCTCCACGCCCGGCGCTGTCGGCGGGTGCGGTTCGAACTGGCGAGCCGAGCCGGGCTGCGATTCGAACATGCGCTCGAGACGATCCTCGGTTCGCCGACCATGGCAGCCGTGATCGACGACGTGGCCGCCGGCACGGCCACCCCGGCGGCCGGTCTCGATGCACTTGCGGCATCGCTCGCCGAACGTCCCTAACATCGCCGGATGAGCCCAGCCACCGACATCCTCGATCCGACCTGGTGGCAGCACGACCCCCAGGCCGACTACCGAGACCTGCTCGCCCACGACGGGTTGTGGAGAGACGAGCGCAGCGGGTTCTGGCTCGCCGCCCGTCATGCCGATCTGCTCCACGTCGAACGCGATGCCGTCACCTTCGCGAGCAGGGCCGACGGGGGCGGGGCCTACCGACTCAACCCCTCTCCCGGGGAAGAGACGATGATCAGCAAGGACGACCCCGACCATCTCGCCCAGCGCCGCCTCGTGAACCGTCGGTTCACGCCGAAGGCGGTTCGTGACCACACCGAGCACTACACCGCACTGGTCGGCGACCTCGTCGACCGCGCCATCGACGAGGCGACCGCCAACGGCCAGGTCGAGGTGGTCGACGCGATGGCGTCACAGCTGCCCTGTCGGGTCACTGCGGAACTCCTCGGCTTCGGGCAGGACATGTGGCGCGAGGTGAAGAGCTGGTCGGAACGCCAGATGCGGATCGACTCCGCCATCAACGACCCGACCCTGTTCGAGTCGTTCATGAGCAGTATCCAGGAATGGGCTGCCGTCATGGAGTCGGTGCTGCCGGTCCGGATGGCCGAGCCGGCCGACGATCTTTTCTCCGATTGGCTCGCCGCGGGGATGGACGGCAACACCATGGTGATGGAGACCGGCCTGGTGATCGCCGGTGGAGCCGAGACGACCCGCACTGTGATCGCGCACGGTCTGCGCACTCTGGCCGAGCACCCCGACGTCTGGGATCGGATGGCCGAGGATCCGACCACGGTGCCTGCGGCGGTGGAGGAGTTGATCCGCTGGGTCACGCCCCTCAACAACATGTTTCGCATCGCCACCGCCGACACCGACGTCGCCGGGACTGCCATCGCCGCCGGCGACCGCATCGCCCTCGTCTACCCGGCCGCGAACCGCGATCCGGCGGTGTTCGACCGGCCGGACGAGTTCGACCCCACCCGCGACCCGAATCCCCACCTGTCGTTCGGCCACGGCACCCACTTCTGCCTCGGCGCCAACCTCGCCCGTATCGAGCTGCGGCTCCTCTTCGAGGCGCTGAGCCAACGGGTCACCAACCTCCGCGTCGTACGCGAGCCCGATGTCGAGCCCAACATCTTCGCCCGGGCCGTGCGCTCCTTCGACCTGGCCTGGGACCTCCGCTAACCGGCCCGCACCCGACCGAACCGCTCGCCGGTGGGTGTACCCGGCGTGGGTGTGTAGATGACGACGGTCCAACCCGGATGGTCGGCCAGGTAGAGCCGGTGATGATCGAAGGTGAGCTCACCCTCATGCGGATGGGCGAATCGTCGGGTCTGGGTGGAGAACACCGCGACGTCGTGCTCCTGCCAGGCAGCCGCGAACTCGGGGTGTCGGGCCCGGAGCTCGTCGGCCAGCGCCGAGCCCTCGGGACTCGGGAACTGGCCGAGATGCAGGCGGAACTGGCGAGCGAGACGGACGACCTCGGCGGACCAGTCGGTCATGAACGACCGCAACTCGACCGTGTCGAGGGTGAGTCGGAGGAGGTTGGGATCCGCCGCGGTGGCGAGCACCGGGAACAGCGCACGCTCGGCGTCGTTCCAGCAGACCAGGTTCCACGCATGGTCCAGGACGTAGGCCGGGTTGGGTTCGAGACCGTCGACCAGGATCCGGTGGCTCGGGCCGGCGCGCTGTCCGACCACCAACCGGGCGGGCGGCCGCACGTCGGCCAGTCCGAACAGGTGGGCCCGCTCGGGCGGGCTCAGGCGCAGAGCGGTGGCGAGTCCGTCGAGCACCTCGGCCGAGACGCGGTTGGCCCGGCCCTGTTCGAGCCGGGTGAGCCACGACACGCCGATGTTGGCCAGCACCGCGACCTCCTCCCGGCGGAGGCCCGCAGCCCGACGGCCACCGCCGGCGGGAAGGCCGACGTCGGTGGGGCGCAGACGCTCCCGACGACTCCGCAGGAACTCCCCCAGTTCATCGGCCTTCATCCATCTGATGGTAACACTGGTGGTACCACCATCAGGGGGGCCTTCCTCCCCTCGGTGGGCACCGTCACGGTGCAGAGATGTCGCCGATGCTCAACGAACGCTCCCGGTCCGCCACGACCTCAGCGATCCGGAATCTCCTCGAACACGCCCAGCGGCCGGGGATGATCAGCCTGGCCGGTGGACTGCCCGACCCCGGCCGCTTCCCGACCGATGAACTCGCGGACATCGCCGAGACGGTGCTGCGGGCCGACGGCACCCGCACTCTCCAGTACGGCCTGACCGCCGGCGAGCTCGACCTCCGACACCAGATCGTCGCCACCACTCCGGCCGCGACGTCAGTCGACGACGTGGTGATCACGACCGGATCGCAACAAGGGTTGTGGCTGCTGGCCGAGAGCCTCCTCGACCCCGGCGACACCGTGGTGGTCTCCGACCCCGAGTATCTCGGTGCGACCCAGGCGTTCCGGCGGGCCGGCGCCGAACTCGTGTCGGTGCGCACCGACAGCGAGGGGATCGACGTCGAACTGCTCGAGGACCGCCTCCGGACGGGGATCAGTCCGAAGTTCGTCTATCTGGTGCCTCATTTCCACAATCCGTCCGGAACCACGTTGTCGGCCGCCCGCCACACCCGCCTGCTCGAGGTCGCCGAGCGTCATGGCTTCCTGGTCGTGTTCGACGATCCCTACAGCGACCTCCACGTCGAGGGTCCGGCGCCGACCGAACCCACGCCCCACCCGATGAGCGTGCACCTCCGGAGCAGCTCCAAGATCCTCGCCCCCGGTCTACGCGTCGGTTGGACCATCGCCCCCCGATGGCTCGCCCAGTCCATCGAACGGACCAAACAGGCCGCCGATCTCCACACCAGCACCGTCAGCCAGGCCATCGTGCTCGGCGCCCTGACCGCCGACTGGTACCCACACCACCTGGCCGGCCTGCGCGAGGCCACCCGAATCAAGCGGGACGCGCTCTGCGCGGCCCTGCAC
>JBDQKM010000066.1:0-16932 GCA_040263275.1 Acidimicrobiales bacterium
GCGACCTCGACCGGGATGCCGTTGACCGCCGCGTTCCCGGAGGGGACGTCGACGAAGGTGCCCGGAGCGAGCACGTTGTTGTTCACCCCCGCATGCTCGCGGGCGACCGACATCCGCGTGCCCGGCTTGTCGTGCCCCCACCCGTGCGGCAGGGACACCACCCCGGGCCGCATCTCGTCGCTGACCTCCACCGGCACTTCGAGTGACCCCGCCTCGGAGGTCACCCGGGCCGATTCGCCGTCGCGGACCCCGGCGGCCTCGGCGTCGTCGGGATGGATCAGGAGGGTGCACCGGTCCTTGCCCTTCACGAGCACCTTCACGTTGTGCATCCACGAGTTGTTGGAGCGCACATGCCGCCGGCTCACGAGCACCAATCCGTCGGCACCACGTTCGAGCCGAGCTTCGAGCCGAGGAATGTCGGCGATGACGTGAGCCGGCGCGAGGTCGACCATCCCGTCCTCGTGGGCCACGACCTCGTCGAGCCGCGACACCATCGGACCCATGTCGATCCCGTTCGGCTCGGCCCGAAACGAGTCGAGCGTCAGGCCGCCCGGATTCTCGCCGTAGCGGTCGCCCCAGGGCCCCGTCCGGATCGCATTGTCGTTCAGCCGCTCCGGTCCCGGATCGGGACAGGCGGCGAGTGCGACCTGGGGATCGGCACCGCCCATCTCGGCGAAGGCGGCGAAGTAGCCGTCGTCGATCGCCTTCACGTCGACCTGCGCTTGGGGGATGCCGCCGATCATGGCGCCCACCCGGAGCAGCACCTCCCATTCCTCCGGACGCCCGTCGGTGGGCGGGAACAGCGCCGGCGAGAACTTCCCCGCGGAGCGCACCGCCCATGACCACAGCAGCTCGTCGTAGTGCGGCTGCTCGAGGGGCGACAGGCCCGGGAAGATCACGTGGGCATGACGGGTCGTCTCGTTCAGCGCGTTGTCGATCGAGATCATGCAGTCGAGCAGAGGCAGAGCGTCGTCGAGCCGATCGGCCTCGGGGGCGGAGATCACCGGATTGCCGGCGACCGTCACGAGCGCCTTCAACTGACCGTCACCGGGGGTGGCGATCTCCTCCGCAAGGCACGACACCGGGAACTGGCCCATGGCCTCCGGCGCGCCGCGGACGCGGCTGTGGAAGCGCCCGAACTCGATCGGCTCGCCCCGGTCCTTCAGGGTCGCCGACCAGGCGATCGGCTTGCCCCACATCAGCCCGCCTTCGGTGTCGAGATTGCCGGTGAGCACACACAGCACGTCGGGGAGCCACGACGCCAACGTCCCGAACTCCTGGTTGCACGTGCCGATGCGGGCGTACCAGACGGCCTTGTCGGCGGCGGCGAACTCACGGGCCAGCGTGCGGATGGCGTCGGCCTCGATCCCGCACGTCGCGGCCACGCGCTCAGGTGGGAAGTCGGCTGCGATGCGGCGGACCTCGTCGACGTGCTTCACCCGACCGTCGACCCGGCCGAGGTCGACGAGGTCCTCGGCGAAGAGCACATGGGCGACGGCGAGCATGAGGGCGGCGTCGGTGCCCGGGAGGATCGGCAACCACTCGTCGGCATGGTCGACCGTGCCGGTTCGACGCGGGTCGATGACCACGACCTTGCCTCGCGCACGCACCTTGTCCAATTCACCCAACACGTCCGGGCAGGCGAGCAGCGAGCCCTGGCTGGCGTGGGGGTTGGCCCCCATCACCACGATGAAGTCGGTTCGCGGCAGGTCCGGGGCGGGGATGCGCCACTGGTTGCCGTACATCGTCCAGCAGGTGAGGTTCTTCGGCCACTGGTCGACCGTGCCCGCGGAGTAGATCGGACCCGGCAGGCCGGCCAGGCCCATCAACAGGCCCGTGTAGCGGCTGATCGAGTAGTTGTGCGCGGCCGGGTTGCCGATGTAGATCGTGACCGCGTCCTTGCCGTGCTCGGCGATCACCCCGGCCATCAGCTCCTCGGCCCGGGCGAAGGCTTCGTCCCACGTCGCCTCTCGGTGCACACCGTCGTCACCCTTGATCAGGGGCACCCGGAGACGGTCGGGATCGTCGTGGAGATGGCCCAGCGTCGTGCCCTTCGGACAGATGTGACCCTTCGACCACACGTCGTCGCGGTTCGGCCGGATGAGGGCGACCCGTTCCTCCCCCTCGGCCTGCTCGACGTGCACCTCGAGCCCACACATGGCCTCGCACAGATGGCAGGTGCGAATGTGGATCCGGCGATCGTCATCCGTCGCGGTCGTGTCGTTGCCCATGTCATCCCCCGTATTCCGGCCGTGAACCCCGTTCATCGGGTTCGTGTGGCCCGATGACGAACACTACGGCGGGTGACGAATACGAGCCATTCCCGCGACACGGGAACCATCCTCGGATCCGCTGCGTCAGACTCCCGACGACACTTCCTGGGGGGAACCATGTCTCGACGACTTCTTGCACTTCTCGCCGCGTGCGGCGACGACAGCGACGACGCCAGCGACAGCGGCGACAACACCGACACGCCGACCGCAGCCAGCCCGGACGACGGCGCCGGTGACGACGGCGAACTCGCCGTCACCGCGACGACCACGGTGCCGCGCCTCGACGACGGCGACATGGACGACAGCGGCGGCGACGCGCTCGACAGCGCCGAAGGCCTCTTCGGCCGCGACGACGTGGCCGACGAGGCCGACGGGTTCACCAACGACGTGGCCCAGGAGGAGCCGGCCGACGACGGTGAGCGGATCCCCGCCGAGGCCACGGCCCTGTTCGTCGGCCGCCAGATCATCAAGACAGGCGAGGTCGTCGTCGAAGCGGCCGACGTGCGCGCCACGACCGACGACATCGTCGACGTCGTGTTCGCCAACGGCGGTGCGATCTGGGGGCAGGAGACCCGATCCGAACCGACTCCTCGAGCGATCCTGACCATCCGGGTCCCACCCCTCGACTTCGACCGTCTGCTCGCGGCGATCACCCGGGTGCCCGGAGTCGGTGTCGTGAGCGAGAGCACCACCAGCGACGACGTGACCGAAGTGGTCGTCGACCTCACGCCCGGATCACCGCCGCCGAGTCGAGCGTCGCCCGCGTCCAGCAACTGCTCGACGACGCCCGCGACCTCAACACGATCTTCCAGCTCGAGGAGGAACTGGCGTCGCGGCAGGCCGATCTCGAGCGACTGCTCGGCCAGCGCAAGACCATCGGCGACCAGATCGCCCTCTCGACCATCACCCTCACCGTGCTCGAACTCGACCCCGACCGGCTCGAGCCGGGTATGGACGTCGTGGCATGGATCGGCACCAGCGTCGACGACGCGTGTCCTGGGAAGTCGAGTCTGTCGATGGGCGCCGAGGACACTGCCGTGTTGTGCGTGAGCATCAACAACACCGGCGAGGACACGTTGACCGCGGTCGACCTCGAGGCACCGAGCCTGCGGCTCCGGGCCGACGACTTCGAGATCGCCGACGGCGGGGCCTCGCTCGACGAGATCCCGCCCGGGGAAGAGCTGCTCCTCACGGTCGAGCTCGACGCCGACGGTGGTGCGATCAACCGGGTCGACGCCGGCGACGGTCTCACCATCGTGGTCAACGCATCGGCCACCCCGTCGACCTCCGAGTCACTCGAACTCACAGCCGACGACTCCGTGTTCCTGACCGCCGAGGGCGACGACCCGCTTCCCGGCTTCGGCGACTCGTTCTCCAATGGGTGGGACGCGATGATCGCCGTCGTCAGCGTGCTCATGATCGTGGTGGGGGTGCTCCTGCCCTTCATCCCGATCATCGCGCTGGCGCTGTACGTCGGGCGGCGGGTCGTGCGCGCCCAACGCCGACAGGCCGACGAGCAGGCCGCCTATGTCGAGGCCTATGTCGCGGCCCAGGCCCAGGCTGCGAACCCGGGAGACGCTCCGGGGAGCACGAGCTGACGACGTCGGTCTGACCGGCTAGCGGGGCCCGATGGCCTCGTCGTAGCGGGCTTCGAGACCGGCCAGCACCGTCTCGAGTCCTTCGCGGAACCGCTCGTCGTCGGACAGGCGTTCCGCGGCGTCCCGGAAGCTGGCGACCTGCTCGTCGGCACCGGCCTCGGCCTCGCGCTCGATCGACGCCTGCATCAGCCCGTGCTGTTGCACGATCGTGCCGATCACCCAGTTCGACAGTGTGGAGAACGCGAGGGCGCCGACCCGGTCGTCGTCGGACATCAGCCGGGCCGCGCCGACGATGCGCTGATCGAAGGCCTGGACCGAGGCGGACCCGCTGGCCGGCGTGATGAGGAGACTCACCGCTCGCGGATGGGCGGCCGCCACGGCGACATAGGCATGGCAGAGGGCTCGGGCGTGGACCTTCCAGTCACCCGACGGTTCGCCGTAGGCCTCGAGCACGTCGCGGTACAACGTCTCGGCGACGGCATCGAGCAGGTCGGCCTTGTTGGCGACGTGGTTGTAGAGCGACATCGCCTCGACCCCGAGCTCGGCGCCGAGCTTGCGCATGCTCAGCCCCTCGAGACCGTGGGCATCGATGAAGGTGAGGGCGGCATCGGCCACCCGTTGCCGGGTGAGCGGAAGCCGGTCGGTGAAGGCCACGGTCGGGCAGTCTAGGTGGCGGTCGGCCAGGGGCCCTCACGGGTGGCCGGGCTCGGTTTCAGCTGTTGCCGGCTTGGAGGGCCGCGAGGCGGCGAGCGATGAAGTCGGCGTTGTTCGCCGTCGCCGCGGCCAGCGTGTCGAGATCGGCGCGGGGTGCGACGATCACGTCGACCGGGCCCCGCTGCAGCAGCTGCATCAGGTCGAGATAGCGCCGGTACACCTGGTCGGCGGTGCATGCCATCGGCAGACCGACGGACACCGGTCCGATGCTCAGGCGAAGCGATCGCAGTGGAGGGCGTGTTCTCCGCCGGCGGAATCCTGGGTCTCGGTGAGGGCCACGAGCACCAAGGGAACCGCACCGTGGAACCCGGGGCCAGGGTCGCCCGGCCCATTTCAGCCGTGGTCGGGATCGACGATCCATTCGAGCACGTGGAATCCGCCCATCCCGTCGGGATCGAGCAGCGCGTCGGCCTCACGGACCCGGCTCCTCGCCTTCAGCGCGGCGAGGTCGCCGACACCGGCCGACGCCTCCCACACGGCGCGCCCCTCCTCCACCAGTTCCTCGATCCCGTGGCGTCGCAGCCACTCGGCCTGTGGCAGGTGCACGTCGGCGGGATTGTCGACCTGGATGAAGTCGAGGTCGACGTCGACCGTGATGTCGCACGAACCCGGATCGGTCAACCAGTCGGCGCCGCCCTCGTGGCCGCAGTGGGTCCGCAGCCAGCCGCCGTTGCGGGCGACGAGCTCGGTCGTGGTGGCGCCATAGTCGAAGACGACGACTCGTCCGTGCTGGACGCGACGGCGGCGTCCGCGGACCCAGTCGCGAGCGGCTCGTTGGCGCGGCAGTCTGGCACCCAGGGGGATCCCGTCGGTGGGGAGGTCGCGGATCGTCGCCACCGGCATCCGTCGCTCCACGAACCCGGCTCCGTCGTGGGCGATGCGGATCTCGGCCCACCCGTCGCCGGCTCGCTCGAACACGTCGAACGCGAGATTGTCGAGCAGTTCGTTGGCCAGGACGACCCCGTGCTCGATCCGCATCGGCTCCTCGACCGGCAGGACCGACGCGAACTGCTCGTGCACCGGATGGAGCGTGCGCTGCTCGGCCGACCGTTCGGCCATCACCCAACGGAGCGCGCCACTCGACAGCACGTCGGGATCGGCCGCGATCACCGCCCGGGCCAGCGTGCCCGGCCCCGCTCCCCCCTCGAGGACGGTGAAGGGGACGGGCGATCCCATCTCGCGCCACCAGGTGTCGACGGCACGGGCGATGACGGCACCGAAGAGGGGCCCGACCTCGGGTGCGGTCAGGAAGTCGCCACGGCGGCCCGCCTGGCCGCCGGACACGTAGAAGCCGTGACGGCCGTAGAGCGCCTGCTCGACGAATGCGGAGACAGGAATCGGTCCCCCGTGCGCGTCGATCATGGCCGTGAGGTCGGCCGTGACCGCCTCGACAGACACAGGTGGGGCCGGGTCAGATGCCGGCGGGCAGGAGACTCACGTCGGTGAAGTCGCCGACGACGAGACCGAGACCGAAGATGATCGTGACGATCGCGGTGAGGCCGATGGCCGCGACCAGCGAGGGCGGCACGTCGACGCGGCTGAGGTCGCCGTCGGGTGCCTCCTCGGCCCACATGCCCAGACCGATCCGGGCGTAGTAGTAGAGGGCGATCACCGAGTTGACGGCGACGACGACACCGAGGGCCACGCCGGACGCATTGTTGGCGTCGATCAGGGCTTCGATCACCCGGAACTTGGCGAACCAGCCGCCGAGCGGCGGGATGCCGGCCAGCGAGAAGAGGAAGATCGTCATCGCGACGGTGAGTCCGGGCGCGTAGTGGAACATGCCCCGGAAGTCGCCGATCTCGGCGGAACGGGTCTTGCGGGCGGCCGCGATGATCACCGCGAAGGCACCGAGGTTCATCGCCGCGTAGATGACCAGATAGGTGACGACCGCGCCGAGGGCGGTGTCGGGCACGTCGCCGATGACGGCGAGCGGCGCGAGCATGTAGCCGGCCTGGGCCACGCCCGAGTAGGCCAGCATGCGGACGATGTTGGTCTGGCGCAGGGCCACGAGGTTGCCGACCGTCATCGACGCTGCGGCGAGGACCCACATGAGTGGTTCGACGACGTCGTCACGACCGAGCAGACCGACGAACAGGATGTTCATCAGGGCCACGAAGCCGGCCGCCTTCGACGCCACGGAAAGGAAGGCCGTGACCGGGGTGGGCGCACCCTCGTAGGTGTCGGGCGCCCAGGTGTGGAACGGGAAGGCGGAGACCTTGAAGGCGAATCCGACGACGACGAAGATGATGCCGAGCACCACGACGGCCGTCGGATCGGCGCCGGTGTCGAGCGCGGCACCGATGTCGGTCAGCAGGGTCGACCCGGTGCTGCCGTAGAGCAACGACATGCCGTAGAGCATGACGGCCGAGGCGAAGACACCCATCAGGTAGTACTTGAGACCGGCCTCGTTGCTCTTGAGGTCGCGCTTGCGCCAGGTGGCGAGCATGTAGGCCGGGATCGACAGCAGCTCGAGGGCCACGAAGATCGTGATGAGGTCGCGGGCCGAGGCCATCAGCACCATGCCGAGGATCGAACTCAACAGCAGGCCGTAGTACTCGTTCTCCCAGTAGTCGCCCTCGGAGATGTAGTTGGTGGACAACAGCACGACGACATAGCCGGCGAGCACGAACATCGCCTTCATGATCAGCGAGTAGTTGTCGACCACGAAGGCGCCGTTGAACATCGAGCGGTCGGCGCCGTCGGCGGCCAACGTGAGGATCGGGATCATCGTCGCGAGGAGGGCGATCGACGCCATGGGCGCGGCCGCTCGCCGACCGCGTTCGAGCCACCCGATGTCCATCATCGTCAACAGGGCACCGAACGCGAGCAGGGTCAGCTCGGGCGCAGCGGCGTGCCAGTCGATCGGGGGCCGAACGAATTCGGCCTGGGCGAGTAGGGCAGACATGCTCAGCCTCCGGCCGCCTCGGCCGCGGTGCGGGCGGCTTCACAGCCGGTCTCGAGACAACCCTTGAGCGACTCGACGACGGCGGGGTCGGTGACCTCGAAGATCAGGCCGGGAGCGACACCGAAGACGACGATGAGCACCAGGAAGGGCGTCCACGCGATCCATTCGATGGTCGAGACGTCGGTGATCTCGGGATCGTCGACGAACTCCTCCGAGGGCTCGCCCATGGCGGTGCGCTGGAGGAGCCACAGGAGGTAGCCGGCGGCGAGGACGGTGCCGACGGCGGCGACGACCATGTAGCCACGGAAGGTCTCCTCCGGAAGGCCGGCGGCCGGGTTGTAGGCCGAGAGGATGGCGGGGAACTCACCCCAGAAGCCGGCGAGGCCGGGCAGACCGAGCGACGCCATGGCGGTGAACCCGAGGATCCAGCCGAGCTTCGGGGCCTGCACGAGCATGCCGCCCAGCCGACCGATGTCGAGAGTGTGGTACCGATCCTTCACCGAACCGGCGATGAAGAAGAGCATGCCGGTGATGAGGCCGTGGGCGACCATGCCGAAGATCGCGGCGTTGATCCCGAAGTCGGTGAGGGTGGAGATGCCGAGCATCACGAACCCCATGTGGGCCACCGACGAGAAGGCGATCAAGCGCTTCATGTCGGTCTGGGCCAGACACCCGAGGGCGCCGTAGATGATGCCGATCACGGCGAGCAGGCCGATGAACGGCGCCCAGGCCTCGGCCGCTTCGGGCAGCATCGGGATGGCGATGCGGATGAAGCCGTAGGTACCGAGCTTCAGCAGCACGGCGGCCAGGATCACCGAACCCTGGGTGGGTGCCTGGGTGTGGGCGTCGGGCAGCCAGGTGTGGAACGGGAACATCGGCACCTTGACGCCGAAACCGATGAACATGCCGCCGAACACGATCAGCTGGGTGGAGCGGACGATGCCGTCACCGGCATTCTCCGACAGGGCCAACATGTTGAACGTGTAGTCGCCCGTCTCGGCCCCGGTCAGGAAGAACAGTGCCAAGAACGACAGCAGCATGAGCGCCGAACCGAAGAGCGTGTAGAGGAAGAACTTCAGCGAGGCGTAGCGGCGGTCCTCGCCGCCCCACACGGCGATCATGAAGAACATCGGGAGCAGCACGACTTCGAAGAAGACGAAGAACAGGATGAGGTCCTGGGCGACGAAGGTGCCGATCATGCCGGTCTCGAGGATCAGCATGAGCATGAGGAACGCCTTGGGGTTCCCCGGGCTCGGGATGTGGTTCCACGAGTAGATGAAGACGAGCGGCATCACCAGCACGGTGAGGGCGATGAGCGGCAACGACATGCCGTCGACACCCATCGTGTAGCCGGCCCCGATGACCTCGATCCAGTCCGTGTCGACGAAGTACTGGAAGGCGCCGGCCTGGTCGTAGTCGAAGTCGACCAGCAAGAAGATGCCGAGGCCGAGGGTGACGAGCGACGTGAAGATCGCCCACTGCTTCTGCGCGTCCTCTTCCTTCTCGGGGATGAGGGCCATGACCAGCGCGCCGGCGAGCGGCGCGAAGACCAGGGCGGTGAGGAGCCAGTTGTTGGTGTCCAGTGTGTCCATGTTTCCGGATTCCTAGAGGGCGAGGATGACGATGAAGGCGCCGGCGAGCAGGGCCGCACCGGCGAAGAGGATGGCTGCGTAGTTCTGGACCTTGCCGGTGTTGATGTGGCGAAGGCCCTCACCGGAGGCGTCGGAGATCTTGCCGGAGCCGTTGACGACGCCCTCGATCACACCCTGATCGATCGTGTCGTAGACGCCCTTGCCCACCTTGACGGCGGTACGGCCGGCGGCATCGACGGTGCCGTCGATGATGGTCTGGTTGACCCAGTAGGTGGCGCGGGCCAGCGGGCCCTTGGTGAAGCCGGCGATGATGCCGGTGTAGAGATGGTCGAGGTAGTACTTCTCGACGAGCACCTTGTGGCCGGCTCGGGCCAGCTTGTTGGTGGTGACGAAGCCGTTGGGTAGTTCGGTCAGGTGCTGCCCGGTCTGCTTGGCCAGGCCGTCGACCTTCACGAAGTAGTACCAGTAGGCGCCGCCGATGCCGGCGAGGGCGATCGCGGTCGACACGATGGCGAGCGACCAGCTCGGGGCACCGTGCGCGATGGCCGGGAAGTAGGACGCACCGGCGGGCTCGATGAAGTGCTCGAATCGCAGCTGCCACGACTTGGGCACCAGCTGGAAGCCCTTCGGCAGGTTGAGCAAGCCCACGAGGATCGAGAAGCCCGACAGGATGTAGAGGGGCCACAGGATGCGAGGGCCCGACTCGTGGGGGTCGCCGTGGTGGGCGTGGGCGTCGTCGTGATCGTCGGCGTGGGCGTGATCGTCGTCGTGGGCGTCGTTGCCGCGGTACTCGCCGTGGAAGGTGAGGTAGATGCAGCGGGTCATGTAGGCCGCGGTGAGGGCCGCACCGACCATGCCCATCAGCAGATGGAAGGTGTAGGCGCCGTTGCCACCCGTGCCCCCGAAGAGCCCCCAGCCGCCGGTGCCCACGAGGATCTCGTCCTTCGACCAGAAGCCGGCGAGCGGCGGGAGGCCGGCCAGGGCAACCGAGCCGATGATGAAGGTGATGTAGGTGCGCGGCATGAACTTCTTCATGCCACCCATCGATTTCTTCATGTCGAAGCTGTGGACCGCGTGGGCCACCGACCCCGAGCCGAGGAACAGGTTGGCCTTGAAGAAGGCGTGGGTGAAGAGGTGGAAGACCGCCGCGGTCCAGGCGCCGACGCCGAGCGCCATCGCCATGTAGCCGAGCTGCGAGACGGTCGAGTAGGCCAGCACCTTCTTGATGTCGGTCTGCACGAAGGCGAGCAGTCCGGCGAACACCAGGGTGATGGCGCCGACGGTCGACAGGAGGTTGATGCTCGATCCGCCGATCTGCATGCCCTCGAAGAACACCGGGTAGAGGCGGGCGACCATGTAGATGCCGGCGACGACCATGGTCGCCGCGTGGATGAGTGCCGACACGGGCGTGGGACCGGCCATGGCGTCGGGCAGCCAGGTGTGGAGCACGAACTGGCCCGACTTCGACATGACCGCGGCCATCAGGGCGGCGGCGGCCACGATCAGGGCCGTGTGCCCGACCTCGCCCTGCACGACCGCGTTGTTGATCGCCAGCGTGTCGAAGGTCTGCCCGCCACCAGCGGCGAAGAAGAGCGTGATCATGCCGACCAGCAGGCCGACGTCGCCGACGCGGTTGGTGAGGAAGGCCTTGAGCGCGGCGTCGCTGTTGGGCTTCTCCTCCCACCAGTGGCCGATCAGGGCGAACGAACAGACGCCCACGAGCTCCCAGCCGACGATCATCTGCAGGATGTTGTCGCTCAGCACGAAGAAGAGCATCGAGGCGGTGAACAGCGACAGGAAGGCGAAGTAGTGGGTGTAGCGGCGGTCGCCACTCACATAGTCGGTCGAGTAGATGTGGACCAGCAGCGAGATGATGGTGACGACGAAGAGCATCATCACCGAGAGGCCGTCGACGAGGATGCCGGCGTTGAACTCGATGCCGCCGGACTGGAGCCACTGGGTCGACTGCTGCACGGCGACGTAGGGATGCTCGCCGCCCTTCTCGCCGTCTTCCTCGACGGTCAGGACGATGGCGTCGCTCGACGACGTCCCGTCCTGTTCGACGACGGCGACCCCGAGGGCCTCCTCGTCGGCGTGATCGTCGTCCGAATGATCGGCATCGTCGGAGTGATCGTCGTGGTGCTCGTCGTCGGCGTGGGTCGACGGCGACTCCGCCAGCGGCCCGTCGAAGTTGTCGCGATGGTCGAGCCAGCTGAAGCCTGTGAGCACGGCGAGCAGGAAGGCGATGCCCACGGCGGCGATGCCGAACTCGGCCCCCTTCTTCGGCATGCGCTTGCCGAAGAACAGGATGAGCACGAACGAGATGGCCGGGAGCAGCGGGATGATCCAGGCGTTCTCGAGGAACCAACTGGCGTCGTTGGTGACGCTCGAGGCCTCGGACGGGCCCTCGACGGCCAATGGCAGGGCGGCAGCGAGAAGTGCGTTCATCAGCTTCCCCTCAGCCCTTCATGAGATCGGCCTCGGAGAGGTCGATGCTTCGGCGGTTGCGGTACATGAGCAAGACGATGGCGAGGCCGATGCCGACCTCGGCCGCGGCGACGGCGATCGTGAAGAGGGCGAAGACCTCGCCGGCGACGTCGTCGGTGAGCGACCCGAAGGCCACCAGGTTGATGTTGACCGCGTTGAGGATCAACTCGATCGACATCAACACGAGCATGCCGTTCTTGCGGGCCAGGACGCCGTAGACGCCGATGCAGAACAGGGCGGCGGCGAGGAGCAGGAACTGGTTCAGCAGCATGAGATCAGGTCCCCTCTCAGTCTTTCCGGGCCACGACGATGGCGCCGATGAGCGCCGCGAGCAGCAGCACCGAGACGGCTTCGAACGGGACGATGTATTGCGAGAAGATGGAGTCGCTCACTTCGGCGACCCGCTGCGGTTCGTCGATGACGAGGCGGTCGTCGCTCCAGGTGTCGATCAGGGCGAGGTCCATCACGGCGAACAGCAGGACGCCCACGAAGGCGGCCATCGACCGTTTCTCCTTGGCCACCGACTCGTCCTCGCCGAGCGACGCCCGGGTGAGCATCACACCGAACAGGAAGAGGACGACGACCGCACCGATGTAGACCAGCACCTGGGTGACGGCGACGAACTCGGCGCCGAGGAGGATGAACTGGGCGGCGACGCCGGCCAGCACGATGACCAGCCACAGGGCGGCGTGGACGATGTTGTGGGTGGTGACGACCCGCAGGGCCGCGACGATCATCACTGCGGCGATGACACCGAAGAAGATGTTCTGGGCGACCATGATGTCGGCGTCGCTGGAGATCGCCGCGAGCAGACCTGTCATGTCGGCGGCACCTTCAGCTTCTTCGCCTCGGAGCCGGCCTCGTAGTCCTCGAACTCGGGAACGGTCTCCATCCACTCCGACAGACGCGACTTGTCGTGGAGCAGATCAGCGATGCGGGGCTCGGAGAACTCGTATTCCGGGCTCCAGAACAGGGCTTCGAAGGGGCACACCTCGACACAGATGCCGCAGTACATGCACAAGGCGAAGTCGATGTCGAAACGGTCGAGCTTGTTCTTCTGACGGGGCTTGCCACCGGCGCGGCGCGGCGGCGCCTTCTCCTTGTGACCCTCGATGTAGATGCACCAGTCGGGGCACTCGCGGGCACAGAGCATGCACGAGGTGCAGTTCTCCTCGTGCAGCGCGATCACGCCACGGGCGCGGGGCGCCGGCTCTTCCTTCTCGTGCGGATACTGCACGGTGTCGGCGCCGCGCGAAGGAGCCGGGATCGGCTTCTTCAGACCGTCGGGGAAGACGGTCTTGAGGATGGTGCCGCCGGTGACGCCGAGGCCCTTGATGAGTCCAGGTACGAGGCCCATGTCAGATCCAGACCTTGAAGATGGCCGTCACCACGATGTTGGCGAGGGCGAGCGGAATGAGGAATTTCCAGGCGAGCTTCTGGAGCTGATCCTCACGGAAGCGGGGGAAGGTGAAGCGGACCCAGAAGACGATGAAGGTCAGGATCACGATCTTGGTGATCAAGACGATGGGACCGAGGATGTTCCACGTGTTGTCGTCCCATTCGAGCCCGGGGATCGGCGCCCACCAGCCACCGAGGAACAGCACGGAGGCGACGGCGGCGAACACGCCGGCGGTCGCGAACTCGCCGATGAAGAAGAGCAGGAAACGCATGCCCGAGTACTCGGTCATGTAGCCCGACACGAGTTCGGACTCGGCGATCGGCATGTCGAACGGTGCCTGGGTGAGTTCGGCCTGCATCGCGATCATGAAGATCAGGAACGCCACGCCCTGGGTGAGGATGTAGGGGTTGCCGATGCCGTCCCACCCGAAGATCTCGCCTTCGGCCTGGGCCAGCACGATGCCCTGCATGTTCATGGTGCCGGCCTGGATGACCACACCGATGACCGCCAGGATCAGGGGCAGCTCGTAGGCGATCAGCTGGCCGGTGGCCCGCAGACCGCCCAGCAGCGAGTACTTGTTGGCCGAGCCCCAGCCCGCCATGAGGATGCCGATGACCGACACCGACGACACGGCGAGACCGAGATAGATGCCGACGTCGTTGTTGATGAACCAGGCATCGGGGCCGGCCGGCACCACGACGACCAGGAGGAACGTGCTGGCGAGGATGACGAACGGCGCCGCGGCGAAGACGAACTTGTCGGCCTTGCGGGGGAAGATGTCTTCCTTCTGGAGGTGTTTGCCGACCTCGGCCAGCAGCTGCAGTGAGCCGAAGGGACCGGCCTCCATCGGGCCGAGGCGGCTCTGCATGAACGACACCATCTTGAAGAGGTGCAGATACACGAGCGTGCCGGCCACGAGCAGCACGCCGGCGAGACCGCCGACGACGCGCAGGCTGGTCTGCTGCCAGTAGGACAGTTCTGCGAGCAGACTCACCGGTCGACGTCGCCGAGCATGTGAAGCGGAGCGATCCCAGGATCGTGATGGGTCGAAGTACTCACCGGTCGATGTCTCCGAGGATGAAGTAGAGCGAGCCGAGGATCGTGACGATGTCGGGCACGTAGACGCCCTTCAGCAGCCAGGGCGTGATCGACATGTTGTTGAACGACGCCGACCGGATCTTCACGCGGTAGGGCACGAGATCGCCCTTGGAGATCACGTAGTAGCCCATCACGCCGAGCGGGTTCTCGGTCTCGACGTAGGCCTCACCGGCGGGCACCTTGATGATGCGGGGCACCTTGGCCATGATCGGGCCGGCGGGGATGGTGTCGAGCAGCTGATCGACGATCTTGGTGGCCTCGCGGACCTCCTGCAGACGCACCCAGAAGCGGCTGAACGAGTCGCCGTCGGGGTGGGTCCAGACCTTCCAGTCGACCTGGTCGTAGACGAGACCGTTGGGGTTGTCGCGACGGACGTCCCAGTCGACGCCCGAACCCCGGATGTTGGCACCGGAGAGGCCGTATTGGAGACCGATGTCGGCCGGGATGACGCCGATGCCGCGGGTGCGGGTCTGGAAGATCTCGTTGCCCATCACGAGCGTCTCGATCTCGTCGCAGAAGCCCCGCATCTTCTTCATGACCTGCTTGGTCTCGGCGACCCAGCCGGCGGGCAGATCGTCCTTGAGACCACCGATGCGGTCGAAGTTCGGGTGGAAGCGGCCACCGGTGGCCGCTTCGATCTGGTTGAGGATGTGCTCGCGATCACGGAAGGCGAAGAACACCGGGGTGACGGCGCCGACCTGGACGGCCATGTCGCCGAGGAACAGCACCACGTTGGCGATGCGGCTCATCTCGAACAGGATCGTGCGGATCCACTGGGCGCGAGGCGGTGCCTCGACCTCCATGAGCTGCTCGGCCGCGAGGATGAACGGCACCTCGTTGGCGAAGCTGCCGAGCCAGTCGATGCGGTTGATGAGGGTCGTGACCTGTGGGTAGGTGCGGACCTCGGTGAGCTTCTCGTAGCCGCGGTGCATGTAGCCCATGACCGGATCCGCAGCGATGACCTGCTCACCGTCGAGCTTGGCGACGATGCGCAGGGTGCCGTGGGTGGCAGGGTGCTGCGGGCCGATGTTGAGGGTCATGCCCTCCGTCTCGAGCTCGAGGTTGAGCCGGGCGTCGGCCGCCTGGGCCGCGATGTAGTTCAGTTGCTGGCGATCGGAGATGTCGGTCACGAGGCGTCCTCTCCGGTGTTGTCGCCGGCGTCGTCATCGTCGTCGCCGGGCATGGCCTCGACGTCGACGATCCCGGGCCACGGCTTCACGCGCCGCGCCAACAGCGGGAAGTCCTTGCGCATCGGATTGCCCTCGAACTCGCCGGGCAGGTAGATGTGGCGCAGACCGGGGTGGCCGTCGAAGGTGATGCCGAACATCTCCCACGCCTCACGCTCATGCCAGTTGGCGCCGGCGTAGACGCCGACCCAGCTCGGCACGGTGAGAGAGTCTTCGGGCACGTCGGCCTTGATGGTGAGGGCGCGATGGTTGACGATGTCGTTGACTCGGGCGAACACCTGGAAGCGGGTTTCGCCGCCGGCCAGGCCCCACGTCATCTCCTCGGTTTCCTTGGGCTCGCTGCCTTCGAGTGAAATGTCGACCTGGGAGTCCATGTCGCGGCCGAACGGCGACGGCAGCCAGTCGATGGCGCTCACGAAATTGAAGTAGGCGAAGCCCATGCCGGTCTTGAGGAACGCGGCCGTGTCGGCCCAGGCATCGGCAGCCACGCGGACCGTGAGGTCGATGCCGGGCTCGAGATGGCTCCCGACGAGGGAGTCGCCGAGTTCGCCGGTCAACTGCTCGAGCATCGCCTCGCGGCCGGTGTCGGTCGCGGTGGCGTCGGTCTCTTCGGCGTCGGTCTCTTCGGTGGGGGTGTCAGTCGACGACAATTGCCTCACCCTTCCAACGCGCGGCCATGTCTTCGTTCTGAATGCGTTCCTGCAGCAACACGATGCCTTCGAGCAGGGCTTCGGGCCGGGGCGGACAGCCGGGCACGTAGACGTCGACGGGGATGATCTGGTCGACGCCCTTGGTGACCGAGTAGGAGTCCCAGTAGGGGCCACCGCAGTTGGCGCACGAACCCATCGAGATCACGTACTTCGGTTCGGGCATCTGCTCGTAGAGCCGCTTGACCGCCGGTGCCATTTTGTCGGTGACCGTGCCGGAGACCACCACGAGGTCGGTCTGACGGGGGCTGGCGGGCAGCGGGATCACGCCCAGACGCATGACGTCGTAGCGAGGGGAGCCGAACGCGGCACCCATCTCGATGGCGCAGCAGGCGAGGCCCCACTGGTAGACCCACAGGCTGTATTTGCGGCTCATGTTGAGCAGCGACGTGATGCCCTTCGGGACCTTGCCGGATTCAACGAGACCCATCAGACCCACCTGAGCATTCCCTTGCGCCAGGCGTAGACCAGCCCGAGCAGCAAGATGTAGACGAAGATCGCCATTTCGATGAGCCCGAAGAGCTCGTAGGCCTCGAGGCGCGTGGCCCACGGGAAGATGAAGACCGCTTCGACGTCGAACATGACGAAGAGCAGGGCGAACACGTAGTAGCGGATGTTGGCCTGCGACCACATGTCGCCGGTCGGGTCGACGCCCGATTCGTAGGTCTCGAGCTTCTGTTCGGTCGGGTTCGAGGGTCGCAGAATGGCGCCGAGGCCGAGGAAGACCGCGACCAGCGCAACGCCGAGGAGACCAAAGATCCCGACAGTGAGATAACTACGGAGAAAATCCGACACGAAGGGAGAGCCTAGCGATGGTGTTTCGGGCAGAACAAAGCCGGGGAAAGATCCCGTTCCCGGCGGCCAGAACCTATCGCCCGGATGCCATTCCCACCGGGATCGGACCGAACTTTCAGTCCTGTGGCCCCTCCGGGCCCTCGCCGCCGCCGAGCCCGCGCTCGAGGACCGCGC
>JBDQKM010000067.1:0-16891 GCA_040263275.1 Acidimicrobiales bacterium
GATCGGCGACCGTGTCGACGTCGAGACCGACCGGCCCCCGAGCCGCGTCGACCGCACCCCCGGTGCGAGTGCCCCCGTCGATGTCGTCGACGAGCACGCTCGTCGAGAGCGAAGCCATCGTGCCCCGGGTGTGGCTCTCGATCCCCGTGGTGCTGCGGACCACCGTCTCGCTCCGGGTGTCGCCGTAGACGGATGCACGCACGCCTCGGATACGGGGGTCAGCCCCGAGGACTGCCGCCTCGAGCGCCGTCGCGAGCGCGATCTTGTCGTCGATCGACGTCGACGCGACCGACTCGTCCCAGCGTTCGACCGGCACGGCCGCCACGCCGTCGGGCACCGCCAGCCCGACCCGGTCGTCCTCCTCGGCGAAGTTCGCGTTGTCGCGGGCCTCGGCAACGAGCGACGAGACCACGTCGGGATCGAAACTGCCGGCGTGGGCGTGACCCTCGCGACCTCCGACCACGACCCGCACTCCGACGCCGTGCGACTCGGCGACCGTCAGCGACTCGACCGCGCCTCCGTGGACCCGCACGGAGTTCTCGACGGCGCGACCGACACACACCTCGACGGCTTCCCCGTCGCGAGCCGACTCGAGGAGTCGCTGGGCCAGCTGATCGAGCTCGGTCAAGGGCTCAGGCGCCCGACATCGTCACGTCGGCGACCACCACGCTGACGCCGGCGGCACTCATCGGCAACCACTCGAGATCGGAACCGATGCCCTCGATGTCGAGGAGCAGACGCTGAATCGTGGACGCGATCGTGAGTTCGCGGACCGGCTCGGCGAGCTCGCCGTTGCGGATCCGCAGCCCCTCGGCGCCGGTCGAGAAGTCTCCCGAGACGGGGTTGACACCGGAGTGGAGGCCGGCCACCCCCTGCACCAACAGTCCGTCGTCGATCCCGGAGATCAGCTCGGCCTGCGAGCGGGTCCCGGGCCGCAGGGCCAACGCCTGGGCACCCACACCGGGTGCGCCCTTGAAGCCGCCACGTACCGCCGAGCCCGTGGAACGGGTGCCGCCTCGCCGCGCCGAATAGCTGTTGTGGAGGAAGCCCTGGAGCACGCCGCCCTCGATGAGCGAGGTCGGCCGGGTCGCCAGACCCTCGCCATCGACCATGGACGCCGTGAAGGCGGCGGGATCGGTCGCGTCGTCGACCAGCACCAGCTCGGCGACGGCGACCTGTTCGCCCACCCGGTCGGCGAACAGCGAGCGACCGCGTTGCACGGCGTCGCCGGTGAGCGTGTGGCCGATGATGCCGAGCAACTGGGCAGTGACCCACGGGTCGAGCACGACCGTGACACGACCGGTCTCGGGCTTGACCGCCCCGAGCAGCCTCGTGGCCCGCTCGGCCGCGTCGGCCGCAGCCTTGGCCGGGTCGAGCACCCCGGGACCGCGACCGATCGAGAAGCCGAAGCCCGTCTGCGTCTCGCCGTCGGCCTCCGCCAGGGAGTAGGCCGAGAGATAGCAGCCCGTCTCACGGGTGACGCTGCTGATACCGGTGGAGGTGGCCACGGCCGACTCGTAGAGCGAGTCGACGTATTCGGCGGACTCGATGCCACTGATGCGGGAATCGGCCGCGCGGGTGAGCCGCTCGAGCTCGATGGCGAGCGCAACCTTCTCGTCGGTCGCGAAGTCGGCCATCGAAGCATCGAAGAGATCGAGGTCGGCCGGAGCGACGCCGTCGGGTTCGGCCAACCCGTTGAACTCGTCGGGCTCGGCGAACGTGGCGTTGTCGCGAGCTTCCTGGAGGGTCTCCTCCAGCGCACGTTCGTCGAGCGTGCCGGCGTAGGCGTACCCCTGACGGCCGTGGGCCACCACGCGGACGCCGATGCCCTGGCTCTCGGCCGACGTCAGGGACTCGACGTCGCCCTCGTAGGCACGGATCTCGGTTTCTCGTTCGTGGACGACGAAGGCCTCGACGGCTTCGCCGTCGAGGGCCCAGCCGGCGACGCGGGTGGCGATGTCGATCAGTTCTGCCATGACGGGGGCCTCAGGCCGCGGTGCCGCCGATGGTGAGGCTGGTCACCCGCAGGGTCGGCGTGCCGTCGCCGACCGGGACACCCTGCCCGTCCTTGCCGCACGTGCCCGGCGAACCCATCGCGAAGTCGTTGCCGAGCGCATCGATGCGCGTGAGCACCTCGGGACCGTTGCCGATCAGATTGCCTTCACGGATGGGTTCGGTGATCTCACCGTTCTCGATGAGGTAGGCCTCGGTCATGCCGAAGACGAAGTCGCCGGTGGCCGTGTTGACCTGCCCGCCGCCCAGTTCGGCGACGTAGACGCCGGACTCCGTGTCGCTGATGATCTCCGCCGGTTCGTCGGAGCCGTTGGAGATGTAGGTGTTGGTCATACGGACCATCGGCAGGTGCTGGTAGCTCTGACGACGGCCGTTGCCCGAACTCGGGCGGCCTTCCTTGCGGGCCCGCAGGTGGTCCCACATGTAGTCGGTGAGCACGCCGTCCTGGATCAGCACGTTGCGAGCAGCGGGGCGGCCCTCGTCGTCGATCGTGAAGTGACCCCACTCGCCGGCCATGGTGCCGTCGTCGATGAGCGTGATCAGTGGGGTGGCCACTTCCTCGCCGACGCGCCCGGCGAAGACACTCGCCGACTTGGCGACGAGGTCGGCCTCGAGGCCGTGGCCACACGCTTCGTGGAAGAGCACGCCGCCGCCACCGGGACCGACCACGACGGGCATGGCCCCGGAGGGCGCAGGACGAGCGGAGAGTTTGGTGATCGCCCGACCGGCCGCGGTGCGGGCCATCTCCTCGACGTCGGCCTCGTCGAAGAGTTCGAACCCCACAGTGCGGCCCGTGGATTCACGACCGGTCTGGAGGCCGGTGTCGCCGGTCGCGACACACGAAACGGAGAACAGCGTGCGCACCTGGTCGTCCTCGGCCAGCAGGCCGTCGCTGTTGGCCACGAGGATCCTCCGCCGGCTGTCGCCGTAGCGGGCCGACACCTGGGTGATCGCCGAACCCTGGCCGCGAGCGGCCGCGTCGGCGAGCGACAGAAGCTCGACCTTGGTGGCCTTCGCGACGTCTTCGGGGGGAATTCGTACGGGAGTCGGCCGGGGGCCGTCGGCACGGGTGACGGACACTTCACGAACGCCGCCGCCCCCGCCACGCGCCGCGGCCGCAGCCGCCTCGGCCGCATTGGCGAGGCCGGTCTCGGTGAGGTCGGCAGTGTGGGCGAATCCGGTGGTGTCGCCCACCACGACACGGATTCCGGCCCCTCGATCGCGCCCGCTCGTCAGCTCCTCGACCCGCCCGTCGTCGAGCATGGCCGAGGAGGAACGCTTGTCCTCGACGAACACCTCGGCGAACTCGCCACCGGTGCGCAGGGCCGTGCCGAGCGTGCGATTGATGAGCTCGTGATCGAGCACGGAAACCTCCAGGGCCAGGGGTTCGCTATGGTACCGCCGATGTCCGTCGACGCCGGTTTGGCCGCCCGTATCGAGCGCAAGGTCACCGACCTCGACACTGCCACCGCCCTGGGCTCTGGTGATGTCGAGGTCTTGTCGACCCCTCGAGTCCTCGCGTGGGCCGAAGCTGCCTGCGTCGAAGCACTCGCCGGACGGCTCGAGCCGGGCCAGACCACGGTCGGGATGCGCATGCAGATCGACCATGTCCAGCCCAGCCCGGTCGGCGCGGCGATCACGATCACCGCCGAGGTCGAGCGGGTCGAGGGACGGTGGCTGACCTTCGCCGTCGAGGCAACCGATGGGCGCGGTGTCATCGCCGCGGGACGGGTCGTGCGGGTGCTCGTCGACCGCGACCGGTTCCTCGAACGAGCGACGGGCTAGCCCGGTGGCGGCCACCACCGACACCATGACGCTCGATCCCGCCCCGCCCCCTGCACAGGAGACGCCTGCCGACGCAGGGATCCGCTGGTGGGTCGAGGGCCTGATCACCCTCGCCTTCTACGTGATCTACTCGACGATCCGGAACCAGTTCGGATCGGCGCTCGGTGGCGACATCATCGACCGTTCCTTCGACAACGCGATGCGGGTCATCGACTTCGAGGCCGCGATCGGGCTCTATCACGAGGAGTGGATCCAGGCCCGGTTCATCGACTTCGACCCGTTCATCGTTTTCTGGAACGTCTTCTACGGGACGTTCCACTTCGGCGTGACCATCTTCGCGATGGTCTTCCTCTTCCTCCGCTTCCCCCAGCGCTACCTGTTCATGCGCTCGACCCTGGCGGCAACCACGATGACCGCTCTCGTCGGGTTCGCCTTCTTCCCCCTGATGCCTCCACGACTGCTGACCGCGTGCGAACCCCAGTCGTCGTACGGAGCGTGCAACCTCGACTTCGACTATGTCGACACCCTGGTCGACCCCGGAGGCCTGTGGTCGTTCGAGACCGACACCATGGAGTCGATCTCCAACCAGTACGCGGCGATGCCGAGCCTGCACATCGCGTGGGCGACCTGGTGCGCCATCGGGCTGTACCCCGTGCTGAAACAGCGTTGGGCCCGCGCCGCGATCGTCGCCTACCCGTTCGTCACGCTGTTCGCCATCATCGTCACGGCCAACCACTACTGGATCGACGCGATCGGCGGCCTCGTCGCCCTCGGATTCGGGCTGCTCGTCGCTCGCCCCCTCTCGAGATTGCTCCCCGGCCGCGTCCGCATTCCCCAGAGGTCCTCGGATACCCTGAACCACGGGTGAACGCCGATGATCCGCGGTGTCCCACTTGAGGAAACCATGTTGCTCGATGCCGTCAACGGCCCTGAAGATCTTCAAGGACGAAGCTTCGAAGAGCTCGACGACCTCGCCGAGCAGATCCGCCACGCGGTGATCGAGGCGGTCAACGAGCACGGTGGCCACCTCGGGTCGAACCTGGGCGCGGTCGAGCTCACCATCGCGCTGCACCGCGTGTTCCGTTCCCCGCACGACGTCATCCTCTGGGACACCGGCCATCAGGCCTACGTCCACAAGATGCTCACGGGCCGGGTCGGCGACTTCGGGCGGCTGCGGCAGACCGGTGGTCTCTCGGGCTACCCGTCACGGGCCGAGTCCGAACACGACTGGATCGAGAACAGCCACGCCTCCACGGTGCTGTCCTACGCCCACGGATTGGCCACGGCGTTCCATGCGTCCGACGCCCGCCGCGAGGTGGTGGCGGTCATCGGCGACGGTGCCCTCACCGGCGGCATGGCCTTCGAGGGGCTCAACAACCTGGGGCACAGCGGCCGCGACGTCGTCATCGTGCTCAACGACAACGGCCGGTCCTACGCCCCGACCGTGTCGAAGCTCTCCGAGAGCCTGGTGAAGATCCGCAACAACCCGACCTACATGCGGCGCCAGGCCAAGCTGGAAGACATCGCCGAACGCATCCCGTGGGTCGGCGAGCAGATCGAGCGGACCATCAAGATGTCGAAGGCCGCGATCCGCGAGATGTGGGAACCGTCGGCCTTCTTCGAGGACCTCGGCGTGCGCTACATGGGGCCGTTCGACGGCCACGACATCGCCTCGGTCGAGGAGGCCCTCCAGAACGCGAAGGAGTTCGACGGACCGGTCGTCGTCCACGTGCTCACGCAGAAGGGTCGTGGCTACGCCCCGGCCGAGCAGGACGACGTCAAGAACATGCACGACACGGGGTCGATGAAGGAGGGCAGCTACACCGCCGCCTTCTCGGAGACCCTCGTGAAGCTGGGCGACCAGCATCCCGAGCTCGTCGCGATCACTGCGGCGATGCCCGACTCCACCGGCCTGCTCCCCTTCCGCGAACGCTTCCCCGACCGCTGCATCGACGTCGGCATCGCCGAACAACACGCCGTCACCGCGGCCACCGGCATGGCCATGGGCGGGTTGCGACCCCTGATCGCGGTCTACGCCACGTTCCTGACCCGGGCGTTCGACCAGGTCAACCTCGACGTCGGCCTCCACGGCCAACCGGTGATCTTCTGTCTCGATCGGGCAGGTATCACCGGCCCCGACGGCGCCTCCCACCACGGCATCCTCGACCTCGTCCTCCTCACCAAGGTCCCCGGCATGACGGTGTTCGCACCGTCGAGCTACCAGGAGATCCAGCAGATGATGGTCGATGCCATGGACCTCACCGACGGTCCGGTCGCGATCCGCTGGTCACGGGGCAAGGCGGCCCATGTCGCCGACGACGAGGTGGGCACCGGGCTGCGGGCCCGACGCATCCGTTCGGGCGATCGACGCGTCGCCCTGCTCGGCTTCGGCCAGATGCTGCCGGCGGCGCTGGGCGCGGCCGACCTCCTCGCCGCCGACGGCATCGAGGCCACGGTCTACGACCCGCGTGTGGTCACTCCGCTCGACCCCGAGATGATCGACGACATCGCCGATCACCGGCTGGTGGTCACGGTCGAGGACGGACTCCGCATCGGCGGTGCCGGGGCCGGCGTGCGCGACGCCCTGGGCGAGCGCGATGCCGACTGCCGCGTGCGGGTGCTCGGGGTGCCCACCGAATACGTGCCCCACGGCGACCCCGACGAGATCCACGCCGGGTTCGGGCTCGACGCCGCCGGCATCGCGGCGAGCGTGCGCGACAACCTGACCTGAGTCACTCCCCCGTCAGAGATCGAACCCGGACGCTCAGCTGTAGTACGGGTTCTCGCCCTGGTCGTGGTCGGTGGTGTCGACCACCTCGGTGATCTCGGGCACGGCCTCGAGGATCGCCTTGGTGATGCCTTCGCGCAGCGTCGCCGCACTCATGGCGCAGCCCTGACAACCGCCGCCCATCGTGACGTAGGCCTTGTCGTCCTCGACGCCGACGAGCTCGGCGTAGCCGCCGTGGGACGCGAGCGCGGGGTTGATCCGCTCGGCCAACAGGACGGTGATCTTGTTGGCCGCATCGCCGGTCAGCTCGAGCTGACCGAGATCGCCCAGCGGATTCGGACGGTTCGGGTTGCGGATCACCAGCCCACCCTGGCCAGCCACCGACGGCAGGTCGAGCGTGGCCCCGGTCAACGCCGCGACGCTGGCGGCGGGCACGATCACCGTGAGGCCCTCGTGTTCGCGGACATGGTCGTCGTCGCGGGCTTCGGCGATGGGCTCCAGGGAGAGGTCGTAGGTGTAGTCGACACCCGACGCGCCGGTGACCTCGACCCGGAGGCCGAGCGTTTCCCCGTCGTCCTCGTTCGCCCGGATGTCGAGCACGGTGGCGCGGGCGGCATCAGTGACGATCAGTACCTCGGCGGCCCCGGCCTCGGACTCGGCAGTGGCGGTTTCAGACATGGCTGTCAGGGTACCGACGGGGCGACCGTCACCGGCTCTCCAACTCCTCCGACAATTCGAGCCATCGTTCCTCGGCCTGGGCGAGCTCGCGGTCGCACGCCGCGATGGCCTCGCCGGCCGCGGCGAGGCGGACATGATCGGTCCCGGCCTGGGCCAGGTCCTCGTCGAGGCGCTCACGCTGCGTCTGGAGGCGGTTCATCAGCTTCTCGGCTGCCTTCAGCTCGTGGCGGATCGTGCTGTGGCTGCGGCCCGCCGACGACCGATCCGTGGGCGAGACCTTCTTCGCGGGCTCGGTGGCGGAGGCGACACTGCCCCGCGTGGCCCGGGTCCGACGATCCTGCAGCCACTGTTCGTAGCCGCCGGGCCATCGGCGGGCTCGGCCACCGTCGATCACGAGCACGTCGTCGACCGTCCGATCGAGGAAGGCCCGGTCGTGACTCACGACGACGACGGCGCCCGGCCAATCGTCGAGGAAGTCCTCGAGGGCGCGAAGGGTGTCGAGGTCGAGATCGTTGGTCGGCTCGTCGAGCAGGAGGACGTTGGGCTTGTCGGCCAGCGTCAGCACGAGCTGGATCCGCCGACGTTCGCCGCCCGACAGCAACTCCACCGGGGACTTCTGGGTGTCGCTGTCGAACCAGAACCGTTCGAGCAGGGCGATGTCCCACCAGTCGGGTTCGGCCCCGTCGCCGGCCATCAGATCGCGCACACGGGCCGACGGAGGCAGATCCCGCCCCTTCTGGTCGTGGAGACCGACCCGGGCCGTGGGCCCGACCACGACCTCACCGGCCAGGGGTGCCCGGCGCCCGGCCAGCACATCGAGCAGCGTCGACTTGCCGCTGCCGTTCGCGCCGACGATCCCCAACCGTTCGCGACGGTCGAGCAGCAGGTCGAGGCCCTCGACGAGCGGCGCGGCGCCCTCGAACCCCACGGTGACGTCGTGGAGCTCGACGACCTGGTCGCCGAGACGCGGTGTGCCCTTGTGCAGCTGGGCGAGATCGAGATCGCCCTCCCGCGCCTCGGCCTGCGGGCCGCCGGCGATCAGCTCGTTGGCCCGCTCGATGCGCGAACGGCTCTTCCGGGTGCGCGCCTTGGCCCCCCGGCGCAACCAGGCCAGCTCCCGTCGGGCGAGATTGCGTCGGGTCGACTCGGTCGCCGCGGCCCGTTCCTCCCGGGCGGCCCGGCCCTCGAGGTAACCCGCGTAGCCGCCCTCGTGCAGGTAGGCGGTGCCCCGGTCGAGCTCGAGGATGCGGGTCGTCAACGCATCGAGCACCTTGCGGTCGTGCGTCACGAGGACGAGTCCGCCCTTGAACCCGGCCAGCTCGCTCTCGAGCCATTCGATGGCGTCGACATCGAGATGATTGGTGGGCTCGTCGAGCACCAGGAGTTCGGCGTCGGCCACGACGGCCTGGGCGAGCGCGACCCGTTTCTCCTGACCACCCGACAGCTCTGCGGTGGATCGGTCCATGAGATCGCCCACGCCCAGGCGGTCGAGCGCCGCTTCACCCCGCCATCCGGCCCCGACGGCGTCGCGCACGGTGCCCTCGGGGAGACGGGTGACCTGGTCGACGACCGCGATGGACACGTCCCGGCCGCGCCGGACCGTGCCACCCTCGGGATCCCGGGTTCCGGCGATGACCGAGAGCAACGTCGACTTGCCGGTACCGTTGATTCCGACAACCCCCAGTCGGTCGCCGGCCGACACGGTCACCGAGACGTCGCTGAAGAGCGGACGGTTCGGACGACTCATGCTGACACGTTCGAGGTCGACGAGGATCACGTGGCGCAGGCTAAGCCCCCTACGACAAATCACGATCACCACCCGGTGGTCGCCGCGTTGCACGAGCGCGACCCGTGGGCGCCGCGCCCCTTCACCCGGACGATCAGTGTCGTCAGTCGGGGGACGCGGGCGATCGCCCAACAGGTCAACCCGCGCGAGGCCCAATGGCGCGACATCTCACGGGCTGCGATCGCAGGGAGCCTTCCGCTGTGGGTCGTCCTCGGCGACTCGATCGCCCAGGGCGTGGGCGCCTCGTCGCTGTCGCGCAGCTGGGTCGCCCGCATCGCCGGGGCCCTCGAGGCCGACGGTCGCCCGCACGGGATCGTCAACCTCAGTCGGTCCGGGGCCCGAGCCGTGCACGTCCGCCACCATCAGCTTCCGCTGCTCGACCATCTCGAGCGCGACCCGGCCCTCGTCACCTGCGGGATCGGGTCGAACGACCTGATGCGCAACCCGCATCCCCCGTCGGTGTCGGCCCGGGTCAGCGAGTTGATCGACGATCTCCCCGACAACACGGTCGTGTCGACCCTTCCCGCCCCGGCGGCCAGCCCCTCCGGACGATGGGTGAACCGATCGGTGCGGCGTTCGGCCGAGAGCCGCAACCTCGCCGTGGCCGACGTGGTGCCACACCTGGTCAAGGGGCGGAAGGCGTGGGCCTCCGACCGCTTCCATCCGAGCGATGACGGCTACGGCGCCTGGGTCGCCGCCTACTGCGAGGCGCTCGAACTCGATCCGGCGACGATCCCGGACGAGTGGGATCCGCGACCGTCCTGACTCAGCCCCGTGCGACCCGACCCTTGAGGGCGAGGAACGCAAGTGTCTGGCTCACGAGGGCCAGACCCGCGATGGCCAGGAACCCCTTGCCGAGCGCCACCGCGTCCCATTCGATGAAGAGCGACCGCAGCCCCTCGAGCAGGTAGGTGACCGGGTTGTACTGGGCAGCCGTGCCGAGCCAGCCGGTCATGTCTTCGAGCGGCACGAAAGACGACGTGACGAAGGCGAACGGGAAGAAGAGCAGGAACGACGAATTGACCGCACCCGGATTGCCGGTCTTCAACGCGATGGCGTAGGGCAGCCCGGTGTAGGCAACGCCCCAGCACGCCCCCATCATGACGAAGGCGAACACGCCGAGCGGTCCGGTCGGGAAGCGGACACCGATGATGAAGCCGAGGATCACCACCGGGATCACGAGGGCGACCACGAGGACGAAGTCGGCGACCATGTGGCCGAGCAGGAGTGCCCGCCGGCTCACCGGCGTGAGCATGAGGCGGTCGAAGTAGCCGTTCTGGATGTCGAGCACGAGTGCCGGCGCACGCGAGACACCGGTGACCGCGAACACGATGGCCACCGGCAACTGGAACGCCTTGTAGTCGATCTCGATGGCAGTGAAGCCGGCGATGTCCTGCAGGGATCCGATGTTGATCACCAGGAAGAACAGCGGGATGGCGAGGGCCGGGCCCGTGGTCTCGAGATCTCGGGGGAGCTGACGGATCGCCCGGATCGCGATGGACCACACGTCGTGGACGAAGCCCGCCGAGCGGGCGGTGATGTGGGCCGGAGCGGTCTGGCTGGTCATTGGTCGCCTCCTTCGAAGCGGGTGCCGGTGACTTCGAGGAACACGTCGTCGAGCGTCGGGGTGCGCAACGACAGCTGGGTGACGGCGATGCCGGCCCGGTCGAGCGCGAGGGCGACCGGACTCAGCGTGGCCGATCCGTTGCTCGTGGCGATCACGATCTCGTCGCCGAAGTGGTCGACCTGGGCCACGCCGTCGACCGAACGGAGGATCTCGACGGCCCGATCGTGGTCGCGATCGAGTTCGGCGAGGACGACATCGGTGCCGATCGAGCGCTTGAGCTCGCCGGGGGTGCCCTCGGCCACGAGGCGGCCGTCGTTGATGATGCCGACTCGATCGGCCAGCTCATCGGCTTCCTCGAGGTACTGGGTCGTGAGGAAGACCGTCATCCCGAAGTCTCGGTTCAGGCGCCGGACTTCGTCCCAGACCCGCAGACGGCTGGGGGGATCGAGCCCCGTCGTCGGCTCGTCGAGGAACAACACCGACGGGTTGTGCATCAACGACGCCGCGAGGTCGAGGCGCCGCTTCATGCCACCGCTGTAGGTGCCCACCAGTCGGTCGAGTGCGTCGACCTCGAGGATCGGGCCGAGCTCGCGGACCCGCTGCGCGACCTCCGCCTTGTGCAACCCGAAGAGGCGCCCCTGCGTCTCGAGGATCTCCCGGCCCGTCATCCGATCGTCGAGCGCTGCGTCCTGCAGCGCCACCCCGATCGAGAACCGCACGTCGTGGGCGTCGTCGACCACGTCGAGACCACCGACGCGGGCCCGACCGGCACTCGGGAGCAGCAACGTGCACAGCATGCGCACCACCGTGGACTTGCCGGCACCGTTCGGCCCCAGGAAGCCGTAGATCTCGCCTTCGCTCACCTCGAGATCGACACCGTCGACCGCCGTGAGGTCGCCGAACCGCCGGACGAGGCCCTCTGCACGAATTGCACTCATGGACCGGGACGCTACCGAACCGGTGTGACAACCGAACAGGGTTCGGCCACGGCGGATATCGTCGGCGCATGACCTCGGACTCCACCGTTTCGCTCACCCACGACGGCGCGATCGCCGTCATCCGCATCGACGACGGCAAGGCCAATGCGCTCGGCCACGCCACGATGGACGCGATCAACGACGCACTCGACGAGGCCGCCGACGCCCGAGCCGTCGTCCTGTTCGGCCGCGAAGGCAAGTTCAGCGCCGGATTCGATCTCGCGGTCATGAAGGAAGGCCCCGAGGCCGCCCAGGCCATGGTCAAGAAGGGTGCCGAACTGTGTATGCGCCTCTACGGCTTCCCCGCGCCCGTTCTGGCCGGCTCCGACGGCCACGCCCTCGCTGCCGGTGCCCTCGTGCTGCTGTCGTGCGACGTCCGCGTCGCGTCGGACACGCCCGGCCGCATCGGTCTCCCGGAGACCACGATCGGCATGCCGCTGCCCGTGTTCGCAACCGAGCTGGCGCGCGATCGCCTGTCTCGCCGTCACTTCACGGCCGCCACGCTGCTCGGGACCACCTACTCCCCCGAAGAGGCGGTCGATGTCGGCTTCCTCGACCGCACGGTGCCCGCTGCGGAGCTGGAGTCCACCGTTCTCGAACTCGCCGCCGCGCACGCCGAGGCCATCAGCCCGTCCGGCTTTGCCAAGACCCGGACCAACGTTCGTCGGGCATCGATCGACCACATCTTCTCCACCCTCGATGAGGACCTGCTGAACTTCACGGTCGAGGCATGAGGGAACAATCCCGCGCCCCGCACGGTTCTCTTCGACATGAGTGACCAGACGATGACCGGCGTCGACTTCTACTGGCGGCCGGGTTGCGGCTTCTGCATGATGCTCGACCGCAGCCTCGGCAAGGCCGGCGTGCCCATGCAGAAGCACAACATCTGGGACGACCCGGCCGATGCGGCGACGGTGCGCCAATGGGCCAACGGCAACGAAACGGTCCCGACCGTCGTCATCGACGACGTCGGGCTGGTGAACCCCTCGGCCGACCAGGTGATCGCCGTGCTGGCCCAGAAGGCTCCGCATCTCGTGCCCGAGGGATGGGAACCACCCCAGCCCGGCCGAGTGGCCAACGCGGCCCGACGCCTGCTCGGTGGCTGACGAAACCGGACACCACTGCTAGCGGAGGTGGTAACCGCACTCCGGCCAGGGCGAGTGCCCGCGCCTGGCGTAGAGCTCCCGGGCCCGGGCGTCCTGTTCCACCGGCAGCGCAGCGGCCGGATCACCGGTGCCACCGACGGTCTGCCAGGTGGCGAAGTCGAACTGGTAGGCGCCGCGGTACTTCCCGGTGGGCGATGTGGCCTGGTAGTTGTGGGTCGACTCGCAGAATCGGAGCTTCTCCCACTTGTCGGAGGGTGCGATCCCGTAGCGGCCCTCCTCGATGGCGATCGCCGCCCGGTCCCACGCATCGGCCAGAGGCTCGAGATCCCGGGCCTCGGCGATGCGCGGTGCGAGCTCGGCGACCTGGATCTCGAGACGGTCGATCTCGATCCGGAGGCGTTCGGCGGTGTCGATGCTCTCCCGCACTTCGTCGCTGGCTTGAGCCTCGAGCGTCTCGAGCCGCTCGAGCGCGATCTGCGACGACCCGGCATGGTTGCGCAGGAGGTGACGGCGCCAGCTGAGATCGGAAACCGAGGTGACGTTGACGAGGAACTGGAGCTCGCCGACATCGCCACCGGCGATGAACGCGGTCACCGCAACCGATCGCAGGTGGTCGGTCGCGGCTTCGATCTGCGAGGCGAGCCGTCGTTGGTCCTCGTCGAACCGGTCGCGGGCGTCGAGCGTGTCGCTCAGATCGGCTTCGGCCGCGCTCAGCGAGGTCAGCAGGGCGTCGCGCTCGGCGGAGAGGTCGGCGATCGTCGCCCGGACTTCCTCGCCGGTCGGCACACCCGCCCGGAGCTCCTCCATCTCGTCGGCGGACGCGAACGGGCCCGACGCCAGGATCGCGCTGGTCGCGATGGCGAGGAGCATGACCCCGAAGGTGCGATGGGGGCGGTGAGTGGGAATGGGCGAACGCATCGTGGAAGACCCCGGCCGGGTACGCGTGCGCGCATGAGCGGTCGCCTGACCGCACTCCACCCGGAGAACGGGAGGACCCTAGCCACAAGACCCCCGAAGACGAAAGCCGTGACCCTGGTGGGTAGCCTCGGCCCGTGCCCGACATCGATGCCGTTCTGCTCGTCTCCTTCGGCGGACCCGAGGGTCCCGACGACGTGATCCCGTTCCTCCAGAACGTCACCCGGGGCCGCAACATCCCCGACGAGCGGCTCGCTGTGGTGGGTGCCCACTACGCCCATTTCGGCGGCATCTCCCCCATCAACGACCAGTGCCGGCGGATGGTCGACGCGCTCGACGCTGTGTTGCGCGACCACGGCGACGATCTTCCCGTCTACTGGGGCAATCGGAACTGGCATCCCTACCTGACCGACACCGTGCAGCAGATGGCCGACGACGGCATCACCCACGCCCTCGCGATCGTCACCTCGGCCTACAGCTCCCACTCCGGTTGCCGCCAGTACAACGACGACATCGAAGCGGCGCGCGCCGCGGTGGGCGCGGGTGCTCCCCGAATCGACCGGGTGCGGCACTACTTCGACCACCCGGGTTTCGTAGAGCCGTTCCGTGACGGAGTGCGCCGCGCCGTCGCCGCGCTCGGCCCCGACGCACACCTGGTCTTCACCGCCCATTCGATTCCGACCGCCATGGCCGAGTCGAGCGACTACGAGACGCAGCTCCGGGCCACCGCCGCCCTCGTGGCCGAGGCCGCGCCCGACGTCCCGTGGACACTGGCCTGGCAGAGCCGTTCCGGGCCCCCGACGGTCCCCTGGCTCGAGCCCGACATCAACGATCATCTCCGGGAGTTGGCCGCCGCCGGCACCGGCGCCGTGGTGATCGTGCCGATCGGGTTCGTCTCGGACCACATGGAGGTCGTCTGGGACCTCGACACCGAGGCCAGGGCCACCGCCGACGAACTCGGGATGCGAATGGAACGCGTCGCCACACCCGGGACGGCGCCCGACCCGCGCTTCATCGCCACGTTTCGCACCCTGCTGGAGGAACGCGCCGGCGACGCGCCGCACCGGGCGTTGAGCGCACTGCCGGCCCGCGCGATGCCGTGTGCCGAGGGGTGCTGCCCGTCCGGTCGCCCCGCTCGACCCTGAGGACCTGTCAACCTCGATCGTCAGGTCCTGGTCGCGCGGTTCGCGGTTGAGATCGCGCGGATCGCGCGAGGGTCCACCGCTCCTCACGCCAGGGTTTCTATTGTCGTGAGCGAGTTGTCCACAGGGCGGTCGCAGGGGAGGGCACCGGGTGAACCACACGAGGATTGCGGCAGAGGCGCTGCGCTACCGCTTGAACCTCGTGCGTCGCCCGCTGGTCCACGACTCCGAATGGGATCTCGACCGCATGGCGAGCCAGTCGGTCACGGCCGCCGATCCACGGGTCGACAGCGCGATCCGTCACATCGCCACCGCGTGGATCCGGGCCGGCCTCCCCTCCGAGGCCCTCTGCGAACCCTGGACCGGCGCCGAGGTCGACACCCTCTTCCACGGGTGCCCCGAACTCGTCGACGCCCTGGACGACATCGTGCGGGTGGCCACCCGCTCGCTCGCTGCCTGACGATCGTCAGCCGTCGATCGTCTCCCGCAGCCGCAGCTGCGGAATCGTGAGCGCGGCGATGAACGACAACACGCCGCCCCACGCCGCGATGGTGAAGACGTCGGTCACCGCGAGGCGGAATGCGTCTCCGGCCAGCGCCTCGAGGTCGGGCTCCAACCCCCGGATCACGTCGATGTCCCCCCGCAGGTCGTCGACATCGAGGCCGGCGAGTCGGTCGGGAGGGACCAGCCGGTCGAGATGATGCGACAGCCGGCCGACGAAGATCGCGCCGGCCACGGCGACCCCGAAGGCCTGTCCGGTGTTGCGAGCGAACATCGCCATGGCCGACACCACCCCTACGTCGCGGTGGGGCACGGCGTTCTGCATCGACAACATGAACACCGGTGACCCCGCACCCATGCCCAGTCCCAGTAGGCCGGTGCCGAGCCACACGACGGCGGTCGCCGGGTCGGGGCCGAGCGACGCCAGTACGAAATAGCCCGCCGCGAACACCGCCGACCCGAGGGCCGGCCAGATCCGGTAGTGCCCGGTACGCACCACGAGACGACCCACGATCGTGCTGGTCACGGCGATACCGAAGGTCGTCGGGAGCAGCGCGAGGCCGGCTTCGGTACTCCCCGCCCCCGTCACGACCTGCAGCATCAGGGGAAGGAAGGCGACCGCCATGAAGTTCACGGTCCCGATGAAGAAGGTGGTCGCGGCACTGGCCCGGACGACCGGGACCCGCAGCAGCGACAACGGCATCACCGGATCGGGGGAACGCAACTCCTGGGCGATGAAGCCGGCGAGGAGCAACGCACCACCGGCCAGGCCGGCCAACACGATCGGGTCGTCCCACTCGAACAGGTCGCCGCCCACCGACACGGAGAACACCAGTGCGCCGTAGGACAACACCAGCAGCACCGCGCCCGGGAGGTCGAACGATCGGGCCTCGCCCGACGCACGACTGGGGAAGGCGTCGCGGACGAACCAGATCGCGACGAGCCCGAACGGCAGATTGACCAGGAAGATCCAGCGCCAGCCGGCGTGCTCGGCCAGGGCGCCGCCGAAGACGGGGCCGAGGAACGATGCGACCGTCCACACCGTGGGGGTCACCCATGAATACCGGCCCCGTTCGCGGGCCGGGACCAGGTCGGCGATCACGGCGTGGGTCTGGCTGATGATTCCGCCGCCGCCGATGCCCTGCACCACTCGACTCGCGATCAGGACCGGGAACGACCAGGCGAGACCGGCCAGCATCGACGCGAGGGTGAAGACGACGACCGAGGAGAGGAAGACGACGCGGCGGCCGTGGAGGTCGCCGAGCTTGCCGTAGAGCGGCACCGTGACCACCAGGGCCAGCTGATAGGAGACGAACAGCCAGGCGACCTGGTCGAGGCGCCCGAGATCGCCCGCGATCTCCGGCGCTGCGGCGCCGAGCGCCATCAGCGTGAGCGCGGGCAATGCCATGGCGAGGATCAACCCCGCGAGAACTCGACGATTCACGGCGTCACCGGCGACGGGAGGTCACGCCGGCGTGTGGCGGGGCAGGAGCACACGCACGAGTGCATCACCTTCGGGACGATTCGTCACTTCGATGCGTGCCATGTGCCACTCGACGATGCGCTTCGCGATCGCGAGACCGAGGCCGCCGGAGCCTCCGGTGTCTCCGGCTCGAAACCCGGTCCGTCGTCGGCGACGTCGAGCACGACCCAGTTCTTGTGCGGCGCCGTGGCGAGACACACATAGCCGCGA
>JBDQKM010000068.1:0-16569 GCA_040263275.1 Acidimicrobiales bacterium
CCGACCTGCTCCACGAGGTCTGCCGATGAAGCTGTTGCTCGTGTCCGACCTCCACTATGCGTTGCCGCATTTCGACTGGGTGCTCGACCAGGCAGCCGACTTCGACGTCGTCGTCCTGGCCGGCGACCAACTGGATCTCTCGTCCGCGGTACCCCTCTAATCGCAGATCGTGGTGATCCGCACCTATGCCGCCAAGATCGGGCAGCGGGCGACGGTGGTGATGTGCTCCGGCAACCACGACCTGACCGCGCGCAACGGTCATGGGGAGAAGAGCGCTCCCTGGATCGAGGCATCCGGTGACGACGGGGTGGCGTGCGACTACACCACGATCGACCGCGACGACGTCCGCATCACGGTCTGCCCGTGGTGGGACGGTCCCAAGACCCGGGACGACGTCGACTCCCTGCTCGCGGCCGATGCCGTCGACCGGCCGGCCCGGTGGATCTGGATCTACCACTATCCGCCCGACGAGCTCCCGGTGTCGTGGGTCGGACGACGCCACATCGGTGATCGCGACCTCAACGGCTGGATCGAGCAGCACCAGCCCGACCTGGTGCTCACCGGCCACATCCACGACTCCCCCTTCCTCGACGGCGGGTCGTGGCTGGCGCCTCTGGGCGACTCGTGGGTGATCAACGCCGGGAGCCAGCGAGGTCCGGCCCCCGCCCATGCGGTGATCGACACGACCGAGGGCACCGCCGAGTGGTGGTCGCCCTTCGGCACGGATCAGGCCACGCTCTGGCCGCCCGCCCCCGCCCCGCAGACGGCCGGGCCTCGTTAGCGGACCTCAGTAGTAGGGGTCGGGTTCACGCTCCGACCCGGGTTCGGCGGCTGGTGACGCGCCGAAGGTGAGTTCGCTCAGGATCTCGTCGAGCATGCCCAGGTGGCCACCGGCGCCGCCGTCACGGTCGCCCCGTGGGGCGTATCCAGCAGCACCGAGCCCTCGCCGATGACCGAGCCGGGTTCGGTGATCGTCGCGATGGTCGACCCCTGTCGGGTCACCTCGAACTCGCCGGAGCCGACGACGAACAGGGTTCCGCTGCGCTCCCCCTCGGCCACGACCACGTCGCCGGCCGCGACCGGCCGGACGGGGTGGTCGAGATAGAGCTCTCCGGGGATCGCCATGGCTGCGGACGCTACCGCTCAGTCCCGACGATCGGCGAACGTCGGGTGCGCCGGCGGGGGGCGGGGAGCACGACGATCTCGCCCGCGAGTCGCTCGACGACCAAGGGCGTCGCGTAGATCTCCGACAGCACGTCGGCCTGCAGCACCTCGGCGGGCGAACCGAGGGCGACCAGCCGACCGTGATCGATCAGGGCGAGCCGGTCCGCGAACCGAGACGCCGTGGACAGGTCGTGCATCGCCGCAACGACCGTCAGTTCCTCTTCTCGACGGAGACCATCGACCAGTTCCAGGACGGCGTTCTGGTGCCCGAGGTCGAGCGCACTCGTGGGCTCGTCGAGCAGCAGCACCGGCGCGTCGTGGACGAGGGCACGGGCGACGGCCACCCGCTGCTGCTCTCCCCCGGACAGCTCGGTCAGCGGCCGAGCGGCGAATCCGTCGAGGCGCAGGCGGCCGAGCACCGAGGCGACGATCGCCCGATCGGCAGCGGACTCGCGGTCGAACCAGCCGAGATAGGCGGTGCGGCCGAGCAGGACGTATTCGGCAACGGTCATGCCCTCGGGCACGACCGGCAGCTGAGGGACGTAGGCGACGTCACGACGGGTGATCGGCTCGCCCGGGCCCTGCTGAGCGAGACCCTCGTAGTCGTGGATGCCGGCGAGCGCGCCCAGCAGGCTCGACTTGCCCGCGCCGTTCGGGCCGATCAGCCCCAGCCACTCTCCCGGCGCGACATCGACCGACACCGCATCGACCGCGACCCGATCACCGAAGCGGACTGTGAGCTCGCTACAGCGGAGGGCGACGGCGTTCATGCCGCCACTGCCTTCCCCCGCCAGAGAATGAACGCGAAGAACGGTGCACCCACGAAGGCGGTGATGACGCCGACGGGCAGTTCGGCCGGGGAGAGCACGGTTCGGGCGCCGACGTCGACGAAGCCGAGGAAGGCCGCCCCGAACAACGCCGACAGCGGCACGATCGCCCGATAGCTGCTGCCGACGAGCAGTCGCACGATGTGGGGCACCACCAGTCCTACGAAGGCGATGAGGCCGCTCACGGCCACCGCCGCGGCGGTGAGCACCGATGCCGCGATCACGATCACGAGTCGGGCTCGAGCCGGATCGAGTCCGAGGCTCGCGGCCTCGTCGTCACCGACCCGCATGACATCGAGGTGGCGCCGGTGGAGGACGAGGATCAGACCGCAGACCATGAAGTAGGGACCCAGGACCCAGACCTGCTCCCACCCGCTGGTGTTGAGCTGCCCGAAGAGCCACGACAACACCTCGCGGGCGCGGGTGTCGCTCAGCCGTTGGAGCGCGAAGGTCTGCGATGCGGAGAACAGGGCCGCCATCGCCACGCCGGCGAGCAGCAACGTGGCAGGCGACGAGCCGGGCCCGCGGGCGATCGCCGCCGACAAACTGACGGCGACCAGCGCTCCGACGAACGCCGCGGCGGAGACCGCATCGAACGGGCCCCATCCGACGTCGAGGTCGAACCCGAGGGCGAGGACCGCGCCGAGACCGGCACCGGCCGACACCCCGAGCAGGTACGGGTCGGCGAGCGGGTTGCGGAACACTCCCTGATAGGCGGCGCCGGCCATGGCCAAGGAGCCGCCGACCAGCATGCCGAGCACCATGCGAGGCAGCCTGATCTCGAAGAGGATGCTCTCCTGGCGTTCGCTGAGGGTGCTCTCGATCCCGAGCATGGGCACCCGGTCGAAGATGGCGGACAGCACCCCGCCCACCGGGAGACCGGCCGCGCCCTGGGTGGCGCTGAACACGGCGACCGCGGCCACCGCCACGATGCCAACGGCCAACGCAGCCGCGGGGAGCCGGAAGGCGCGCCCGACCGCGAGGTCGGTGGCGGATTCCGGCTCGGCCGCGGCTGCGGAGGCAGTCGACGTCACTACGAAGCCGGAACGGCGATTCCGGCGAGGGCGTCGGCGACGGCGGTGATGAACTGGGGCAGGCGGGGACCCCAACGCGACGCGATGTCGGCATTGACCACCACGACGTCGCCATTGGTCACTGCCGTGATCTCGACCCACCCGGGCCGACCGAGCACGTCATCGGTGGTGTAGCCGACCTGGTCGGTGATGACGATCAGTTCCGGGTCGGCCTCGACGATGTATTCCTCGGTGAGCTGCGGGAAGCCGCTCTGGTCGGCATCGGCCGCATCGGCGATGTTGGTCGCGCCCATCTCGGCGTAGACCGCACCGACGAAACCGAAGGAACTGGCCGAGAACAGCGAGTCGCCGAGCTCGTGATAGATCCGGGCCGTCGTCCGGGGCGCGTCGGCCAACGCCGCGTCGATCTCGGCTCGCAGCGACTCCACGGCCACCGCGGCCTCGTCGATCCGGCCGCTCGCGACCCCGAGCTCGGCCATCGACGCGTAGCCGCTCTCGATGTCGGCCGGGGCCGCGCTCACGAGGACGGGGATGTCGAGGGCGGTGAGGCCGGCGATCAGTTCGTTGGCGTCGTTGACGATCACGACGAGATCGGGCTCCAACGCGGTGATGGCCTCCACGTTGGGGTCGAAGCCGGAGAGGTCGGTGACCGGTGCCTCCTCGGGGAAGTAGGAGTACGCGTCGACGGCGACGACCTGGGGGCCGGCACCGATGGCGAAGAGCACCTCGGTGGCCATCGGCGACAGCGACACGATGCGTTGGGGAGCGGACTCGAGGGTCCACGTGCCGCCGGCGGACTCGATCGTGACGGGGAAGTCGCCTTGGACCACTCCGTCGTCGGTCGGCGCCGTCGTCGTCGCGTCGCTCTCGCCGGCAGTGTCGTCGTCGCCGCAGGCCGCGCCCAGCAGGGCGAGGGCGACGATGATCGCGGTCAGAATCGTTGGTCTGTGCATGGGTTCTCCTGTCGTCCGAGGGTCTGTGCCAGCTCGAACGGCAGGACTCCTGCCGACCGGACCAACCCCACTCCTCGAGGGTTACGGTTCGCTTCGGCACGAAGCTCGACCGGACTCGTCGTTTCCGGTTCCGGAGAACCGTGAACGAACCACCGTTGCGGGACAGTGCCGGGATCTCACCGGACTTCGTCCTCGTACCGGCTGGCAGTGTAGGCCGAGCTTCAGCCCGACGCGGATTGGCCGCGCACGACCAGCTTCCCGGGCGCGGCCGTCGAGCCCTGCGACGCGATCACCCGAGGCACGTCGGCCATGTCGGCGATCTCCCCGATCGGCGTGGAGATCCGCCCCTCGTCGGCCATGTGATGGAGGGCGGCGATGTGCTCGGCGTTCTCCTCGACGGTGAACCCGGCGGCGAACACCCCGACCACCGAGTAGTTGCGCATCACCATGTCGACCGGATCGGGTTCGACCCACGACCCGCTCGCGAACCCGACCACGGCGAACCGTCCGTAGCGGGCCACCGCGCCCAGTGCGGCGTTGGCGATCGCGCCGCCCACCGGGTCGACCACGATGTCGAACCCACGCCCGTCGGTGTGCTGGTCGACGGCATCGCGGATCGCGTCGGCATCCCGCTCGATCGCCGCCTCGGCCCCGAGTCCGACACAGAAGGAACGCTTCGTCTCCGAACTCGCAACGGCCACCACCCGGGCGCCGAGCGCGGCGGCCAACGAGATCGCCGTCGCGCCCGTGCTCCCGGAGCCGCCGAGTACCAGGACCGTCTCACCCGGCTGCAGCGCCGCCCGCGTCACGAGCGTCGTGTAGGCAGTGCGGTAGCCGATGTAGAAGCCCGCAGCGGCCTCGTCGGAGAGCGACTCGGGCGCGAGGGATGCGTGCGCCTCGGTGACGTAGGTGTGCGTGGCGAAGCCACCCGAGCCGGCGTAGAAGTGGGTCGGGCCCAGCACCCGGTCGCCGACCGAGAACCGCGAGCCGGCCGGCGTCGCGACCACGACGCCGCAGACCTCCTGCCCCGGGGTGATCGGCGGTCGCCGGACCAGGGGATACACGCCCTGCAGCATGAGCGAATCGGGTAAACCGACCCCGGCCGCCAGGACCTCTACGAGCAGTGCCCCATCGCCCGGCTCTTCCCAACCCCGCGGGGTCCAACGGAGCACGTCGCCCGGCGGACCGAATGCGTCGGCGATCCAGGCATGGCCTTCGACAACGCTCACAGCGTCCTCTTCCTCATTCGGCCCCGGCCGCCGGCGATGCCAGGCGAACGATGGCTTCGTGTTCGATCACGGCAACCGGGCGGTTGCCGACACTCACTCTTACATCGACGACGGCACGCTCACCCGACCGACCGGCGAACCGGTCGACGAGCCAGCCCTCGACGACGACGGTCTCGCCCGGGCGGGCCCCGCCGAGATGGCGGATCGCGCTTCGGGTATGGACCCACGCACCGTCCACGAGTTGGGTCGAGAAGAGACGGTTGGCCAACGACGGCCACACGACCGGATGCACGAGACCCGCCTCGGCGTAGAGGGGCAGGTCTTCTCCGGCCCGCGCCGCGTAGCCCGACCAGCGATCGTCCAACTCGACCACGAGGGGCTCGAGGCGTTCACCCGACGGATCCACGGGGGCCGACCCGTCTCGCCCCACGTGCAGCACCGCGCCGGTCCCGGAGGCGGTGCGGGCTTCGACGGTCCACCCGTCGTCCGTCTCCTTCGGGACGATGTCGACCGCTTCGTCGGCGAGAATCGGGGCCCGGAAGCGCACCTCGGCGGTTCCGCCGGTCACCCAGTCGACCCCCCACGCCTCCGCGACGGGTCGCGTGAGATACGCGTAGACGGTTGTTCCGGCGACCACGGCGCCCGCGTATCCGGCCGCCAATCCGCCTTCGCGGGTGTGCACGGGGTTGTCGGCGTGCTCGGGGAGGTTGACCGCGCGGACGGACCACGGCCGCAGTGGTGTCGACATCGCTGACGAACCTAGACGAGCACCATCGTTACCGGGTTGTGATCGCGGGGTTCGTGCCGTACCTTTTGACTCTCTGCGGTGGCGCTCCGGCGGCACGGCAGAATCTTCGCCCGGTCCGCCGGGCGGGGGGTCCTGTAGATCAGTTTGGAGTGATCGCCACCCTGTCAAGGTGGAGGCCGCGGGTTCAAATCCCGTCAGGACCGCCACACGGCCACCCTCCGGGGTGGCCGTTTGTGGGGTCGGGTAGCTCAGTTGGCAGAGCGACCGCCTGAAAAGCGGTAGGTCACCGGATCGACGCCGGTCCCGACCACACCACAAGGGCGGCCCGGCCGTGTCTCCAAGGGGACGACGCCGGGTCGTTCGTGTTTTCCCGCTCCGAGGCGTCCTCAGCCGACGGCGAGGCCGGCGTGGAAGCCCTCGTGCATCGCACCCTCGAGGTAGCCGACGCCCTTGCAGTCGCCCACGACCGTCGGGGCGAAGCCAGCCGACCGCAGGCGGTCGGCCACGCCTTCGTCGGCGACGAGGCCGGTGGCGATCACGACGGAGTCCACCTCGATCGTCGAGGCCACCCCATCGTCGTCGTCACCCACCACATAGCTCACGGACTTCTCGTCGATGCGGCTGACGGCGGCGCCCGTGACGAGCTGCGCCCCGTGGTCGCGGAGATCGGTCAGCACTCGCCAACGACGGGGATGCGCCATCTCCGTGGCGAGGACCGGACCCTCCTCGAGCACCGTGACCTCACGGTCGCGATCGACGAGGAACTCGGCAAGTTCGATACCGACGAGGCCACCTCCGACGATGACCACCCGCTTGCCGATGGGCATGTAGTGCTCGGTGAGCTTGGCCAGACGTCCGGGATCGTCGAGCAGACCCACTCGACGCCCGACGGTGGCGGCGATGCGTCCCGCGAGGGGCAGCTTCTTCAACGCCGCGCGCATGTCGCCCGACCCGGTCAGCATGGCTCGCAGGTCGTCGCCGTCGACGACGAGCCGACGATCGGCCCCCGGAAGGGCGGACCGTTCCCGGGCGGCACCGGTCGCGACGATGAGCTCGTCGGGGGCCAGCTGCCGGATCATGTCGGCGTCGGCCGGGGTGCCGGTGCGCACATCGATGTCGAGTGCGTCCATCTGCCCGGTGAGCCAGTGCAGCAACCGCAGGTTGGGTTCGTACACGAGGGCCGCGAAGCGCAGTGCACCGCCCAGATGGTCCGAGGCCTCCAGCAGGGTCACCTCGTGGCCACGCAGGGCAGCCACCCGTGCGGCTTCCATACCGGAGGGGCCGCCGCCGACCACCACGACCTTCTTCGCCGTCGAGGACTTCGTACGCTCGATCTCGCCGAGCTCGACCTCGTTGGCGAGGACCGGATTCACCGCGCAGCGCACGCGCTGATCGAAGAACGGCTGGGCCACACACGTGTAGCAGTTGATGCAGGGCCGGATGTCGGCCTCGCGGTTCTCGGTGAGTTTCCGCGCCGTTTCGGGGTCGGCCAGCATCTGCCGGCCCATCGCGATCAGGTCGGCCTTGCCGTGGCCGATCATCTCCTCGCCGGTCTCGGGCCGGATGCGACCGACACCGATGACCGGCACCGTGACCCGCTTCTTCAGCCGCCCGGAGAGGGCGGCGTGCTTGGCCTCGCGGTGCGGCAACGTCCCCTCGGTGAACGCGGACGCCGACGTCATGTCGCCATAGGCGCTCAGGTGGATGGCATCGGCCCCGGCCTCGACGGCGAGCTGGGCCGTGATCTCGGTGTCCTCGAAGACGATGCCGTCGGGGGTCTGGTACTCGACGGCATCGAGGCGGCACCACACCGGATAGTCGCCGCCCACCTCCGCCTTGACCGCGCGCAACACCTCACACAGGAACCGCGACCGGTTCTCGATGCTCCCCCCGTATTCGTCGTCGCGCGTGTTCCACTGCTTCGAGAGGAAGCCGGAGAGCAGGTAGCCGTGGGCGCCGTGGATCTCGACCCCGTCGAAGCCCGCTTCCTTGGCCCGACGGGCCGCCTCCACGAAGTCATCGGTGACCTGGGCGATGTCGTCGGTGGTCATCGCCTTGTACTGGGGCGATCCGCCTCCGTTGGCGGCGGCCATCAGGCCCAGCTCGGCATCCGTCAGGTCCTGGATCATGCTGAGCGAGCCGTGCCACTCGGGAATCGACGGCACGAGCACGTCGTTGCCCTTGGCGGTGTCGACCCGCGAGACCTTGCCGTGGTGCACGAGTTGGACCGCGATCTTTCCGTCGTGGCGGTGGACGGCCGAGGTCAGTTCCCGCAGGGCGGGGATGAACGTGTCCTGTGACATGCCCAGCTGGTGCACCGAGTTGGCGCCGCTCGGGTAGGCGATCGCGGCGACCTCGGTGATGATCAGCCCCGCGCCGCCGCGGGCCCGCTCCTCGTAGTAACGCACGATCCCCTCGTTGGCCCGACCGTCGGAGTCGACGATCTCGACCCCCATCGGCGCCATCACGATCCGGTTCCGGAGCTCCATTGTGCCGATGCGCACAGGCGAGAGGAGATTCGGGTAGTCGGGGTTCGGCATGGGGCCAGACCCTATTGGTTGCGCCGCCCCCGTGGACAGCCCGGATCAGCTACGGATCACGTCGTCAGCGACCGCCGCATCAGCCACCGCGACGGCCACTGCCGGGGCCACCGAGTGATCGAACACCGAGGGCACGACATAGCCGGGGTGGAGTTCCTCGTCGCTGACACAGCCGGCGATCGCGGCCGCGGCCGCAACCTTCATGTTCTCGGTGACCGAGTGGGCGTTGGCGTCGAGGGCACCGCGGAAGATGCCGGGGAACGCCAGCACGTTGTTGATCTGGTTGGGGAAGTCGGAGCGACCGGTCGCCATGACCGCGGCGAGCCCATCGGCCTGCTCGGGCCGGATCTCGGGATCGGGGTTGGCCATCGCGAAGACGATCGGTTCCTTCGCCATGTTGCGCAGGTCGGAGGCGTCGATCAGGTTCGGTGCGCTCACGCCCATGAACACGTCGGCGCCGTGCAGCATCTCTTGCAGCGTGCCGGCCTTGCGGTCGGGATTCGTGTTGTCGGCGAACCACTGCTTGGCGTAGTTGAGCTTGTCGCGCCCCGAGTAGACGGCGCCGATGCTGTCGACGCCGACCACCTCGCCGACACCGGCATCGAGCAGGATCTTTCCGCAGGCGACACCGGCGGCGCCCATGCCCGAGATGACGACGCTGATGTCGCCCATCTTCTTGTCGACGAGCTTCAGCGAGTTGTTCAGCGCGGCGAGGGCGACCACGGCAGTGCCGTGCTGGTCGTCGTGGAAGACCGGGATGTCGAGCGCCGCCTTCAGGCGCTCCTCGATCTCGAAGCAGGCCGGCGCCGCGATGTCCTCGAGGTTGATGCCGCCAAACGTGGGCGCGAGCCGGATGACCGTTTCGATGATCTCTTCGGTGTCCTGCGTGTCGAGGCAGATCGGGAAGCCATCGACGCCACCGAACTCCTTGAAGAGGAGCGCCTTGCCCTCCATCACGGGCATGGCGGCCGCGGCACCGATGTTGCCGAGGCCGAGCACGGCGCTGCCGTCGCTGACGATCGCCACCGTGTTCTTCTTGATCGTGTACTGGTGGGCCAGCGCCTCGTTCTCGTGGATGCTCATGCAGACACGCGCGACGCCGGGGGTGTAGGCCATGGCGAGGTCGTCGGCATCGGCGACCGAGCACAGGGCCAGGACCTCGATCTTCCCGCCCTCGTGGAGCTTGTAGGTGCGATCCCACCACTCGACCACCGTGACGCCGTCGAGCGCGTCGACGGCCTCGGCGATCTGCTCGGCGTGTTCCTCGGATCGGCAGTGCACGTCGATGGCGCGCACCACGGTCGGGCCCTTGGCCTCGAACCCGGGGATGGCGGCGATGTTGCCGCCGGCCGCGCCGATGGCGGTGGCGAATCGGCCCAGGGTGCCCGGCACATTGTCGAGCGAGATCTTGAGCGTGATGGAGAAGGCGGCGGTCGGGGCGTTCTGCACGGGCGAAACGCTATCGCCACCCGCCTCAGTCGCCGTAGTCGAATCCGAGGTCCATGGCGGTCACCAGCGCGACGAAGGGGATCCCCTCTGCCGCGGCCATCGCCTCGCAGGTGCCGCCGCGGTCGACGATGGAGAGGATCAGGACGGGTTCGGCGCCGAGTTCGCGCACTGCCGTCGCGGCCTCGAGCGGCGAGATGCCCCGGGTGACGGTGTCCTCGGCGATGACGACCTTGTCGCCCTCCTGGAGCGCGCCGGCCAAGCGTCCGGTGACCCCGTGGCCCTTGGCCTCCTTGCGGATCGAGAACGAACGAAGGTCACGACCCCGGGTCGCGGCAACCGCGGCGATCCCGAACGCGACCGGATCTGCCCCCATCGTGAGCCCGCCGATCGCGGTCGCCTCGTCGGGGATCACGGTCAGGGCGGCGTCGGCGACGGCGAGCACGCCGTCGGGCCGACACACGGTCTGCTTGGAATCGATGAACCACCGACTCTTCTTGCCGGACTTCAGGGTGAAATCGCCCTCGCGAACCGAGTGTTGCATCAGGTGGGCGACGAGTGCGGGAGAGGCCATGGGTCCGACTCTACCCGAGCCCACGAGGGCCGATTTCGGCGTGTCGGGCAAATGGAAACGTGCCTGATTCCGCCTATACGACCGACCGGACAGACCGATATGGTGCACCCACAACGGCGGCCATATTCCCGTCACCGACGAAGCCAACCGCAACGAACGAGGAACACGATGGCACCACGCAAAGAGATGACCGACGAACACAAGGCCGCATTGGCCGAAGGGCGGGCGCAGGGCCGCGCCGTCCGCAGCTATCTCGGGGCGCTCGACGCCCACCGCCCCAAGCGGGGTCGCAAGCGCACGCCCGAATCGATGCGGGCCCGTCTGGCCACGATCGAGTCCACGATCGACTCGGCCGATCCCATGACCCGTCTCCAGCTCGTGCAGGAACGGCTCGACCTCGCCGCCGCGATCGCCGCGGCCGAGACCACCATCGACCTGTCGGCCCTCGAGGAAGGATTCGTCGCGGCTGCTGCGGCCTACGGCGAACGCAAGGGCATCAGCTACTCGGCCTGGCGCGAGGTCGGCGTGCCCGCCGCCGTGCTCAAGCGAGCGGGTATCGGCCGCGGCGCCTGATCAGACGCGCACCTCCGACACCGCCGCGGCAGCCTCGGGGTGTCGGGCCACGATCGCGTCGACCCGCGAAACGATGCGGCGGACCTGGTCGATGGCCGTGCCGGTGAACTCGGCCGGGTTGGCGAGCAACGCCTCGATGTCGCCGCGGTCGAGCGGGATTCGCTCGTCGTCGGCCAACCGGTCAACGAGGCCGAGGGCACCGGACATCTCGCGACGGTCGAGTGCCGCCGACACCGCGTGTTCCTTCACGAGTTCGTGCGCCTCCTCGCGACCCAACCCGCGGTCGACCGACGCGGTCAGCACACGGGTGGTGGCGAGGAACGGCAGATCGCGGGCCAGCTCGGCCTCGATCACTGCGGGGAACACGCCCAGCTCCTCGAAGACCACGAGCGCGGTCTGGAGCAGCCCGTCGGTGGCAAGGAACGCGTCGGGCAGCATGATCCGCCGCACTGCGCTGCAGCTGACGTCGCCCTCGTTCCACTGTCGGCCTGCCAGGCTCGCCGCCATCGTGAGGTGGCCGTCGAGCACCGTCCGCAGCGCACCCACACGCTCCGCGCTGCGGGCGTTCATCTTGTGTGGCATCGCGGTCGACCCGACCTGCCCGGGCCGGAAACCTTCGGTCGCCAGTTCCTGACCGGCCATGAGCCGAAGCGTCGTGGTCGCGCTGGCCGGCGCGGAGACGGCCTGCACGAGGGCCGACACCACGTCGAGGTCGAGCGAACGCGGGTAGACCTGCCCCACGCTGTCGACCACACGGGCGAAGCCGAGATGAGTGGCGACCGCCGCCTCGAGCTGATCGACCTTGGCCGGATCGCCGAGGAGGTCGAGCTGGTCGAGCCGGGTGCCCACCGGTCCCTTGATCCCGCGCAGGGGGTATCGACCCAGGAGGCCCTCGACCCGCTCGAGCCCGATCATCAGTTCCTCGGCAACGTCGGCGAAGCGCTTGCCGAGCGTGGTCGCCTGGGCCGAGACGTTGTGGGTCCGCGCCACCATGACGCGATCGGCGTGGGTGGCGGCCAGCCCGCCGACCCGGGCCAGGACGGCGACCATTCGGTCACGGACCAGTTCGAGGGCTTCCCGCACCTGTAGCTGCTCGACGTTCTCGGTGAGATCCCGTGACGTCATCCCGCGATGGATGTGTTCGTGACCGGCCAGCGCACAGAACTCCTCGATGCGGGCCTTCACGTCGTGTCGGGTGACGGCTTCGCGGGCCGCGATCGACGCCAGGTCGACCTGATCGATGACCGCCTCGTAGGCCTCGACGACGCCGGCGGGCACCTCGACGCCCAGCTCGGCCTGGGCCCGCAGCACCGCGAGCCACAGACGCCGCTCCTGGACGATCTTGCGTTCGGGCGACCAGATCTCGTTCATGGCCGCGCTGGCGTAGCGCTCGGAGAGCAGGTTGGGCATCACAGTCACGAAGTGACCCTTTCACTGGTCGTTCGACTCATCAAGAACCGGGGGATACCTGCCGACGGGAGAGACAGAACACGAGGAGAATGCCCAGTGACTGTCGACCTCACCGGTCTTTGCCAGGACCACAGCTTCGAGAAGTCAGAGAACGTCTGTCGACGATGTGGCCTCGAGTACTGCGAGCTGTGCCTGGTCTTTCCGTTCGGCGCCAAGAAGCCGTTCTGCAAGGAATGCGCCATGGTGGCGGGCGGGGTCCGGAGCCATGCCGCCCGTCCCGAGATGGCCAAACGCGACGTCAAGCGGCGGGTGAAGGCATGGGACGCCCGCGTCGCCAGCCGCCAGGCCGCGACAGCGGCCGCCGAGGCTTCCCACTCGAATCCGGTGCTCAGCGACCCGCTTGCGCCGACCGAGGACGATCTCCAGCGGGTCCCGGCGACGGTGCCCGACAGCGGCGACGAATTCGCAGCCGAACTCGCCGACAGCTTCAACGAGGTCCCGCCGCCGCCGGCGCCGGCGCCTGCTCCCGAAGAGAAGCCGGCTGACGGTGTCGCCCCACCCATCGACTGGAGCCAACCCTTCGGCTGAGGGGAACACCACTGGCGTTCCCGACGCCCACCCTCATGCGGCGCGATCGAGGAACTGTTCGCGGCCGGGACCGACCCCGACGAGACGGATGGGCACGCCGACCTGCTCCTCGAGGAACTCGATGTAGGCCGCGGCATTGGCCGGAAGGCTGCTCGGGTTGGTGATCGCACTGAGATCGGTCTCCCAGCCGGGGAGCTCTTCGTAGATCGGCGTGGCGCCGTGGAGCTGGCTCTGGTGGTAGGGCAACCGCTCGTGACGGACCCCGTCGATCTCGTAGGCGACACAGACCTTGAGTGACGGCAGGGCGTCCAGCACGTCGAGCTTGGTGAGCGCGACCTCGGACAGCGAGTTGACCCGCACCGCCTGGCGCATCATGACGGCATCGAACCAGCCGGGCCGCCGACGACGGCCCGTGTTGGTGCCGTATTCGTGACCGACATCGACCAGATGGTCACCGATCTCGTCGTGGAGTTCGGTGGGGAACGGTCCGGAGCCGACGCGGGTCACGTAGGCCTTGGCGATCCCCATGATGCGATCGATGTCGCGCGGGCCGACGCCCGCACCGGTGCAGGCGCCGCCGGCCACCGGGTTGGACGATGTCACGAACGGGTAGGTGCCGTGGTCGAGGTCGAGGAAGGTCGCCTGCGCACCTTCGAGCAGCACGCCCTGGCCGGTCTCGAGCGCGTCGTGGACCAGCGAGATCGCGTCGGCGATGTGGGGGATGACCCGGGGCGCGCAGACGTCGAGATACTCGGCCGCGATCGCATCGGCGTCGACCGGTAGCCGGTTGAACACCTTGGTGAGCACCTGGTTGGTGTAGCCGAGCACCACGTCGAGCTTCTGGCGGAAGATCTTGGGGTCCTGGAGGTCCTGGACCCGCAGACCGACGCGCATGGCCTTGTCGGCGTAGGCCGGTCCGATACCCCGCTTGGTGGTGCCGAGCTTGCCGTCACCGAGGTGACGCTCGTGGAGGGCGTCGAGCTCCTGGTGGTACGGCATGATCAGGTGGGCGTTGCCGGAGACCTTGAGGGCGCTGCAGTCGACCCCCTTGGACTCGAGCGTGTCCATCTCCTTGAGCAGGACACGGGGGTCGACGACCACACCGTTGCCGATGACGGGCGTGATGTGGTCGTAGAGGATTCCGCTCGGTACGAGTTGGAGTGCGAAGGTCTCACCCTCGACCACGAGCGTGTGGCCCGCATTGTGGCCGCCCTGGTAGCGGACGACCATCTCCATCTCTTTGGCGACGAGGTCGGTGAACTTCCCCTTCCCTTCGTCACCCCATTGAGTACCGACGACGACGGTCGCGGGCACGGCGCTCTCCTCTCGAGGACCTGCGTTACCGGGCGAGGCTAACCGCCGACTCGGGCAACACCCACGGGGTTTCTCCCGAACGGAGTCCCGAAAACGGCGAAGGACGGGGCGCTGTGGCCCCGCCCTTGCTGTCCAGGGTGCGTTCTCGCGGCCTGGTCGGCCGCAACCGGCGGTCAGCCGGTGAAGGTGGGATTCCCGACGACCGGATCCGGATCGGGCATCTCCTCGACCTCGAGCAGGACCTGGGTCGGGACCGTGGTCGTGGTTGTCGTCGTGGAGGATGTGACCGGAATCGACGTGGTCGGCGAAGCGATGGTGGTCGTCGGCGCAACCGTCGTCGTCGTGGTGGTCGGCGGCGGCACGAGAGTGGTGCCGAGGCACGTGGGCTGAACCGACTGGGCCTGACCGATGGCGATGATCGCGGCGTTGCCGAGATGGGCGTGGACTGCTCGTACGGCCGTCACGTCACGGTCGAGCACGACCCGGCCGACCGATCCCCGCCAGCTGGCTTCCTCGGTGAAGTCGACGAGATCGCCGCTCATGGCCGAGGTGGCGACGACGGCGCCACCGGCATCGAGGAACTGGAGCACGTACTCCTCGTAGTCCTGCGCCGGAGTGTTGGAGCGGCCGAAGTAACCGTCGTAGGCGCCGGCCACGACGTCGTAGGTGCCGGCCGGAAGCGCAGCCGACACGGTCAACGTGGTCGGGTAGTTGACGGCGTTGCCGACGACCAGCACCGACTCCGGACCTGCGCCGTACCCGTTGTACGGGAAGGCGATCACCGACTCGGCACCGTCGCAGTCGAGGGTGCGAGCGTCCTGCGCGGAACTGATCGAGGTGGGAAAGAACACCAGCGCCGCAGTGATCGCAAGAATCGGGACAAGCCTCATCCGGGTGAACATGGTGGAAACCGCTCTCTGTGGAAACGTTGGTGTGACGTGGACAGGGCCGGTTTCGCTCTGGCTCACCGTCGGACAGAGCGACCAAATTGCAGTCCGACGGGTCGATGCCTCCCCGTGGTTCCAGGCTACGGGGGCCTGGTGAGGCCTCACAATAGGCCCCTCGGCCCAACCATCGCGCCACCCTCGCCGGCCCGCTCAGACCGGCCCGGGTCTGAGCGGCCAGGGCATCACGCCCGCGGCCGTGGCCAGGACGGCGAACACCACGAGCGAGGCCGCGATCGGTCCGGCCCGGCTCGATCCTCCCCCACAACGCAACACCCCGACGGCGATGGCTTCGGTGGAGGTCGAACGGGACACGGTGAGCTCCGCGTCGGTCTCGCCGACGGAGACGGGGACGGTGCCGTCGCCGGTGCCGTCGATGGCCATGACGCCCGCGATCGTGCCACCCAGCAGCACGACGAACCGCTCCCGACCGATCCCCTCTCGGCGGATCGAGACGTTGGCCAGCGACTTCGGACAGTCGGGTTCGACGATCACGCGCACCTCGGCACAGGCCGGTGCCGCATCGACCGACTCGGCGCACGTCGCGGGTGCGGAGTCGGCTCCGCCACCGGCGTCTCCGGTCGGATCCTCTGCATCCGTGGTGTCGTCACCGTCGTCGGGCACGGGATCGGAGGGCGGACAGATGTTGTCGACCTGGACGCGCACGACATCGCGGCCGTCGGCATCGAGCACCCGCACCGGGATCGTGGCGGCACCAGCGAGCGGGATCTCGACCTGCACGGTCTCGCCCTCGGTCACGACCACGTCGGCGACGATCGCGACCCGTTCGTGCACCACGGTCAGCGCCGCGGGATCCCCGGCCTCGTTGCCGAGTACGACGACCAGCACGTCGGCTCCGCAGTCGAGCACCGTGGACGCGGTGGGTCGCGCCGGGTCACTGCAATCGATCTCGATCGGGGTTCGCACGTAGATCTCACCGGTGTCGGCATCGGAGACACGGATCTCGGCGCCACCGTCGAGCTGCCCGATGGGCAACGAGCTGGTGGTGCTCGATCGGCCGGCGACGTCGACCCCGGAGTCGATCGCGGCCTGCGGGAGGGCGACGTCGACCCGTGCACCCGCCTCACCGTCGTTGCCGAGGAGGACATAGACCTGATCGGCCGCGCAGTCGACCACGGCCGTGGCCCGGATCTCGGGCCTCGCGGGCGGTGGCGCCTTCGTGGTGGTCGGGGGAGGTGGCGCCTTCGTGGTGGTCGTGGTCGTC
>JBDQKM010000069.1:0-16514 GCA_040263275.1 Acidimicrobiales bacterium
CCGCGGGGCAGCGCGACCTCGCCGTCGCGGTCGTCGAGCCAGCCCTCCGGGAGGTGCACGTCTTTCGGTGACCCGTGATGGCCTCGGACCATGCGCATCCCGCCCTCGGGGAACGGGAGTGTCCGGTCGAGGCCGCCGACCAGCGCGCGCATCTCGTCGAGAGAGGCGACCTTGTTGAGACGTCGGCGGATCTCGTTGCCGGTGGGGAAGCCCTTGAGGTACCAGCCGGTGTGCTTGCGGAAGTCGCGGATGCCGTGCGCTTCGCCCATCCAGTCGCACAGGAGCTCGGCGTGCTCGACCATGCCGTCGAGGACCTCACCCAGATCGGGCCGCGGCGGCACGGGACGGCCGTCGAACACCTCGGCCAGGTCCCGGAAGATCCACGGGCGGCCCAGACAGCCGCGGCCGACGACCACGCCGTCGGCTCCCGTTTCGCGCAGCATTCGCAGGGCGTCGTCGGCCTCCCAGATGTCGCCGTTGCCGAAGACGGGGATGCTGGTGACGGCTGACTTCAGTTCGGCGATGCGGCGCCAGTCGGCCGTGCCGCTGTAGAGCTGGTTGGCGGTGCGAGCATGGAGCGCCACAGCGCGACAGCCCTCGTCCTCCGCGATACGACCGGCGTCGAGGAAGGTGATGGCGTCGTCGTCGATCCCCACCCGGAACTTGACCGTGACCGGGACGTCGCCGGCGGCGTCGACCGCTGCCCGCACGATCGAGCGATACAGCTCACGCTTCCACGGGAGCGCCGCCCCGCCGCCGTGTCGGGTGACCTTCTTCATCGGGCAACCGAAGTTCATGTCGATGTGGTCGACGCGTCGGCCGTCGTGGCTCTCGCCGCCGACGAGACGACGGGTGGCCTCGCCGATCGAGTACGGCTCGGTGCCGTAGAGCTGGATGCTGCGGGGGCTCTCGTCCGGGGCGAAAGCGGCGAGTTCGAGGCTCTTTCGATGCCCCTCGACGATCGCCCGGGCCGTGATCATCTGATTGACGTAGAGCCCGGCGCCGTATCGGCGGCACAGCGTGCGAAACGGCGCATTGGTGACCCCGGCCATCGGGGCCAGCACGACCGGTGGCCATACCTCGAGGTCGCCGATCGACACTGGCGCGAACTCACCGGCGCGGGCGGGCGCTTGCGCGTCGGGGGCGGTCGGCACGGACATGCATCCAGGCTACGAACTCCACTGCTCGCTCGCGTACCGGTCGATCAGCGAGAGCAGCGCGTCGGCATCGGCGACCGTGACCGCCGGATTCATGAAGAGCAGACGGAAGCAGTTCAGTCCGTCGATGGGCTGATAGCCGACCATCGCCGTGCCGGCGTCCTGCATCCGGGCCTTCACGGCCGGTGCCAGGGAGTGGAGACGGTTCCGCAGTGAGTCGTCAAGCGCCCCGAGGTCGAGGGGTCGCGCCTCAGGCGGGACCCAGAGGATGCAGGTGTTGGTGAAGTCGCCCCGCACGGTGAATGCGAAGCGTCCGCCGGAAGCATCGACGCGATGGCGGACATGGTCGGCGACGGCGACGGCGTGGTCCACCCGGGCCGTCATCCCCGCGTCGCCGTGGGCCTTCCATGCGAGCCAAAGCTTGATGACGTCGGTCCGTCGCCCGCACTGAAACGTGCGATCGCCGGCGTCGAGGGCGGCGTTGCGCTTGTCGGGCTGGAAGAGATAGTCGGCCCGGGCCGCGAAGCACGAGTCGAGCTGCTCGGGCTCGCGCACGAGCAGTACCGAGCACTGCTGGGTCATGCCCATCATCTTGTGGAGGTCCCACACCAGGGAATCGGCCCGTGCGAGTCCATCGAGGCGGGCCCGCTGATCGGGGGAGAAGAGAGCCGATCCTCCGTAGGCGCCGTCGACATGGAGCCACAGTCCACGAGCTGCGCACTCGTCGACGATCGCAGCGATCGGGTCGAACGCCGCGGTGACCGTGGTGCCGACGGTCGCGATCACGGCCAGCGGTTCGCGGCCGGCTGCGACGGCCGATTCGATCGCCGGTCCGAGCGCGTCGGGCTGCATGGCGCCGTCGCGATCGACGGCGACCGTTACGACGGCGTCGGTGCCGAGCCCCAGCAGTGCGGCGGACTTCCGGGTCGAGTAGTGCCCGGCCTCGGACACGAAGACCGCGTACCGGGTGCCGTCGGCACCGCGACGGGTCACGTCGGGGTCGAGCCGATGCCTCGCCAGCTGCAAGGCGAAGAGCAAGCCGACCGACCCGCCGGGGCAGAACATGCCCGGCGGGGGCTGGTGCACGTCGCCGGTGGTCGGGAAGTCGGCCAGGCGGGCCAGCTTGTCGAGCACGGCGTGCTCCATCAGCGTGAACACCGGGGCTACCTCGTAGGTGGCACCGGTGGTGTTGAGCGCGGCGCCGAGCCAGTCACCGACGACGCCGATGGGATCGGCCCCGGCGAAGTTCTGGTTCGCGAACCTCGGGTGGGCGGTGGCCACCGACCAGTCGATGACCTGGCGAGCGGCGGCGACCACTCGGTCGGGGTCGTGGGCCGGCTCTTCTTCGCGGAACCGCAGCGAAACGGTCTCAGCGAAGGCAGCATCGATCTCCGCCGGGTTGCCGAAGCGAAGGACCGGGTCGTCACCGCTCGGTGGGGCCAGCAGGTGGGCTCGCACCTCGTCGACCAGGCGCTCGACGAGGGAGGATTCGCCGGTCATGACGCACCCGGGTGGGAGAGCAGGTCGACCCCCGCGTCCCGGCACAGTCGGTGGAGCCGCCCCATCGGGAGACCGATCACGTTCGACACGCTGCCGTTTACCCGGTCGGCGAAGAGCCCGCCTGCACCCTGGAGTCCGTAGCTGCCAGCCTTGTCGTCGGCCTCACCGGTGGCGACGTACCACTCGATCATCTCGTCGGACAGCGGGTCGAACTCGACCGTCGACTCCTCGTGTCCCGACGTGACGCGTACGGCACCGTCGTCGTCCGTGACGGCAACGGCGACACCGGTGACCACCGCGTGGCGACGCCCGCCGAGCCGCCGTAGGGTCGCAGCAGCGTCGGCGCGATCGCGTGGCTTGCCGAGGATCTCGCCGTCGAGCACGACCGACGTGTCGGCTCCGATGACCACACAGCCGGGATCGGCAACGGCGCGGGCCTTCTCCTCGGCGAGACGGACGACGTAGGCGACCGGATCCTCGGACGGACGCGGGGTCTCGTCGATGTCCGCCGGCTGCACGACGAAGTCATCCGTGAGGCGACCGAGGATCTCGCGGCGGCGGGGTGAGGACGATGCGAGGACGAGGCGAGGTCGGGTCACGTTCGCAGTCTGTCAGCTCCCGAGCGGCCGCCACCCTCCGTGCCCGTCCGGGGCCTAGCCTCTGGCCATCGACCAAGACTCCTGGGACACCGACCGCGCCCCCGACGAACCCGTGACCCTCCCGTCGGAGGACCGAGACCTCGAGATCCGACCTGACTCGTTCATGGTCACCTCGGGTTTCCTGCGCGCGGGCGGCGAACCCAACGTGCCGCCGCTGGCGCCGCCCGGGCCGACGTGGAGCTTCGACGAGGCCGACGAGCAGGCCCACGGGTTCCTGGTCGCGGTGGCCGGCGAGCGCACCATGCCTCAGTACCTCGATGACCCGGTCGAGCACGCACGGGCCAACGGTTTGATGCTGTTGTTCAGCGAGGGGGTCGCCGCGTCGTTCGAGACCTATCTGGCCCGAATGCCGGCGCCACGGGTCGAGGCGTGGCGCGATCTCATCGCCGGTGGCGCGAGTTCGGAGGCCTTCGGACCGCTGACGCTGCAGGAGCAACTCGACGAGCGCCAGGTGAGCGACGCGCTGCAGAAGGGTCGCAAGCAGCGCATCATCAACCTGCTGGTCGGCGCGGCCGCGACGATCGTGGTCGTGATCGGCGGTGTGGTGCTCTGGAACCAGTTCCTCGCGGAGGAGGGCCGCACGTCCGGCGCATTCCGTTTCGAAGGCGACGACGAGCCACCGGCCCTCGCCGCCCGCGAGGGTGGTCCACCGGTGGCCAACGAGGTGCTCACGACCGGACTCGCCGACACGGTCGCCGTCGCCGCCGGAGAGGGCGAGGAGGTCGACCGCATCACCGTGGCTCCGTTGATCGACTTCCCGTTCGCCCCCGGCGATGTCCGGGCGTCGCTCTTCCAGTACGCGGGAACCGGCCATGTCGTGTTCGTCGGACCCGAGGGTTTCACCGACACCGCATGCCTACGGGCGAGCGTGGTCACGGCCGATCTCCGTCCCCTCGACACGGTGACCACCGGGCCCTGCACGCAGCCGGTCGGCCGACCCGCCAGTGTCGGCTGTCTCGGGCCGACGGCGGTCCTGCTCGACCTTCGCATCCCGTCGGGTGAAGTCCAGCTACCCGAGGGGGGCAGTGGCTTCGCCGAGGCCGTGCGACTCCAGGTCGTCGGCGACGACCCCGAGTACGAGGTGTTGACCCTGCGAGGGACGATCGAGGTCGGCGGCGACGAAGCCGTCGACGTCCCGAGGTTCGGCGGGGAGATCGACGCCGAGATCGAGTTCGACCTCGGTGGTGGGCGGGTCGGCACCTGCACCATCACGGGTGACCTGCCGGGAGCCGGCTGATGTGCGGCCGATTCGCCACGACGACGCCGCCCGATCAGCTGGCGAAGTACTTCGGAGCCGAGGCGACAGAGCAGCTCCTCGAGGGGGCCGAGGCGAACTACAACGTCGCACCCACCCAGGGCGTCTACACGGTCTACGAACACGGCGGGGTGCGCCGGCTCGACACCTTCCACTGGGGTCTCGTGCCGTTCTGGGCCAAGGACCCCAAGATCGGCAGCCGCATGATCAACGCCCGGGCCGAGACCCTCGCCGAGAAGAACTCCTTCAAGCGGCCCTTCGCCAAACGGCGTTGCATCATCCCCGCCGACGGCTTCTACGAGTGGAAGAAGATCGAGGGGCAGAAGAAGAAGCAGCCCATGTACATGGCCCGGACCGACGGCGAGCCGTTCGCGTTCGCCGGCCTCTGGGAGGTGTGGAAGGACAAGAACCACACTGACGACGACGGTGAGCCGCTCGAGCTCCTGAGCTGCACGATCATCACCGGGGACCCCAACGAGAAGGTCGCCGAGGTCCACGATCGGATGCCGGTCATGCTGCCGCCCGACGCCTGGGGCACCTGGCTCGACCGCGAGAATCACGACATCGACGCGCTGCAGGGCCTCCTGGTGCCGGCGCCGGCCGAGCTGATCCGGATCCATCCGGTGTCGACCGAGGTCAACAACGTGCGCAACAACGGCCCCGAGCTGATCGAGGAATCCGATCCCGTCAGCGAGGAGTGAGCAGCCCGCTCAGGTCCGTCTGCAACGAGTCGAGGTCGGCCTGATCGGGGTTCGGATCGGCCTGGCCGAAGTCGAGCGCGGCCATCGAGTTCATCGGCACGACGTGGACGTGGACGTGCGGGACCTCGAAGCCCGCGATCATCAGGCCGATGCGGGCAGGGGAGAGCAGCGTCTTCTGGGCGTTGCCCACGCGGTGGGCGACCTCGACCAGATGCGAGGCAGTCGACGGATCGAGGTCGGTCCACTGGTCGATCTCGACTCGGGGCACGACAAGCGCGTGACCGCGGGCCAGGGGCCGGATGTCGAGGAACGACACACAGACGTCGTCCTGCCAGATGAACCGGCCCGGGATCTCGCCGGCGATGATGCGGGTATAGATGGAAGCCACGTCGGGATCGTAGGCTGCCGGCAGTGAGCACGGACGATCAGCCGACCCGGGAGCGTCAGCTCGGCATCTTCGAGGACCGGATCCTCACCGTTCCCAATCTCATCTCGCTGGTGCGACTCGCCTGCATCCCGGTCTTCCTCTGGCTCATCTTCGAGCAGGAGGACCGGTTCTCGGCCGCGCTGTTGTGGGGTGTCGTCGGTGCCACCGACTGGGTCGACGGTTGGTGGGCCCGCCGGTTCGACGTGGTCAGCGAGTTCGGCAAGCTCATCGACCCGGTGACGGATCGGGCGGTCCTCATCGTCGGCATCCTCGCGGTCGGCGTCGACGGGTCGGTGCCCTGGTGGCTCGTGGTCCTCACCCTCGCCCGTGAGGTGCTCGTCGCGATCGCAGGTCTGGCGCTCGGCGCCCTCGGCGCCCGCCGCATCGACGTCACCTGGTGGGGGAAGTGCGCCACCTTCGGGCTCTACTTCGCCTTTCCCTTCCTCCTCGCCGGTGCGTCCGACGTCGGCATCGCGGACTGGTTCCGTTGGGCCGGTTGGGTCTGTGCGATCCCCTCACTGATCTACTCGTACCTGTCCGCCGCGCAGTATGTCCCGCTCGGCCTGGAGGCGCTCCGCGAGGGGCGACTCGATCGGGTCGAGGACCAGCAGAACGCAGAATGAACCCCGGAGGTTCGACATGAAGGCAGTCATCATGGCCGGCGGCGAGGGCACGCGGTTGCGTCCCCTGACCTCCAACGTCCCGAAGCCGATGATGCCGCTCGCCAACCGGCCGATGATGGAACACATCCTCGATCTCCTGAAGCGGCACGGGTTCGACGAGGTCGTGGTGACCGTCGCGTTCATGGCCAACCACATCCGCAACTGGTTCGGCGACGGCTCCGACTTCGGCGTGCGCATGGTCTACGCGACCGAGGAGACGCCGCTCGGCACGGCCGGCTCGGTCCGCAATGCCATGGAGGAACTGACCGAGCCCTTCTTGGTGATCTCGGGCGACGTGCTCACCGATGTCGACCTCACCAAGATCGTCGCGACCCACAAGGAGAAGCAGGCGCTCGCCACGATCGGGCTCATCCGCGTCGACAACCCGCTCGAATTCGGCATCGTCATCACCCGGGAGGACGGCTCGATCGAACGCTTCCTCGAGAAGCCCGGCTGGGGCCAGGTCTTCAGCGACACGATCAACTCCGGCATCTTCGTGCTCGAGCCCGAGATCTTCGACTACATCGAGCCCGACCGGCCGGTGGACTTCTCCAGTGAGGTGTTTCCGGCGCTCTTGGCGGACGAGAAGCCGTTGTTCGGCGCCGTCGCCGACGGCTACTGGGAGGACGTGGGCAATCTCGAGAGCTACGTCAGTGCGCACGCCGACATCCTCGACGGCAAGGTCGAGGTGGCGATCGACGGCTTCGAGCAGGTCGAAGGGCTCTTCATCGGCGAGAACGTCACCGTGCATCCCGAAGCCGTCATCACCGGCCCCGGGGTGATCGGCGACAACTGCCGGATCGAGGCCGGAGCCCGGATCGGGCCCTACTCGGTCCTCGGTGCCAACGTGCGAGTGCGGGCCGACGCCGACATCGAGCGAGCCGTCATCGCCGACAACGCCTATCTCGCCGAGCAGGTCAGCGTTCGCGGGGCCGTGGTCGGCCGCGCCTGCGACCTCAGGTTCGGGGTCAAGGTCGACGAGGGAGCGGTCATCGGCGACGAGTGCTTCATCGGCGACGGTGCCTCCGTCGGGTCCGGCGTCAAGATCTATCCGTTCAAGACGATCGAGGCGGGTGCGGCCGTCAACTCGTCGATCGTGTGGGAGACCAAGGGCTCCCGAAGCCTCTTCGGACGGCACGGGGTCATGGGGCTGGCCAACGTCGACATCACCCCCGAGCTCGTGACTCGCCTGGCCATGGCCTACGCATCGACCCTCAAGCAGGGCGACGTCGTCATCACGGCCCGCGACTCGTCGCGGTCGGCCCGGATGCTGAAGCGTGCCATTCATGCAGGCCTCAACTCGGCCGGCGTGTCGGTACAGGACCTCGAGGTCGTGCCCCTGCCGGTCACCCGGTTCGTCACCCGCCGGCCCGCCATTGCCGGCGCCGTCGCGCTCCGGCTCGACCGCCACGATCCCAACCGCATCGTCATCCAGTTCATGGACTCCGACGGGGCCGACATGTCCGAGAACGGACATCGCAAGATCGAACGGGTCTTCAACCGTGAGGACTATCGACGGGTGTTCCCGAGCGAGATCGGCGACATCGACTACCCGCCCCGCGCCCTCGAGCACTACGCGACGGCGCTCGAGTCGATCGTCGACCTTCCGGCCATCCGCGAGGCGAGGCCGAAGGTGGTCGTCGACTACGCCAGCGGCGCAGTGTCGTTCATCATGCCGAAGGTGTTGGCCAAGCTCGGGGCCGAGGTGCTCGCCATCAACCCGTTCGCCAGCACTCAGGGCGCGACCGACTTCGATCTCGAGACCAATGCCGCGGTCGTGTCCGACCTGGTGCGCTCGTCGGGAGCCGGCCTCGGGGTGATGTTCTCTCCCGGTGGTCAGCTGCTCAACGTGGTCGACGACACGGGTCGTCTGCTCGACGACACCCAGCTGGTGCTGGCCCTCATCGAGCTTCGCGGCCCGACGCTCGACGGGCCCGCGTGGCACTCCCGGTCTCGATGTCGTCGAAGGCCACCGAGCTCGTCGAGGCGCGCAACGGCTCGGTCGTGCTCACCCAGACGTCGGGCGCGGCGATCATGAGCGCCGCATCCGACCCGTTCATCTGTTTCGCGGCCGACAACGACGGGCGCTTTGCCGTGCCGGGGTTCATGCCCGCCTTCGACGCCACGGCCACGTTCGTCTCGCTCCTCGACCTGCTGGCCGGTCAGGACCGCCGTCTGAGCGAGGTCGTCGACGGTCTCCCGGAGGTGTTCATGGTCACCCGCGAAGTGGTCACGCCGTGGGAGCAGAAGGGCGCGGTGATGCGAGTCCTGGTCGAGCAGGCCAAGAGCCGCGAGGTCGATCTGGTCGACGGGGTGCGCATCCATCATCCCGAAGGGTGGGCCCTCGTGCTGCCCGATCCGGACGACCCGATCACCCGGGTCACGGCCGAGGGTGTCGATCAACAGGCCGCCGAACGGCTCGCCGACGAGTACGTCCGCCGAATCGAGCAACTGGTCCGCTCCTGACCAACGCGACTGGCCGGGAGTGATGCGTTAGGTTCTCGACCATGAACGTGCCAGAAGGACTTCGATACTCCTCGGACCACGAGTGGGTCGCCATCGACGGCAACCTGGCTCGCATCGGGATCACCGACTATGCCCAGGACGCGCTCGGCGACGTCGTCTACGTCGACCTTCCCGGGAGCGGCACAGCCGTGGCCGCGGCCGAGTCGTTCGGCGAGGTGGAGTCCACCAAGTCGGTGTCGGAGCTCTACGCGCCGGTTTCGGGTGAGATCGTGCAGGTCAACGAGGTCCTGTCCGACACGCCCGAGAAGCTCAACGAGGATGCCTACGGCGAAGGCTGGCTGATCGCGATCGAGATGTCGGACCCGTCCGAGCTCGATGCCCTGCTCGACGCCGCTGCCTACACCGCGTTGATCGAGGCCTGATCGTGAGTGATCTCGTCTGCCGCGAGTGCGGCCACGCCAACCAGCAGGGAGCGAACTTCTGCTCCTCGTGCGGCGCGGGGCTGCCCAAGGACGACGTCACCACCGACCTGCCCATCGTCGACCTCGAGGGCGACGAAACCCACGACATCGATCGATCGGCCTTCGGCAAGCACGAGGGACTCTTCGTGGTCCCGCAGGGTCCGAAGGCCGGCGCTCGCTACGCCCTCGACAGCGACACCGTCACGGTCGGCCGTCATCCCGAGAGCGACATCTTCCTCGACGACATCACCGTGTCGCGGCGCCACGCCGAGGTGCGGCGCGACGGCGCTCGCTACTGGGTGCGCGACGTGGGGTCACTCAACGGCACCTACGTCAATCGCGAGCGGGCCGACGATCGTGAGCTCGTCGACGGCGACGAACTCCAGGTGGGCAAGTTCAAGCTCGTCTTCGTGCACGGCACCGGAACCGCGTGAGCGGGGGAGAGGCAGGCATGGCCGAGACCCGTCACCATTCGATCGGGGAGGTGCTCGCGATGCTGAAGGACGAGCACGCCGACGTCACCATCTCGAAGATCCGCTTCTTCGAGAGCCAGGGGCTCATCGACCCGGAGCGCACACCCTCGGGTTACCGGAAGTTCTACGACCACGACATCGAGCGGCTGCGCTGGATCCTGGTGCAGCAGCGCGACAACTTCCTGCCGTTGAAGGTGATCAAGCGACGTATGGAAGAAGACGGATTCGACCCTTCGGCCGATGTCGCCGCAGCCGACGGTCCGTTGCCCGAGCCGACCCTGTTCTCCCGCGGCGACGAGCCGGCCGACGACGCGACCGTCGAGGCCGAGCCGGAAGTCGTCGAGCCCGAACCCGACGCGCCGACCGCCTCCGAGCCGGAGCCCGAACCCGCAGCAGTCCCCGAACCAGAACCGGTGGTCGATGCAGAACCAGATCCAGAGCCGGAGCCCGAGCCGGAGCCCGAGCCCGAACCCGGGCCCGTTGCCGCCGAGGTGCCACCGGCGCCGCCCATCGCCGACGGCGACCCGCTCGACATGCCCTCCGGCTCGGTGAGCCTGTCGGCGCTCGAGTTGGCCGAGAGCGCGGGGGTCGATCTCGGACTCATCTCGGATCTCGAACGGCTGGGTCTCATCCAGACCATCGCCGGCGAGGGCCAGGCCTACGACCACGAGGCCCTCGTGGTCGCCAAGGCGGCCGGGGTCTTCATGGGTCGTGGTGTCGAGCCCCGACACCTGCGGATGTTCAAGGTCGCCGCCGACCGTGAGGCCGGCGTGCTCGAACAGCTCGTCACACCCCGTCTGAAGAAGGGCGGCGAGGTCGGGCAGATCGCCAGGGCCGAACTCAACGAGCTGGTGCGACTGGGCGAGGTCATCCACCGTTCGGTCCTGCGCCGCAACTTCGGCAACCAGCTCGATTGATCGTGGGCCCTCCCGACGTCGAGATCGTCCTCGACGAGGCGGCGATCGACGAGACCGTCGACCGGCTGGCATCCCGGATCAGTGCCGACTTCTCCGACGGTGTCGTGTTGGCGGGTGTGCTGCGGGGCAGTGTGCCCTTCCTCTCCGACCTGGTTCGACGGTTGACGATTCGACCACTCGTCGACTTCGTCGCAATCACTCCCTACGCGCCGAACACCGGTCGGGTGCGCTTGTTGAAGGACCTCGACATCGATGTCGCCGGCCGCGAGGTGGTGGTGATCGAAGACATCGTCGACACCGGCCTGACCACGGCGTTCCTCCTCGGCGAGATCCGCCGCCGCCAGCCGGCGCGGGTGGCCGTCTGCACCCTGGTCGACCGACCGGCCCGGCGGGTGGTGCCGGTCGAACTCGACTATGTGGGCGTGGAGATCCCCGACGTCTTCGTGGTCGGCTACGGGCTGGACCACGAGGGTCGGTATCGCAACGTCCGCGTGTTGGCCGTCGCCGACCGGGATCTCCTCGCGGCCGACCCAGATGCCTACGTCGCTGCGCTCTACCCGGCCTAGGGTGGTGGCCATGCACGAGATGGAGCTCATCGGCGTCAGGGTGGAGATGCCGACGAATGCGCCCATGGTGCTCCTGCGGGAGCGCGGGGGCAACGGCCGGACGGTCCCGATCTACATCGGGGCGCCGGAAGCCACGGCGATCGCGCTGGCGCTCGACGGGGTCGACACCCCACGACCGATGACCCACGACCTGCTGCGCGACATCCTCGAGGAGTTGGCGGTCGACGTCGAACGCATCGTGGTGACCGACCTCCACGACAAGACGTTCTTCGCCGAGATCCACATGCGCCGCGACGGCGAGCCCCACGTGGTCTCGAGCCGGCCATCGGATGCGATCGCGCTCGCGGCCCGCACCGGCACCCCCATCTTTGCCTCCGAGGTCGTGGTCGAAGAGGTGGGGTTCACCGAGAGCGACGCCGACGACAGCGACGACGACGGTCCGCCGTCCGAAGAGGTGGTCGAGGAGTTCAAGGAGTTCCTCGACAACATCACGCCCGAAGACTTCGAGGACTGACCCCGCTCGACACCGGTTGTCCACAGCGCCTGTGGACAACCTGGGCTCCTGTCTGTGGATTGGTGTTGAGCGTGCGGGAGTTCGCGCGCAGCGCGCGTGTATTCGCGCGGGTCGTTGACCTTCGCGCCTCCCCGTCGTAGTGTCATCCACACTCACACGGTCGTAATTTCGCCGGTGTCGCCCGATGCGGCACCTCCGTGAGACAATGGACGCAGGAGAGAGCAATGAGCGCACACCACACCGGCAGCGAAGCGGGCTTCAGCGGGAAACGCGCCGCCGAGATCGTCGACATCACCTATCGCCAGCTCGACTACTGGGCCCGGACCGACCTCGTGCGGCCCTCGCTGGCCGACGCCAGCGGGTCGGGGAGCCGCCGTCAGTACTCCTACCGTGACCTCCTCGAACTCAAGGTGATCAAGAGCCTGCTCGACTCGGGCATCCGGCTCGAGCAGGTCCGCAAGGTGTTCGCCTACATGCGCAACCATCTCGGCGAAGACGTGGCCTCGGCCAACCTCGTGATCGACGGATCCAACTCGGTCCTGGTCAACACCGGCGAGGAACTCATCGACCTCCTGCAGAACGGCCAGGGCGTGCTCAACGTGTTGCCGCTGGCCGGGGTCAAGGACGAGGTCGATGCCCGTATCGTCTCGCTCTATCCCGACATGGCCGAGGTCGTCGCCGACGTGCCTCGAGCGGCGGGCGACGCCTGATCGCAGTGGTCGACTTCGCCCACCCGTCAGAGCGCGAGGTCGCTGCGCTGTTCGACAGCTACGGCATCGCGTGGGACTACGAGCCCACCACGTTCGTGCTCGCCCACGACGACGACGGCAACCCGACCTCGGCGTTCACCCCCGACTTCTACCTGCCCGACTTCGACATCTATGTAGAGCTGACCACGCTCCGCCAGCCGCTGGTCACCCGCAAGCATCGGAAGATCCGGATGCTCGCGGAGCAGCGTCCCGACGTGCGCGTGAAGATCCTCTACCGCAAAGACCTCGAGCGGCTCGGCGCGAAGTACGGTCTGGCCGACGCCGCCTAGGCGTTCCTTCGCCGACATTCCGGAGTCCCACGTGTCCGACGACCGCCGCTCGCCACTTCACGACGCCCACGTGGCGCTCGGCGCCAAGATGGTGCCCTTCGGAGGGTGGGAGATGCCGCTCTCCTACGCCGACGGCACGCTGGCCGAGCACGCCGCCTGTCGGGCCGACGCCGTCGTGTTCGACGTGTCGCACCTCGGCACCGTCAGGGTCACCGGCGAGGGCGCTCTGGCCGCCCTCCAATGGGCCTTCACCAACGACCTCGAGCGCGTTTCCCCTGGTCGGGCGCAATACACCCACCTGCTCGACCCGTCCGATGCCTCGGTGCTCGACGACATCATCGTCTGGTGGATCGACGAGCACCGCTTCGACGTGATGCCCAATGCCTCCAACACGAGCCGCGTCGAGAAGGCGTTGGCCGACGGACCGACCGCGCCGACGATCACCGATGTGACAGCCACCCGGGCCGTGCTGGCGGTGCAGGGTCCGCAAGCCCGCGAGCGTCTGGCCACGGTGGCCCCCGAGGCCGCTGCCGTCGGCCGATTCCGTGTCGCCGAGGTCGAGGTCGCCGGGACGTCGGTCGTCGTGGCCGGCACGGGCTACACCGGCGAGGACGGAGTGGAGATCGCCGTGCCGGTCGAGGCGGCGGCGGCCGTCTTCGATCTCGTGCGGTCGGCGGGGATCGTGCCGGCCGGCCTCGGTGCGAGAGACACGCTGCGGCTCGAAGCGGGGCTGCCGCTGCACGGCCACGAAATCGGTCCGGGCATCACCTCCCTGCAGGCCGGACTCGGATGGGTCGTCCGCTTCGACAAGGAAGACTTCCGGGGCCGTGCGCCCCTGCTCGCAGAGCAGGAGCGTGGCGTGGAGCGTCTGCTGACCGGCCTCGTGGTCGACGGTCGCCGCCCGCCACGGGAGGGGCAGACCGTGCGTTCGGGCGACGAGGAGATCGGCGTGATCACGAGCGGCAACTTCTCCCCGGTGCTGGAGCAGGGCATCGCGCTGGCGTTCCTCCCACCCGACATCGAGCCCGGCACCGCAGTGACGATCGACGTTCGGGGGACCGACGTACCTGCAGTGGTCACCTCGCCACCGTTCGTGTGACTCTGTGACCGGTGTCTCCGGCAAGACAGGAACACCTGACGAGACGGCCTGGTTGTAGGGGACATGGAAGCACACCCCCACTCAACCCTGACCCGAGTCTCCGAGGTCGACGGTCGAGCCCTGCTCGACGTGAACCTCCTGCGCTCGAAGGCCGCCGATCTCCGACAGACCGCCAGCGAGGTGTCGCCGGCGCTCTCCACTGCGTACCGCCGCCGCGCCGCAGAGCTCGAGCTCGAGGCTGCCGCGCTGGCCGCCCGATTCGGCCTCACCGAAGACCTCACCCTGGCCGCCTGAGGCACGGCGTACAGCCCTGCCTGCCCAGACCCGCCCGCCACGGGGTGCCACACTCGTTGGCGTGCGACGAGGTGGACTGGTGGTCCTGGTCTTTGCGCTCGCCCTGTTCGGGTGCGCCGACGACGAACAAGGGGTGCGCGTGATCAACGCCGCGGCTGCCGCGGAGACCCCGGTGCCGGTGCCGACGCCGTCGACCACCGTCCGGGCCACGACCAACGTCCCATCCACGACCGCGGTGCCGACGACCACGACGGTTCCGCTCCCGGCGTTCCGTGCAGCCGTGCGCGACGTCTCCGAGGCGGAGCTGGGCTCGTCCTGGCGGCCGGGGTGTCCGGTGGCGGTGGAGGATCTCCGCCGACTCGACCTCGTGCACTGGGACGACGAGGGCAACGCGGCCAACGGGGTGCTCGTGGTCCACGCTGACCACGCCGACGACATGGTCACCGTGTTCGCCGCCCTGTTCGACGCCGGATTCCCGATCCACTCCATGCAGCCGATCACCGACTTCGACGGCGACGACGACGCCTCCATGCGGGCCAACAACACGTCGGCCTTCAACTGCCGGGAGATCTCGGGCCGTCCCGGAGTGTGGAGCCAACACGCCCACGGCGGCGCCCTCGACATCAATCCGCTCGTCAACCCGTGGGTCCGCGGTTCCCGCGTCGACCCTCCCGAGGGATCGGCCCACCTCGAGCGGGACCCGGCCGTCGACGGGTTGATCGTGGCCGGCGACGTCGTCACCCGGGCATTCGCCGACATCGGGTGGGGCTGGGGCGGCGACTGGACGTCAACGAAGGACTACCAGCACTTCTCCCACGACGGCCGCTAGGGCAGGGCGCCGATGACGGTCTCGCCGAACTCGGCGAGCGTGTCGGGGGCGGCGAAGTCGCTGGTCCACACGTAGGTGCGCTCGATGCCGGCGGCCTCGCGGGCCGCGTAGTGTTCGACGAGTTCTGCCGCGTTGCCCACCGCATGACCCGTGTCGGAGAAGCGCCGCATCGCGGTCTCGACGATCGCGGCCCGGTCGCCGCCCTCCGGCACGAACGTCACCCGCTCCTGGAGGGAAGGCCGGGCGTCGCCCGTCTTCTCCCGCAGCTCCTCGAACTGGTCGAGCTTGTTGATCGGGAGGTTCCACCAGTCGGCGAAGCGGGCGACGAGACCGAGCGTGCGGGGGCCGGCACCGCCGATCACGATCGGAATGCGGTGTTCGGGAGCCGGCGACTGCTGGGCGTCGTCCAACGAGTGATGGGCGCCGGAGTAGGAGACCTGCTCTCCCGACCACAGGGCCTGCACGACCTCGAGCGTTTCGGTCAGGCGGTCGACCCGTGCCCGCGGCTCGGTGCTTCCCACGCCGAAGGTCGGGAACTCGGTCGGCACGCTGCCCCAACCGATGCCGAGCTCGAACCGCCCCCCGGTGGCGTGATCGAGGCTCACTGCCTGGCGGGCGAGGACCGCCGGATGACGGAACGCATCGCAGAGCACGAGATGGCCGACGGTGCCGGTCGTCTTCGCACCCAGCCAGGTCGCGGCCACCATTGCGTCCCACATCGGTTGGGTCTCGGCCATCGGCGGCGCGAGATGATCCATCAGGGCGACACCGTCGAAACCGGCATCAACGGCGATCTGGACGCGCTCGACCATGGTCGGCAACGTCATGCGCATCTGGGGAAGGAAGAGTTGGAACTCCATGAGGCGCCGAGTGTGACGCAGCTCAGGGGCGTTCGTCGAGTTGTGGCAGCACGTCGACGGCGCGTTGGCGGAGCCAGTGGTCGGCCAGGGACAGCAAGACCATCGCCTCGACCATGGGGACGGCGCGCGGGAGCACACACGGATCATGGCGTCCCTTGGCGGCCAGCGTCGTCGCCTCGCCCTCCCGGGTCACCGTCTGTTGTTCGCTGGCGATGGTCCCCGTGGGCTTGAAGGCCACCCGACAGACGATGTCTTCGCCGTTCGAAATGCCGCCCTGGATCCCGCCCGAGTGGTTGCTGGTCGTTCGTGGACCGTCGGCACCGGGCTCGAACGGGTCGTTGTGCGCTAGTCCGGTCATGCGGGTGCCGGCGAATCCGCTGCCAATCTCCACCCCCTTGGCCGCCGGGAGTGACATGAGCCCGCCGGCCAGCTCGGCATCGAGCTTGTCGAACACGGGCTCGCCCAGGCCGGCCGGCACGCGGCGGGCGACGCACGCCACCACGCCGCCGAGCGAGTCGCCGTCGCGGCGGGCCTGCTCGATCGCAGTGGTCATGAGGGCGGCTGCGGCGTCGGCGACCATCGTGCCCCGGGCCTCGGTCTCGATCGAGATCCGCAGCCGTCGGGCGAGCACGTCC
>JBDQKM010000070.1:0-16289 GCA_040263275.1 Acidimicrobiales bacterium
CGAAGCCGACCGCCTGCCCACCGCTCCACGGTTCGTTCCACACCACGGCACCCAGCACGAACTGCAGCGTCGGCGCGATGAACTGCAACATGCCGACCAGCCAGAGCTCGATGCGTCGGGCGGCGGTGGCGAAGAGGAGCAACGGCGCGGCCGTGATCACGCCGGCGCCGAGCAGCCACACGTTCATGCCCACCGACTGGGTCGTCAGCACGCTCTCGCCGGCTCCGGCCCGCACCAGCAGGGCGACCAGCGCGAACGGCACGAGCACGAACATCTCGAGCGTGAGCCCGTCGAGCGACCCCGCCGGGGAGGTCTTGCGGATCAGGCCGTAGAGGGCGAAGGTCGCCGCGAGGAACAGCGACACCCATGGCAGGCGGCCGACGTCGACCGTGAGCACGACGACCCCGACGGCGGCCACCACGACGGCGGCCATCGACCCGACCCGCAACCGTTCGCCGAGCACGATCACGCCGAGCACGACACTCACGAGCGGGTTGATGAAGTAGCCGAGGCTCGCCTCGAGGACCCGGTCGTCGTTGACCGCCCAGACGAACACCAGCCAGTTGGAGGCGAGCAGCACCGCGGTGAGCACGAACATCCAGCGGGCTCTGGGGTCCGCCACCAGCGAACGCACCCGTCCGAAGGTCCGGCCGGCGAGCTGGATGGCCCCCAGAAAGAGCAGGGTGGTGAGCACCCGGTGGATCACGATGTCGCCGGCGGCGACCGAGTCGACCGAGCGCCAGTAGATCGGCGAGAGGCCCCACAGCACATAGGCCGCCGCCCCGATCACCACCCCACGATTCATGGCGGCGACGCTATCGCTCCTCCGCGAGCGCCCCTGCGAGAAAGCCGGCGACCTGTTCGGGTGTGGTCAGATGGTGGACGACGAGATGAGCCCACTCGGGTGAGGTGAGGCGCGGGCCGAACTTCTCGCGAGAGATCCCGTGATGGATCCAGGCCCACCGGATGATGTTGCGATTCGGGTCCCACGATGTGAAGTTGCGCCATCCCTCGCGGATCTCGTTTCCGTACAGACGCTCACGGGTGACCGCCCGGCGGATCGTGCGCTTGGCCGTCCGCCAGACCACCGTCGACCGGGTGAGATCGAGCCACACGAGGGTGTCGGCCCTGGCGATGTGGAGGCTGTCGGACATCGTGAGGTAGTTGCCGCACGTCGTCCATCCCTCCGGCGCCGCGTCCATGGCGGCGACGAGGTCGCGACGGAACTCCTCGGTGGTGGCCGACTCCCAGTCGGTCACGTGGAAGAGGCCGTCGAGCTCGATGTGGCGAAGTCCGAGCTCGTCCGCCAGGTGACGAGCGAGCGTGGACTTCCCGTTGCCCGGGCAACCGACGATCACGATCCGACGCACGGTGCCAGCGTAGATCCCGGAGTGGGTCTGTTTGTTGAACTCACTGGAGACAGGCGCTAGAACGGGCACCATGACCGAGACCCAGGAGCAGACCGGCCCGAAGTGGCACCAGACGGCGTGCAACCTCTGCAGCGTGAACTGCGGAGTGGAGATCACGCTCGACGGCCGGCGCTTCGTCCGCGTACGCGGCGACAAGGCCAACCCGCAGAGCCAGGGCTACACGTGCGAGAAGGCACTGCGGCTCGACCACTACCAGAACGGACCGCACCGGCTCACCAGCCCGATGCGCCGAACGGCCGACGGGCACTACGAGGAGGTCGACTGGGACACGGCGATCCGCGAGGTGGCCGCCGGGCTCGCCGCAGTCCGAGACACCCACGGCGGCGAGACGATCTTCTACTACGGCGGTGGCGGGCAGGGGAACCATCTTCCCGGCGGCTACTCGGGGGCCACCCGCAAGGCCTTGGGCATGAAGTACTCGTCCAATGCCCTGGCCCAGGAGAAGACCGGCGAGTTCTGGGTCGACGGCCAACTCTTCGGGTCGATGTCGTGTCACACGACGCCCGACATGGAGCACACACAATGCGCCGTGTTCCTCGGGAAGAACCCGTGGCACTCCCACGGGATCCCCCGGGCCCGCACGGTCATCAAGGAGATCGCCAACGACCCCGACCGCACGCTGATCATCATCGACCCGCGTGTGACCGAATCGGCCGAGCTCGCCGACATCCACCTCCGGGTCCGACCGGGCGGCGACGCCTGGCTCCTCGGAGCGATGCTCAAGATCCTCGTGAGCGAGAACCTGACCGATCGCGAGTTCCTCGAGGCCCGGGCGAACCGGCTCCCGGAGCTCGAGCGCCTCCTGGCCGACGTCGACCTCGACGAGTGGGCCGACAAGGCGGGCGTGCCCCTCGACCAGATCCGCCACGCGACGGCGACCATCGCCGGTGCCGACAGCTGCGCCATCCTCGAAGACCTGGGCATCCAGATGGCCCCGCACTCCACCCTCAACTCCTGGCTCGAGAAGCTCGTCTTCATCCTCACGGGCAACTTCGGGGTCGAGGGCGGAATGAACCTCCACACCCGCTTCGGCAAACTCACCGGAGGCGGTGGCGGCGGCGATCGTCGCACCCCGGTCGGCAACCACCGCATCCTCGGCGGGCTGATGCCCTGCAACGGCATCCCCGACGAGATCCTCACGACCCACCCGGATCGCCTCCGGGCCGCGATCGTCGAGTCGTCGAATCCCATCCACTCGCTGGCCGACTCGCCCCGCTGGCGTGAGGCGTTCGAAGCCCTCGAGTTCTCTGTGGTCGTCGACGTCGCGATGACCGAGACGGCAAGGTGCGCGGACTATGTGCTCCCCGCGAGCTCGCAGTACGAGAAGGCAGAGGCGACGTTTTTCACCCTCGAGTTCCCGGACAACTACTTCCATCTGCGGCCACCCCTGCTGGACCCGCTGCCTGGCACGCTCACCGAAGCGGAGATCCACCGCCGCCTCTGTCGCGAGCTCGGGATCTACACCGACGAGGATCTCGCGCCGCTGCACGAGGCCGCGGCACAAGGCCTCGACGCCTACGCCACCGCCTTCTTCGCGGTACTCGGCGACAACCCCGGCCTCGGGAAGTACCTCCCCATGGTGCTGTTCGGGACCCTGGGGCCGGTCCTGCCCGAGGGGATGGAGACGGCCGCCGCCATCTGGGGGCTCGCCCAGACCTTCGTGGCCGAGGAGCCCGAGTCGGCCGCCCGGGCCGGCTACTCGTCGGGCAACGAGCTCTTCACCGCCATCCTCGAGTCGCCCAGCGGGGTCGCCTTCTCCCGCGACCCCTACGACGCGACGTGGGATCGGATGCGCCACGACGACCGCCGGATCAACCTGGTCGTCGACGAACTGGTCGACGAGTTCCAGAGCCTCACCGACGACGACCCTCGGGTGAGCGACGACGAGTTCCCGTTCATCCTCGCCGCCGGCGAGCGTCGTTCGTCCACCGCCAACACCGCGATGCGCGATCCCGAGTGGCGGCGCAAGCATCCGACCACTGGCCTGCGCCTGTGCACCGAGGACGCCGAGAGGCTCGGGGTCGAGGACGGCGCCAAGATCCGCATCGTCACGAAGCGAGGCGAGACGGTGAGCAGCGTCGAGATCTCCGACTCGATGCGTCCCGGCCACATCTCGCTCCCCAACGGACAGGGCCTTTCGTATCCCGACGCCGACCCCGAGATCGACCTCGGCGTGAGCCCCAACGAGATCACGTCGATCGAAGACCGCGACTGGTTCGCCGGCACGCCGCACCACAAGCACGTGCGCGCCCGCCTGGAGCCAGTGTGAGGCGCACCCGCTTCGACGACGACCACTGCCCCATCGCCCGGGTCACCGACCTGTTCGGCGACTGGTGGACCCCGCTCGTCCTGCGCGACGCGCTCTACGGCCTCACCCGTTTCGAAGACTTCCAGCAGGAGCTCGGCATCAGCCGCGCCGTGCTGTCGGCTCGCCTCAACCGGCTCGTCGACGACGGACTCATGGAGCGGGTTCCGTACCAGGATCGGCCCGTGCGCCACCAGTACATGCTCACCGACAAGGGCCGCGCCGCCGGCGATGTGCTCGCCGCCATGTGGCGCTTCGGCGAAGACCACCTCTGGGCCGGCGACGAACGCCCGTCGGTCGAGCTCGCCTCCCGCGAAACCGGCGAGCCGGTGCGTCCGGCCGTGGTCGACGAGTCCACCGGGGAACCGATCACGATGACCGACCTGACGCTGCGTCGACGTCGGGAGCATCCGGCCGACGCAGGCCCTCAGGCGAGGTCGTCGAGCACGGCCCGGAGGTCCGCCGCCGGATCCTGACGGAAGTAGTGGGTCATCGCCGCGTACAGCGGCGGGTCGTGTTCGGCCATCTCGATGGGCTTCTCGAAGAACACCTCGGTCGCCTCCGCGAAGAACTCCACGGGGCTCGTGGCCCCGTATTCGTCGATCAGCTGACGGCGCCTCGACCCGCGGCGACGCCGCCGGTACGCGCTGCCGACCGACTCGGCCCACACCGCCCGGGCCCGCTCGTCGCCCACCTCGGGGCGTCCGTCGACGACGCCGTCGTAGCCGTCGAGCACGTGCGCGAACTCGTGGTAGACGACATTGCGCCCGTCGTCGTCCCACTCGGCGCCGGCCTCGACCTCCCGCCACGAGAAGGCCACATGACCGCCCGACTCGGCGGCCCCGTGGAGGCGCACGGTGCCATTCTGCGTGTCGAGGACGAACGTGTCCTCGGCGATGGTGACCCGGTGGACGAAGCGGTAGGGCTCGTAGCCGAGCCCGAGCACGAGCCGACAGGCGTGGAGGGTGATGATCCGACGCATCCGGTCGTCGACCTCGACCCCGTGGCGACCGTCGAAACGCACGACCGACTCGAACATTCGCGAGAGCTGCACCAGCCGACGCGTCTCGGCGTCGGTAAGGGTGTCGGCGAAGGACAACCGTCGTACCTCCGACGCCCATTCGACGGGCGGCTCGCCGCGGTAGCGGAACCCGAGGATGCGCTGCATGAGCCAGTTGACCGACATGACGAGGCGACCGTAGCCGGGCCGGGGCAGCGTGCCAGACTCGCCGGGTGCTGCTCGCCGATCTCGTCGCTGCGACGTCCGATGTCGCGGCGACCTCCGCCCGCAAGGAGAAGATCGCGCGCCTGGCCTCGCTGCTGCGCACGGCCCCGGCCGAGGAGATCGCCGTCGTGGTCGGCCTCGTGTCGGGGGAGCCCCGCCAGGGACGGATCGGCGTGGGTTGGGCGACAGTGCGCGACCTGCCGGTCGACGACGCCCGTCCGAGCGAGCCGAGTCGTACCGTCGCCGACCTCGACACACTGCTCGACCAGGTGGCCACAACCCACGGCGAAGGGTCGCAAGGGGCGCGCGTGGGTCTGCTCTCGGACTTCCTCGCCGCAACCACCACCGACGAGACGGACTTCGTGCGACGCCTCCTGATCGGTGAGCTCCGCCAGGGCGCCAACGCCGGCATCGTCACCGAGGCCGTCGCCAAGGCCACCGAGGTCCCGGTGACGGTCCTGCGACGGGCCGTGATGCTGTCGGGCGATCTCGGCGCGGCCGCGGCCATCGCCGCCGCCGGGGGCCGGGCCGGCCTCGAGGCGGTGGGGCTCGAACTGCTGCGGCCGATCCAACCGATGCTCGCCAGCACCGCCCCGGGGGTGGCGGAGGCGATCGTCGAGACCGGGCGCAGCTCGGTCGAGTGGAAGCTCGACGGGGTGCGCATCCAGGTCCACAAGCGAGACGACGACGTACGGGTGTGGACCCGCAACCTCAACGAGATCACCGATGGCGTGCCCGAAGTCGTGCGGGCGGTGCGGGCCCTCGACGCTCGTGCCCTGGTGCTCGACGGCGAGGTGCTCGGCGTCGACGACGACGGGGCGCCACTGAAGTTTCAGGACACGATGTCCGGCTCGTCGCAGGTGGCCCCGTACTTCTTCGACCTGCTCCACCACGACGGGGACGACCTGCTCGACGTCGATCTCGAACAACGACTGCGACGGCTGGAGGAGGTGGTCGGCGACCGCAAGATCCCGGGCGTGATCACCGAAGACCCCGACGAGGGCGAGGCGGTCCTCGCCGAAGCACTGGCCCGCGGTCACGAGGGGGTCCTGGTCAAGGCCGCCTCGTCGACCTATCAGGCCGGCCGCAGGGGCAAGACCTGGCGCAAGGTGAAACCGGTCCACACGCTCGACCTCGTGGTCCTCGCCGTCGAGGCCGGCAGCGGACGGCGGCAGGGCTGGCTGAGCAACATCCACATGGGGGCGCGCGATCCAGAGACAGGCGGGTTCGTGATGGTCGGCAAGACCTTCAAGGGCATGACCGACGAGATGTTGCGCTGGCAGACCCAACGGTTCCGCGAACTCGCGGTCGACGACCCCGACGCAGACGGGGCATGGCAGGTGACCCTGCGGCCCGAGCAGGTCGTCGAGGTCGCGGTCGACGGCATCCAACGCTCGACCCGGTACCCGGGCGGTGTCGCGCTCCGCTTCGCCCGCGTCGTGCGGTATCGCGACGACAAGGGGGCCGACGAGGCCGACACGATCGACACCGTGCGAGCGCTGGGATGACCCGCCGCCGTGTGATCGTCGGCATCGCCACCGCGGCGATCCTGCTCGTGGTGTCCGCGCTGTGGTTCGTCAACACCGAGTCTCTCGAGTTTCCCTTCCAGGACGAACCGCTGCGCCTCGCCGCCGGCGCGACCGCCGAGGTCGATATCGACATCCCCTGTCAGCCGACGAACCGGATCGTCTATCGACCGAGCTCCTTCGGGCGCTGGCAGGAGACCCACTCGAACGGCGAGGCCGATGTCCGTCGCTGGTGGGACCTCGGTCGCCGCTCGTACTCGACGCCGATGCTGTGCGTTCCGGGACCGATGATCGTGCGCGTTCCCGACGACGTCAGCTCGAGTCGCGTCGCGGTCTGCGGACTCGGGACGGGGAACTGTGTCGAGATCCTCGTCGAGCGGGCAGACTGAGGATCATGCCGGATCTCGCCCCGCTCGAAACGACCGACGTCACGCAGGAGACGATCACCAACCCGGTGACCGACGACGGGGACCACGACCGTTTCGCCCACTACGCCCGAAAGGCCGACATCACCAAGGCCACGGTCGAGGGCACACCGGTCGTGGCGATCTGCGGCAAGGTCTGGGTCCCGAGCCGGGATCCGTCGAAGTACCCGATCTGCAAGACCTGCGCCGAGATCAAGTCGAAGCTCGACGCCCGCAAGAGCAACTAAGGCCGCACGGCCGCATCAGGGGGACAACCATGAAGATCTCGATCAACGGCAGCTCCGAGCTGATCCACGCCGACGTGCCCCGCCTCGTCGCCCACGCCACGCAGGCCGCGTCCGACGGGATGGCCGGGTGGTGGCTGGCCCAAGTCGGCCTGGTCGACGCGCTCACGGTGCTCGCCCTCGCCGGCGACGGCACCGGCGACATGGAACTCGGCACGGCCGTCAACGCCACCTTTCCGATCCATCCCACGGCCCTGGCCGGCAAGGCCCTCACCACCCAGGGTGCGATCGGTGGTCGCCTCACCCTCGGACTCGGCGTCAACCACGCGCCGGTCGTCGACCACACCTGGGGCATGCCCTTCGAGAAGCCGATCCGACACATGCGCGACTATCTGTCGTGTCTCCAGCCGCTGCTCGAGACCGGCGCCGCCGACTACGCCGGTGAGGACTTCACCGCCCGGTTCGAAGGGGTCCGCCCGGCGTCGGACACCCCCGGCCTGGTGCTGGCCGCGATGGGACCGCAGATGCTGAAGGTCGCCGGCGCCCGCACCGACGGCACGATCCTCTGGATGACGGGCGAGAAGGCCATCAGCAGCCAGATCGCACCGGTGCTCACCGAGTCCGCGGCGGCTGCGGGCAAGCCGGCCCCGCGCGTGATCTGCTCGCTCCCGATCGCCGTCACCGACGACGAGGGGGGCATGCGCGACTTCGTCGGCCAGATCCTCGCCGGCTACGGCGACCTGCCGTCGTACCGGGCGATGATGGACATCGACGGCAACGCCGGCCCGGGCGACGCGATGATCTGCGGCGACGAGGAGTCGGTGCGCCAACAACTCGGAGCGATCGCCGCGGCCGGGGCCACCGAATTCGCGGCCGCCGAGATCGGCGGCAGCAGCGAGGACTTCGCCCGCACCCGGGCCCTCTTGCGCGAGATCAACGCCGTCGCCTGAGCCCCCACCGAAGCCCGTCCGAGCGGATTTCCGCGGACCTCGCGGTTGAGTCCGGCCGCCGGATGCCGATGGAGACGACATGTCGTCCCGCGTCCCGGCGGCCGAGCGCTCCCGGGCAGTCCCTCTCCTCGTCCTGGCACTCCTGCTCCTCGCCGCGCTCGCGAGTCCGGTGCGGGCCGCCGAGGCGGAGCCCTTCCCATCCGGCACGACCGACGATCTCGACCTCCTCGGTGACATCCCGGAGATCCGAGGCCTCGACATCAGCCTCGACGACGCCCTCGACGCCATGGACCGGATCATCGAGGTCGGCGAGTTCTGGGTTCTCGACGAGTTCCTCGAGTTCCGCGTTCTCGAGTCGCTCCTGCTCGAGATCGCCGTCATCGAACATCTCGACGGGTTCGATCGCGATGCTCCCGCCTTCCTCGGCCAGGTCCACGACGAGTTCGCGCCCTGGCCGTCGGTGAGCGACGCGGCGACCACCGTCTTCCTCTTCGAAATCGACGATCGGCTCGCGATCCTCAAGAACGACGTCAACGCCCAACTCGGGCCGGCGCCGCTGCTCGCGTTCGCCCTCGACGAGCTTCCCGTCGATCTACGCGACCGGCTGCGGGCGGGCGAGACCGGAGTCGTCCCGAGCGCCCCCTACGTGCGAGCGCTCGACGAGATCCTCAGCTACGGCAATGCAGAGGCACTGGAAGCGCTCGGCGCACCCGATGCGGCCATCGTCGCCTTTCTGCCCTTCGCACTGCTCGACCTGACCGGGCCGGAGCGGCTCGGCGGCCTGCGGATCGACAACGCGCCCGTCACGCCCACTCCGAGCATCGCGCCGGTCGCCGACGCTCCCACCCCGACGTCGGAGCCGACGCCGACACCCACGGCTGCGCCGAACCCCGAGTCGGCGACGACGGTCGAACCCGCAGCCGACTTCCCGTGGATGTTCCTCGCGATCGGACTCGGCGCGATCGTCGTGGCGGTCACCGCCGCCTGGCTGCTGGCACGCCGACGCCGCGACCAACCCGACGAATCACCCGTGACCGCGGAGATCTTCGAAGCCCACCGCCGCCTCGCCGCTGCACTCGACGAAGGCAAGATCGGCGATGTCGCCCGATCCACCGCGACGTCCATCACCGGCGCCGGCGACGCCGTCGTCTACCGGGTCACCGTCGACGGCCTCCGGCGGGTGGGCGACGGCACGATCGTGACCCACACCGCGCTGTCCCGGGTGGTCGAGACGGCCCAGCCGCTCGTCACCGCGGTCTCCGACGATCCCGCCCTCGGCACCGCAGCGGTGTGCGCGGTGCCCCTGGTCAGCGAGCGATCGGTGATCGCCGTGCTGGCCGTGCGGCGGGCACCGGAGCTACCCTTCGGCAACGAGGACCGCCGACGGTTGGAGATGCTCGCCCCTGCGCTCGGCGGCGCCCTGGCGTCGGCCGACACCCTCGGCAACTTCGAACACCTCGCCCTCGTGGACGGCCTCACCTCGCTCGGCAACCGACGCCGCCTCGACGGCGATCTCGAGACCACGCTGCGCGAGGCGCTCGACCGTCATCGGCCGGTCGCCTTCGCGATGGTCGACGTCGACCACTTCAAGCAGTTCAACGACACCCACGGCCACGGGGCGGGCGACGACGCCCTCCAGACGGTGGCCCGTGTGATCGCCGAGACGGTGCGGGCCACCGACGTCGTCTACCGCTACGGCGGTGAGGAGTTCTCCGTACTCCTCCCCGACGCCACCCGCGAAGATGCGGCTCTCGTCGCCGAACGCATGTGCGCCGCCGTGGCCGCAGCCCGAATTCCCGGCGAGGAGACCCAGCCGGGCGGAAGCCTGACCATCTCGGTGGGCGTCTCGACGCTCGACGCCGGCGACCCCGACGAGCTGAAGGTCCGGGCGGATCAGGCCCTCTACGCCGCCAAAGCCCAGGGCCGGAACCGTGCGGTGATCGGCTGAGCCGAACCGTGCGCGCCGCCGCCTGACCTGCGAGGATCAAGTATCGGACCCGAAGCCAGGGTCAGCTGATCCCAGGAGTGTTCACGTGAAGGTCGCCGTCGTCTACGAGAGCCGAACCGGCAACACCGCCCGCGCCGCAGAGATGATCGGTGCCGCCGCACAGGAGTTGGGTCACGAGGTGGGCGTCTGGCCCACCCGCAAGGCCAACCTCGACTTCCTCAAGGACGCCGACATGGTCTTCGTCGGCACCTGGACCGACGGCATCGTGATCGGCGGACACCGGCCCGGCGACGCCGGACGCCTGCTCGACCTCCCCGGCATCTGGGGGAAGCCCACTGCCGGATTCCTCACCTACGCGCTCCACGCCGGCAAGGTCGTCGACGGTCTCGCCGACGTCGTGGAACTCCGTGGCGGAGACTGGATCGGGGGCAACGTCTTCAAGCGCAACAAGCTGCCCGAGGGAATCGCCGGCTTCGTGGTCGCCGCCCTCGACGAGGCCGAAGCCCGCGTCGGCGCCGACGCGTGAGCGCCCCCGACCCCATCCGCAAGGTCGTCGTCTGGGGGACGGGCAATGTGGGCCGCACCGCCCTGCGCACCGTCATGGCCCACCGGGGCCTCCAACTCGTCGACGTGATCGTGAGCAACCCGGCCAAGGTCGGGCGCGATGCCGGTGAACTCGCGGGCATCGATCCCGTCGGCGTGCTCGCGACCGACGACGCCGAAGCCGTGCTGGCCCGTCGCCCCGACGCCGTCGTCTACGCGGCCAGCGGCGACACCAGGCCCGACGAAGCGCTGGCCGACGTGCTCTCCTGTCTGCGCGCCGGCGCCAGCGTGACCACGCCGGCCATCTACGGACTCCTCCACCCGCCCACCGCCAACGAGCGCCTGCTGGCGAAGGCCAACGAGGCCTGTGCCGAGGGCAACGCCAGCCTCTACGTCTCGGGCATCGATCCCGGGTGGGCCCAGGACATCCTTCCCCTGCTCGTGAGCGGCGTGTGCGGGCGCATCGACGAGATCCGGGTGCAGGAGCTCTTCGACTACTCGACCTACGACGCGCCCGAGATCGTGCGCGACGTGATCGGATTCGGTCGTCCGATGGACGAGTTGCCCCCGATGCTGCTCCCGTCGGTGCCCACCATGATCTGGGGACCGATGATCCACACCATGGCCGACGGCCTGGGGGTCACGGTCGACGAGATCACCGAGTCGATCGAACGACTCGAACTCGCCTCCGCGGTCGACACCGTCCAGGGCCGCTTCGACGAGGGAACGCAGGGCGCGTTCCGGTTCGAAGTGACCGGCGTGGTCGAGGGCGCGCCCCGACTCGTGGTCGAGCACATCACCCGTATCTCCCCCGAGCTCGCCCCCGACTGGCCGACGCCGGCGCCCGGCAAGACGGGCGAGCACCGTCTGGTCATCGAGGGAAGTCCCCGCATCGAGATGTCGATCCACGCCACCGACGGCAGCGACAACCCGGCCGACGGGGGCAACGCCACGGCGGCGGCGCGACTGGTCAACGCCATCCCAGCCGTGGTCGATGCCGAGGCTCGGGTGCTGGGCACGCTCGATCTCCCGCCGGTCGTCGGCGGAGGCCTCAGCCGCGGTTGAACGGCAGCAGAAGGCCGCCGACGCCGCCCACCGGCAACGTTGCAGCTTCGTGACGATCGGGAACCTCGCGGTGACGCGCTGCGTCATAGGGTGACACCCTCTCTTTTCGAGGCATCCCCCCATGCGTACACATCTTCAAGGCATCGCCCTTCTCGGACTACTCGTCGCCGCCCTCTGGGGCATGACCCGCCTCGCGTCCCCTGCGTTGAGCGAAGCCTTCGGCGAGGACGGCGCACTGCAGGCCGAGTCCCGCGACGTCGTCGACCTGGTGGTCGGTGGGGAAACACTCGATGCCCCTCTCGACGACGAGGAACGGGCGCGATTGCAGTTCCATCTCGTGGTCGGCGGCTTCCTCGACGACCCGTCGCAGGTCGACGGCATCATCGGGGCCCAGACCCGGGCGGCCATGGCCGAGGCGGCCGCCGTATGGGGGCTCGAGGACCCCACCGACCGTGCGTTCCTGACCTTCGCCGACGAGCAGTCGGCCGGCGTCTCGCTCTTCGGCGACGGCTGAATCCCGCGTCACCCGACCGGGCCGAGCGGGGACCGGCCATGATGGGCCGGTGACCACCGCGCCCGCCCCGACGGCGTCCACGACCTACCGGCCGAGCCACGAGCTCGACATCGGCTTCGCCGCGCTCTGGACGAAGACCGTCCGCCACCGTTCGGGCGTGTACTGGTGGTCGACCGAGACCCCGCACGGAAGCGCCACGGTTGCCTTCCGTTCGTCCGGGGGCCTCGTGCGGGCCGATGCCTGGGGCGCCGGGAGCGACTGGGCTCTCAGCCGGCTCCCTCGGCTCCTGGGCGCCGACGACGACCACGTCGACGACTTCCGACCCGAGCACCCCGTGCTCCGCCGGCTACGCGACCGCCACGGGTCGCTCCGGCTCGGCGCCTCGGGCCGCTGGTACGAGGCGCTGGCCACCACGATCATCGGCCAGCGGGTCGTCACCGCCGACGCCGCGGCCAGCCGCGAGCGGCTGTCCCACCACTACGGCACGACGGCGCCGACCGGGCCGGGCAACCCCTTCCCCACTCCCGAGGCGATCCTGCGGCTGTCCGATCACGACTTCCACCGAGTCGGTGTCGAGCGGAGCCGGGCGCGGGTCCTCCGGGTCGCTGCGAAGTACGCCGACCGGATCGAACGCCTCGACGACACGCCACCCGCGGCTGCCGGCGACTGGCTGCGCCGACTGCCCGGGATCGGGCCGTGGACCACCGGCATCACGACCACCATCGCCGCCGGCGACCCCGATGCCGTCCCCGTGGGCGATCTCCACCTCCCCCGCATGGTCACGTTCGCCCTCACCGGCAACGAGCACGGCGACGACGACACCATGCTCGAGGCACTGGAGCCGTTCGCCGGCCACCGGCAACGGGTGGTCCGACTGGTGAAGCTCAGCGGTACGGGCAAGGACCCCCATCGGCCCCGACCGTTCCGCTACGACATCACCCGGATCTGACCGACCGCCGCTGGCGATAGCCGACCGTCTTCTCGATGTATTCGACGGCGTCGGGAGTGGTGCAACTCGTGTCGCCGTGGTCGACCTCGACATGACCGACCCGCTTCGCCGTGCTGATGGCGAGCCGCTGCAGCGCCGCGTTGCGCAGGGCGATGCAGATCATGGCCATGCTCATCTCGTGGCGGACCCGATTGGGCCGATCGTGGATCTCCTCCTCGATCTGGCGCAGCAGGCCCCGCAGCTCAGCGATCGACCACAGGTCCTCGTCCTCACACGTGCGGGCGACGATGCCCCACCCGGCGCTGGCAACCCACTCGCCCTTGCGGTCGCACCACATGTCGGCCCGAGACCGGGCCACCGGCGACTGGGCGACCACGTCAGCGACGGCTCCCGCCGTCTGGTAGCACACGGCGTCGCGGGCCCATCGATCGGCCAGCGACGCGCTGAACTCCGACGGGTCGACCACCTTCGCGGCGAGCATCCGGGCGTCGTGATTCCCCGAATCCCACAAGGCGAGTCCGAGGTCGTGATCGACTTTGATCTTCTTCTCGAGCTTGCCGAGCGCCGCGTAGCTCACGCCGAACATGGGCTCCTGAGCGCCGTGGCGCGGATAGATCTTGCGGTTCTGTTCGGTGCCCTCGGCCTCGAGCGCCGCCATCACCTCGTCGAATTCCATGCTCCGACGGTAGCCCGTCGGTCACATCAGTTCCGCAGCCCCGAAGGCAACACCGAAACGCACGCACCAGATCACCACCGACTGGTAGCGGGACAGGTCGACATCGGGCGGGATTTCGTAGTTCTGACTGCCGATGTTGCCCTTCAGGTCGCCGAGGTCGATGAAGTCGTCGTCGAACGCGCTCTCGTCGGCATCGGGCGGCGCAGTCGAGAGGTAGACGTTGAGGTCGGGTCCGTTGTCGGTGGAGAAGTCCTCGAAGCGCAGGAACCGTTGTTCGGTGCCGTCCGTGAGCACGAGAGCGGTGCCCTCGGCCGGGTGGCTGCGGCCGATGAACGAGCCCGACACCACGGTGACGATCTCCGGCTCCGCGGCCGGTGCCCGCGCGTCGTCCTGGTCGAGCTCGGCTTCGGGGGCCGGATCGTCGTCGGAAGCCGCTGCGTCACCGGCCACCGCCCCAGAGGCAAACACGGGACCGGCCTCGTCGACCTCGTCGTCGATGAACAGGGTGTGGACCCCGAACACGCCGAAGGCGAGATAGGCGACCAGCGCGCCGATCAGCACACCGACCGGGGTGAGGATCTTCCAATTGCGGGCGAGAAAGGAGCGCATGGTCGTGTCAACGCCGATGCGCCGTCGATGGTTCCCTGGGGTCAGACGGGATCGAGCGCGACCACCGGGATCTGACGATCGCAGCGCTCCTGGTAGTCGGCGTAGTCGCCGTAGGCGGCGACGGCCACCGTCCACAGCTCGTCGCGCTCCGGTCCCTCGACCACCCGGGCCCGGTAGGACCGGCGGTCGGGGCCGTCCTGCAGCATCACCTCGGGGTCGGCGACCAGGTTGAGATACCACACCGGGTGTTTCGGCTGACCGCCCATCGAGGCGATGACCAGGTAACCGTTGCCATTGGGCACCCGCACGAGCGGAGTCTTGCGGGTCTTGCCGCTCTTGCGGCCGGTTGTGGTCAGGATCACACAGGGGACGCCGTTGAACTCGCCACCTTCGCGTCCACCGGTGCGCTCGTAGCGCTCGACATGGTCGGCCACCCAGTCGTGGGGACTCGCCTCGTAGCCGGTCACGCCGTCGGATTCCTGTTGCTGGCACGCATGATCACGAGGATCACGATTGCACCGATGATCGAGCCGATCCAACTCTCGGTGCGGCTGAGGTCGAACTCGCCGTCGGCCATCAGCGATGCGATGAGTCCACCGACGAACGAGCCGGCGATGCCGAGCAGCATCGTGCCGAGACATCCCCAGTGGCGCCCGGTCGGGACGAACACCCGGGCGATCAGCCCGACGATCAACCCCGGGATGATCCAGGACAGCCAGTCCATCAAGACCAGCCGGATCCGGCGCCGGCCACCATGCCGTAGGGGCCGGACGGCCAACGGAAGCAGTCGCGCATCAACTGATCGACCTGGGCCCGGTCGGCCACGCCCTCGGCGACCACCCGATTGGCCTCGCGCACCATGGCGAAATACACCCGGTTCGCGACGTATCCCCAGTTCTGGTCGTTGTCCTGCACCACCACGGGGTTCTTCCCGGCCGCGGCGGCGAGCCGCACCACCGTGTCGACCGTCGTGTCGCTCGTCTCGGGACCGCGGATGATCTCGGCCAGCTTCATGACCGGCGCGGGCGACGCCCAGTGCCAGCCGATGAACTTCTCGGCCCGATTCGTCGCCGCCGCCATCGCCGCGATCGGAAACCCCGAGGAGTTGCTGGCGAAGATCGTGTCGGCCGGTGCAATCTCGTCGAGATCGCGCCAGAACTTGATCTTGAGACCGAGGTCCTCCGGGATGGCCTCGATGATCAGATCGACGTCGACGGCCGCGTCGAGATCACCGGTGAAGGTGAGACGGGCCAGCGCGGCGTCGGCCTCCGCGGACGTCAGCTTGCCCCGCTCGACCGCGCCGCGGACCCCGAAACGGCCGGTGTCCACCCCTTCGCGGGCGGCGTCGAGCACTTCCTCGCTGAGGTCGCGACAGATGACCTCGTGACCGGAGATCGCCAACACCTGGGCGATACCCGAACCCATCACGCCGGCTCCCATGACACCAATTCGTTCGCTCATGGAGCGATTCTTCCACGATTTCCGGTCGACGCACTCCGGGGTGTAGCCATCCGGAGTGGAAAACGGCACCGCGGCCGCCGACGACCGGCCTCGCTCCCCCTGGCGGATCTACGGCCTCATCGCCGGCGCGATCGCGCTCTCGACCCTCAACTTCTCGCTGGTGTTCGTGGCCTTCGGCGACATCGAGGAGACGTTCGAGGCCAGCCCCGGCGCGGTTTCGTGGACCCTGACCGCCTTCTCGCTCACGACCGCCGCCGTCTTCGAGCCCGCCCGGAGGCCCGCGCCTCGCTTAGTTCGGTCGAGGCCGATCCTCTTCTTCTTCTGCTCATTCATCGTCGGCAGCCTGCTCGTGTCGCTCGCCCCGACGGTGCACTTCCTGATCGCGGCGCGCATGGTCCAGGCGGCGGGCCTCGCCATCGAGTCGCCGGCATCGCTCGCC
>JBDQKM010000071.1:0-16268 GCA_040263275.1 Acidimicrobiales bacterium
GCCGAGGTTACCGATCGCCGGCACGGCGCCCGAGCGCGACCGTTGGCCCAGGAGCCGGTTCACCTCTTCGCGGACGTAGAGGCGCACGCGGGCGTCTCGGCGGGCCGGGTCGTCGAGCCCCAGCTTGCCGGCGTACTCGCCGTAGCGGACGGCGGTGGGCGCGGCACCGACCTGGGGTCGGGGTCCGCCTTCGGACCGCATGCCGAAGCCGCCCGCCGGTTGGTCGAGCTCGTCGGACGACGAGCCGGCACGCGCGAACGGCAGCTCCACGCCGGCGCCGGCCAGGCTGCCGCGCTCGTAGGCGAGGGTGGTGTTGCCGACCCGCCAACCGTCGTTGAGATCGCCGATCACGTTGGCGTCGGGCACGCGGGTGTCGTCCATGAACACCTCGTTGAAGAACGCCTGTCCGGTCATCTCCACGAGGGGGCGGATGTCGACCCCGTCCTGTTGCATCGGGAACGCGAACCAGGTGATCCCCGAGTGCTTGGGCTGGTCGGGGTCGGTGCGGGCGAGCAGCATGCCGTAGTCCGTGCCGGCGGCGAGGCTCGTCCACACCTTCTGGCCGTTGACGATCCACTCGTCGCCGTCGCGTTCGGCGCGGGTCTGGAGGCCTGCGAGATCGGAGCCGGCGCCCGGCTCGGAGAAGAGCTGGCACCACGACGAGGTGCCGTTGAGGATCGGCGCCACGAGGCGCTCGACCTGTTCGGGCGTGCCGTGGTTGGCGATCGTGGGCGCGGCCATCATCGTCGCGATGCCGCCGGGCGGGCCGAGGACCCCGGCGTCGCCCAGGCCCCGCTTGACCTCGTTCTCCTCCTGGCGGGAGTAGCCCCGCCCGCCGGCGTGCTCGGGCAGCGAGGGAAGGGAGTAGCGCTCGTCGGCGAGCAGCTGCCACCACTCGCGCACCGGCATGGCCGGATCCCAGTTGGCAAGGGCCCAGTCGCGGGCGTTCTCTCGGATGCTCATGCTGACGACGGTAGTGGCAGCGGTCACCCCGACATCCATTCCGGGACGGTGGTTCGTACCATGCGCGCATGTCGGCGGACACCAGAGAAGCTCGGTGGTACGTCGGGGCGACGGTCGTCGCCCCGATGCTCATCGTGCTCGCTCCCGACGTGCTGCTCGTGGCGGCACTCATCGCCATGGTGGCGTTTCGGGTTCGACGCGGGAGGGTGTCGGGCCAGGCCCCCAAGGTCGCGAGCAACGACCTCATGGCGACAGGGTTCGCGTTCGCGCTCGGCGGCCTGTGGTCCGCGGTCGACGGGGCCGGTGGCGCCGAAGCGGTCATCACGGCCCTCCGGTTCAGTCTGGTCCCCATCGGCTTCGCCGTCGTGCGGGGTTCGGCCCGAGTCGACCTCCGCCCGGCGATCTGGCTCGGTGCGGTCGCCGGGTCGATCGCGGCGGGCACGGTGTCGGTGGTCATGCTGCTCTTCGCAGGGATGGGTCGACCGACGTCAGCCGTCAATCCGATCCACTTCGGCGAGATGGCGCTGCTGCTCGGATTCATCGCGATGGTCACTCGTGGCCTGGGCGTCGGCGACGAACGGCGGATCGCCCGGTGGACGCTGGTCGCCATCACGATGTCGTTGACCGCGTCGGTCCTGTCACATTCCCGTGGTGGTTGGATCGCGCTTCCGGCCGTCGTGGTCGTGGCGCTCGTGCACCATCTCCGGTCGCCGAGCGCTCGCCGCGTGCGCTATGTCGCCGTGCTCCTGCTGGTGCTCACTCCGGTGACGATCGTCGCGCTCAACGCCAACGACCGCGCCGCGCTGCGGGCCTTCGATCGGGGCATCTCCGAGACGGTCGATTATGTGGCGAATCACGGCCAGCCCGAGGCCGCGGGGGCCACCTCGGTCGGCGCCCGCTTCGAGATGTGGCGCAGCGCGCTCGCCGGGTTCCGCCATTCGCCGGCGCTGGGCGTCGGCTGGGGGAACATGGACGACCGGTTCGCGGAAGACGTTGCCGCAGGCGTGCGGGTCGAGCGGATCGGCGAACACGAGCACCCCCACAACCAGTACCTCTCGCATCTCGGAAGTGGAGGCATTGTCGGCCTGGTGACGCTGCTCGCGCTTCTGGTCACGCCCGCCTGGATCTGTGCGCGGGCGTTGCGCAGCGAGGACGACGACCTGCGGGCTCTCGGCGCAGCCGGACTGCTGGTGACACTCGGCTACGCCCTCTTCGCCATGACCGATTCGGTGTTCGAGACGGCATCTCCGCTGGTGTTCTTCGTGGCCGCGGTGGGAACCGTCGTCGCACAGATCGATCGACTTGAGAGCGAACATGTGTTCGCTTACCCTGTGTCGTATGGGACGGACCCGGATGGGATGGAACAGCCCCAACGTCCCTTGGAAGGACCTCGAGCGAACGCTTTCTGATCGCCCGCCCTCGGGCCGGGTCCGGGATCTGTGGGAGGGCGACGGAGGAGACAGCCCTGCGTGGACCCGCACGCGGGGTGAATACGAGCCGCCGTCCGCTCCCGACCACCCTGAGCCGTACCGCAGCACCACGCCCTATGCGGAGCTGCACTGTCATTCGAACTTCTCGTTCCTCGACGGCGCGTCGCATCCCGAAGAACTGGCCGAGGAAGCCGCCCGGCTCGACCTGAAGGCGCTCGCCCTCACCGACCACAACGGCTTCTACGGCATCGTCCGGTTCGCCGAAGCCGCGAGAGCGGTCGGCCTGCCCACGGTGTTCGGAGCCGAGTTGACGCTCGATGACCGCCCGTCTGCACAACCACAGCTCGACCTCTCCCGGCCGGGTCCGCCCGACCCGGTGGGCGAGCACCTCCTGGTCCTGGCCCGCGATCCAGTTGGCTACGCGATGCTCGGCCGCGCCATCAGCGAAGGACAGCTGGCCGGAGAGAAGGGTGCGCCCCGGATCAGCTACGAGCGGTTGGTCGAGCTCGGCGGAGTGGGAAGCCAGCGAGGCCACGACCACTGGTTGGTCCTCACCGGTTGCCGCAAGGCGCCGGTGCCGAAGGCACTCGTCGACTCCGGTCCGGTCGCGGCCCGCCGCGCCCTCGACCGGCTCGTCGCCGACTTCGGCCGCGGCAACGTCGCCGTCGAGCTGTGGGACCACGGCCTGCCGTCCGACTCGGTGCGCAACGACGGCCTGGCCGAGCTCGCGGTCGCCGCCGGTCTCGATCTCGTGGCCACCGGCAACGTCCATCACCACTCGGTGGCCCGCCAACGGCTCGCCTCGGCCATGGCCGCGGTCCGGGCCCGTCGCAGTCTCGACGAGATCGACGGCTGGTTGCCGCCGGCCGGGCTCCACCTGCGCAGTGGCGACGAGCAGGCCCTGCGGTTCGCCCGCTACCCGGGGGTCGTCGAGCGGGCCGCCGCGCTCGGCCTCGAGTGTGCGTTCGACCTGTCGCTGGTCGCCCCCAACCTGCCGCCCTATCCCTGCCCCGACGGGCTCGACGAGATGGGATTCCTACGCCGCCTGGTCGAGGAGGGCGGCACCGCGCGCTATGGCCCCCGCAGCGCCGAACGGGTCGAGGGAGCCTGGGCCCAGCTCGACCGCGAGCTCGCCCTCATCGACCAGCTCGGGTTCCCCGGCTACTTCCTCGTGGTGTGGGACATCGTCGACTTCTGCCGCCGCGTCGACATCCTCTGCCAGGGGAGGGGATCGGCCGCGAACTCGGCGGTGTGTTTCGCCCTCGGCATCACCAACGCCGATGCCGTGTCGCTCGGCCTGCTCTTCGAACGGTTCCTGTCGCCCGAACGCGACGGTCCACCCGACATCGACATCGACATCGAGAGCGACCGTCGAGAAGAGGTCATCCAATACGTCTACGACACACACGGCCGTCACCACACCGCCCAGGTCGCCAACGTCATCACCTACCGCTCCAAGTCGGCGATCAGGGACATGGCCAAGGCCCTCGGCTACGCCACCGGCCAGCAGGACGCCTTCTCGAAGCAGGTCGACCGCTGGCGAGACGTCAGGGCCGGCGCCGTCGACCCCGACACCTCGATCCCGTTGCCGGTGCTCGAACTCGCCGCCGAGATCGAACACTTCCCCCGCCATCTCGGGATCCACTCCGGGGGCATGGTCATGTGCGACCGGCCCGTCATCGAGGTGTGCCCGGTCGAGTGGGGACGCATGGAGGACCGCAGCGTGCTCCAGTGGGACAAGGAGGACTGTGCCGCGGCCGGCCTCGTGAAGTTCGACCTGCTCGGTCTCGGCATGTTGTCGGTGCTGCACTACGCGATCGACTTCATCCGTGAGACCGACGGGGTCGAGGTCGACCTCGCCACCCTCCCGCAGGAGTCCGAGGTCTACGACATGCTCCAGCAGGCCGACACGATCGGGGTGTTCCAGATCGAGTCGCGGGCCCAGATGGCCACCCTGCCCCGGCTCAAGCCCCGTTGTTTCTACGACCTGGTGGTCGAGGTTGCCCTCATCCGTCCGGGACCGATCCAGGGCGGATCCGTGCATCCCTACATCCGCCGTCGCAACGGCGAGGAGCCGGTCACCTACCTCCATCCGCTGCTCGAGAACGCCCTGGCCAAGACCCTCGGCATCCCGCTCTTCCAGGAGCAGCTGATGCAGATCGCCATCGACGTCGCGAACTTCACCCCGGCCGATGCCGACCAGCTCCGTCAGGCGGTCGGTTCCAAGCGCAGCCGGGAGCGCATGGAGCAGCTCAAGCAACGCTTCTTCGACGGCATGCGGGCCAACGGCATCACCGACGACATCGGCGAGCAGATCTGGTTGAAGCTGGCGGCCTTCGCCAACTACGGCTTCCCCGAGAGCCACTCGGTCTCGTTCTCCTATCTGGTCTACGCCTCGTCATGGATCAAGTACCACTACCCGGCCGCGTTCTGTGCCGCCCTGCTCAACGCCCAACCGATGGGCTTCTGGTCGCCCCACACCATCGTCGGCGACGCCCGCCGCCACGGGGTTGCCATCCGCACCCCCGACCTCAACGCGTCGTCGGCCACCGCCACCCTCGAGGTCGATCCGTCGTCCACCGGCGGGTGGGCCGTGCGTATGGGCATCGACTATGTCCGTGGGCTCGGCACCGAACTGGCCGAGGCGATCGAGGCCGGTCGCCCCTACACCTCGGTCGAGGACCTGCGCCGCCGGGTGCCGAAGTTGTCGTTGCCGATCCTCGAGGCGCTGGCCACCTCCGGGGCGTTCGGGTGCTTCGGCATCGACCGGCGTTCGGCCCTGTGGACGGCCGGAGCGATGGCCCAGACCTCGTCCGACCGTCTGCCCGGCATCGTCACCGGCATGGATGCGCCCACCCTGCCCGGTATGTCGCCCCAGGAGCTGTCCCACGCCGACCTGTGGGCCACGGGCGTCGCGCCCGATGGTCACCCCACCCTCCACATCCGCGAACAGCTCTCCGAGATCGGCGTGGTCACGTCGTCGGGTCTGGTCGATCATCCGGCCGGGGAGCGGGTGTTCGTCGGTGGTGTGGTGACCCATCGTCAGCGTCCGGCCACGGCCGGGGGCACGACCTTTCTCAATCTCGAAGACGAGACGGGGTTGATCAACGTGGTCATCTCGAAGGGCTGCTGGCAGCGCTACAAGAAGACGGCCCGGGGGGCGCCGGCGCTACTCATCCGTGGTCGCCTCGAGAAGTACGAGGGTGTGATCAATGTGGTCGCCGACCGGGTCGAGCCGCTCCCGGTGGGCACGGCGCCCGCGTCGCGAGACTTCCGCTGACCAGCCTCCGCCCATGCGCCTCGCCGTCTTCGGAGCAACCGGACAACTCGGCCGTCAGTGCGTGCTTCAGGCGCTCGACGTCACCCGCATCATCGCCGATGCCATGCCGGAGCTCGGCGTGGGCCGTTTCGTCTGGTGCCGGGTTGGAAGCACCTTCGTTCCGGGCGACCCCAACTTCGTCGGGGTCGAGAACTTCATCCAGAACGTCGCCTTCGGCGAGTTCGGCTTCGGGTGGGAGCCCTGGCACGAGTCGCGGGCACCGGCCTCGATGTGCTCGGACTGTGGAACCAGACCCCACTGCATGTGACCCCCCGGGGTCCCCGGTGGAATGGTCGGCCGGCTCCCCGCCTACCATCCGGGCCCATGCAGACTCGCGTGACGGAAATGCTCGGCATCGATATCCCCATCGTGCAGGCGCCGATGGGGTGGATCGCCCGCTCGACGCTCGCCTCTGCGGTGTCGATCGCCGGTGGGTTGGGGATCATCGAGACGTCGTCCGGTGAGCTCGACGTGATCGAGGGAGAGATCGAGGCCATGCGCCGGCTCACCGATCGGCCCTGGGGGGTCAACGTCGCCCAGCACTTCGTCCGCGACCTCGAGGGGTTGTTCGCGTTCCTGCTGGAACAGGAGGTCTCGTTCGTCACGACCTCCGCAGGTGATCCTTCGGTTCTGGCGCCCCGGCTGAAGGAGGCCGGCGTCACGGTGTTCCATGTCGTCCCGTCGGTGCGGGGAGCGGAGAAGGCCGTTGCCGCCGGCGTCGACGGTGTGGTGGTGGAGGGCATCGAAGGTGGAGGGTTCAAGTCGGTCGACGGACCGTCGACGTTGGTGCTCGTGCCCGAGATCGCGAGCCGGTTCCCCGACCTTCCGATCATCGCGGCCGGTGGCTTCGTCGACGGGCGCTCGATGGCTGCGGCGTTCGCCCTGGGCGCCGATGGCGTGCAGATGGGCACCCGCATGGTGGCCTCGCTCGAATCCCCGGTCCACGACAACTGGAAGCAGGCCGTGGTCGACGGCCGCGAGACGGACACCGTGCTCGTCAACCGCAACTTCCGTCCGGCCATGCGGGCACTGAAGACGGACAAGACGGTCCACCTCGACCGCGAGAACGAGCCGGCGACGCTCGGGCTCGACGCCATGATGCGCACCTACTTCGGCGGGGATCTCGAAGCCGGCGTGGCGATGAGTGGCCAGGTCCAGGGGCGGATCCACTCGATCGAACCCGTCGCCGACATCCTGTCGTCGGCCTGGGCGGAGTGTCAGGCGGTGTTGGTCGAGTTGGGGCGACGAGCCTCTCGCACGGCCGGCTCGACTTCGAAGTAGTCGGCCTTCCCGAACCGACCGGCGGCGGCGATGAACCGTGACGGAACGGACTCGACGCGGCGGTTGTAGTCACGCACGTTGCCGTTGAAGAGTCGGCGGGCCGCCTGGATCCGGTCCTCGGTGGTGACCAGCTGACGCTGGAGATCGAGGAAGTGGGTGCTGGCGACGAGCTCGGGATAGGCCTCGCTGACGGCGAGGAGATGACGCAACCCGTCGACGAGCACGTTCTCTGCGTCGGCCTGGCTGGCCGGTTCACCGCTACTGGCGATGGCCCCGGCGCGGGCCTCGATGACCTCGGTGAGCGTGGCCTTCTCGTGCGCGGCGTAGCCGCCGACGGTCTCGACCAGGTTCGGAATGAGGTCGTAGCGACGGCGGAGTTCGGTCTCGACGTTCGACCAGGAGTTCGAGATCAGGTTCTTCTGCGACACGAATCGGTTGAACGAGACGACGGCCCATCCGAGGACGACCCCGGCCAGCACGAGCGCGATCACGAGCGGTGACATCTCCCTCCATCGGCTCCTCCGCATCAGGATCGAGCGGTTCGCCCGCCGAGGCAGCACAATTGGACCGTGGGATTCGTCGGCGGCCGTCTGACGCGCGCCGGACGCGCATTGACCGGGGGTGACCCGCGTGCGTACCGGGACAGTCTCGTCGCGCTGAGCATCGCGGGAGTGACGAGCCTCGTCGCCGGGGTCACGCTCGCGCTCACCACCGACACGCTCGAGGAGCTGCCGGGGCTCCTCCTGCTCGTCCCCGCCGCGCTTGCCGTCAAGGGCAACATCTTCGGGGCCCTCGGCAGCCGGCTCGGCACCAGCATCCACACCGGCACGTTCCGGCTGAGCGGACGCCTCGACAGTGTCGTGGGCGCCAACATCGCCGCCGCACTCCTGCTCAGCCTCGTGATCGCCGTCGCCATCGCCGTGATGGCCAAGGGCGTGGCCATCACCTTCTCGATCTCGCCGACGATGTCGGTGGTCGACTTCATCGTGGTGTCCGCCGTCGGCGGGATGCTCGCCTCACTGTTCATCCTCGCCATCACCCTGCTGCTGGCCGGGGGTTCGGTGCGCTACGGGTGGGATCTCGACAACGTGGTCTCGCCGCTCGTGACGGCCAGCAGCGACGTCGTCAGCCTCCCCGCGCTCGTCCTCGCCGCCGGCCTCGCGAGCGTCGACGGGGTCACGCCGGTGGTCGCGACCCTGGTGATCGCAGGGGCGGTGCTCGCGATGGTCTGGGCGGTGTTCACGAGGGCACCGCTGCTCCGGGCGATCGTGCGCGAGTCGGTGCCGATCCTGCTCTTCGCCGGACTCCTCGATCTCGTCGCCGGCATCACCATCGAGAAACGGCTCGACGACTTCCTCGAGTTCCCCGTCCTCCTGGTTCTGCTTCCCGGATTCCTCGGCACCGCCGGCGCGCTCGGCGGTGTGCTCTCCAGCCGCCTCGCGACCAAGCTCCACCTCGGACTGATCGAGCCCGGTCCGATTCCCCGCGGCAGCGCCGGCGGCGAGATCGCGATGATCTTCTCGTTGTCGGTGCCTGTCTTCGTGATGGCCGGCGTCGTGGCCGAGATCGGGGGCCGGCTCGCCGACCAGGCCAGCCCGGGGGTGGTGCAGCTCGTGCTCGTCGCCGTCATCGGCGGATTGGCCGCCACGGCCTGCGTCGTGTTCGTCGCCTACTACGCCACCATCGTCGCCGTGCGGTTCGGACTCGACCCCGACACCTACGGCATCCCGATGGTGACCTCCACGCTCGACTTCGTCGGCGCCTTCACCCTGATTCTGGCCATCGTGGCCGTGGGAGTTGCATAGTCATGACACACAAACCGAGGAAGTGATGGACGAGAGACCCCGCAATCTCCGCGAGATGCTGGCCGAGGCCAAGGACCTGTCCGAGTTGATGGTCGACCTGGCCTACGCGTCGCTGTACTTCGGCGACCCCGACATGGCAGAAGAGGTCAGCGAGCTCGAGGAGACGATGAACGATCTGGTGCAGGACATGCGCGGGGTCTGCATCATGGCTGTGCGGCGACCCCAGGAGTCGGAGGGGATGTCGTCGGTGCTCCAGGTGATCAGTGCGATCGAACGCATCGGGAACGACGCCGTCGACATCGCCCGCATCGTCACCCACAAGCTGGGAATTCCCGCCGAGCTGCTCGTCGACCTGTCCGATGCCGAGGAAGTCAGCCATCGGGTCCTGGTGTCCGACGGCTCGCACATGGCCCACCGGCCGCTCGCCGCCCACGAACTCCCGGTCCAGACCGGGATGCGGGTGATGGCGATCCGTCGCGGCCGCAACTGGATCACCGATGTCCACGGCGATCTCGTGCTCGTGCCCGGTGACGTGCTCTTCCTTCGTGGCGCCCCCGACGGCATCACCCGTCTGCGCGAGCTCGCGGCCGCGACACCCTGGCAACGGCCGCAGGTTCCCGAAGACACGTTCACCACCGACCTCGATCGCGCCGTCGACGTGCTCGTCGAGATGAAGAACCTGTCCGAGGTCGCGGTGGGCCTCGCCTACTCGGCCCTCGTGCTGGGTGATCTCGGTCTCGCCGCCGAGGTGCGTCATCTCGAGGACCGCCTCGACGAGATGAAGGACCGGCTCGAGCTCTGGGTGCTGCGGGCGGCGAGCGACAAGGTCGATCCGTCGCCGCTCCGAGGGCTGCTGCATCTCTCCCAGGCGGCCGAAGACATCGGCGATCAGGCCCGCCAGATGGTCTGGCTGATCGAGCAACGTGAGGACGTGCACCCCATTCTCGGCCTCGCCCTCGGCGACAGCGACGAGGTGGTCGTGCGGCTGCCCGTGGCCGAGGGCAGCGAGGCCGATCAGAACCGCTTGTCTGAACTCCAGCTCAACATCGAACCCGGCTTCAGTGTCCTGGCTATCGTTCGCGGCGGCCAGTACCTCTATCGCCCCGGAGGTCAGGTTCGTCTCCTGGCCGGCGACGAGCTGATCGCCAGCGGTCCCGACGAGGGTCGTGAGCTGCTGGCCTTGCGGTGCGGCTGGCGTCTCGTCGATCCTGACGGCGACGGCGAGATGGAACTCGAGCCGGTCGGTGGCAGTTAGCTCCCCTGCGATTAGGTTCCCTGCGATGGATGCCCCGCTCTGCCTCCTCTCGATCCACGCCCACCCGGACGACGAAGCGTCGAAAGGAGCCGGCACCGTGGCGCGGTATCACGCCGAGGGCGTCCGCACGGTGCTCGTCTGCTGCACGGGCGGTGAGGAGGGCGACATCCTCAACCCGGCGATGGACCGACCGGAGGTGCGTGACAATCTCGGCGAGGTGCGTCGTCGTGAACTCGACGAGGCCGCGGAGGCCATCGGCTACGAGGTCGTCCACATGCTCGGCTATCGGGATTCGGGCATGGCCGACTCCGAGTCGAACGAGCACCCCGACTGTTTCGCGATGGCGCCGCTCGACGAAGCCGTCGACCGTCTCGTGGCGATCCTTCGGTCCGAACGCCCCCAGGTCGTCATCACCTACCCCGACGACCAGGGGGCCTACCAGCACCCCGATCACCTGCGCGTCTACGACATCACCCATCCCGCCGTCGACCGCGCCGCCGACCCGGCCCATCGCCCCGAACTCGGCGAGCCGTGGCAGGTCGCGAAGATCTACTACTCCAGCTGGTCGCGGGCCCGGATCCAGGCCCGCCACGACGCCTTCGTCGAGCTCGGTCTCGAGTCGCCCTACGACGCGCGATGGTTCGAACGGCCCGATCAGGATCACCAGATCACCACCAAGGTCTCGATCGAGGGCTTCACCGACGCCCGCCGGGCCGGTCTCCTCGCCCACGCCACGCAGATCGACCCCGAGTCCAACTTCTGGTTCGGTCTGCCCATCGAGGTCGATCGCCGGATCTATCCGGTCGACGACTTCCGACTCGCATCCGACACCGTGCCGGACGGCGAGATCGAGACCGATCTCTTCGCCGGTCTGCGCAGCGAGGCCCACACCTGATGGAGATCTTCGGCGACGAGTGGCTGGCGGCGGCGACCGACGCGCTGTCGGCGCTCCCGGAGATCGATGGCGTGTCGGCGGTCGTCGACTATGTGATCGCCGGAGCCCCCTCGGGCAAGGTGATCATCGGTGTGACGGTCGACAATGGTCGTCCGACGGCCGTGGCGGCCGGCAAGTCCGCTGATCCCGATGTGGTCGTCTCGCTGAAGTACGCGGTTGCGCTCGAGATCCTCGCCGGCGACCTGAGCGGCGACGCCGCCTTCATGAACGGTGCCCTGAAGGTTGAAGGCGCCCACGAGCGTTGGATGCTCGAGCTCCGGCCGGTCAGGCTCGCGGCGATCGCCGCCCTGGCCCCGGTCATGGCGTCGACCACCACCTGACGGCGGGGGTTCTCAGCGTCGCGATCGTTGCAGGTCGCGGATCTCGCGGAAGCCGATGAGGGTCGCGCCCGCCGCGGCGACCCGGTCGGGGAGCGCACGATCGGTCAACACGGCCAGGTCGTCGATGCGTTGCGTGGCATCGGGATCGATGGCCCGGATCTCTTCTGCGGCGATCGCCGGCTCGAACGCGATCACCGTGACGCCGGCGTCCAATGAGGCGAGCGTGGTGTCGAGATGGCTGCGGGCCCCGCCGCGGACGAGGGCGAAGTGATCGGGCATGAGGATGCCCTCTTCGCCGGCCAGCTGACGGAACGGGAAGCCGGCCTTCTCCTCGGCGTCGGCCCCCTCGAGACGAACGGGGAGCTCGGTGTCGTAGGCGATGTCGACGAGCACGTCGAAGAACTCGGGGCGTTGTTGCAGGGTGCCGAGGTGGGTGGCGAGATGCGTGATGTCGAAGCCCCACAGTCGGGCCCGCTCGACCTGCGCCCGGCATTCGCGGCGGACCTCGTCGAGGTCGGCGTGGTCCCAGAGGTCGTCGACTGTCCGGGGGAAGCCACCGTCGCCGTCGAGCAGGCTCGGGGCGGCGGTGAGGGGACCCCACCGATAGCAGTCGAGCTGACTGTTGAGGGTGAGGTGGATGCCGAGGTCGGCGCCCTCGTGGCGGTCGGCGGCATAGCGCGACCACGGCCCGGGCATCATCACGGTGCCGGTGGTCGCCGCGCCCTCGCGGAGTGCGGTGAACCCGCCGGCGGTGGCGGCATGGGTCGATCCGAGTTGATCGGCGCTGAGGATCAGCAGCTTGGCATCGGCCGGGTGGCCGAGAGCGACAGCGAGTGATTCCACGTCAGGGACGGTAGCCGTCTATTCGAGTGGAACGTCGGGACCGCCGCAGACGCCCCACAACCCGATGCCGGCATCGATCGCGTCGCGCTCGGCGGCCCGGAACAACGACTCGTAGTGATCGTTGGGGTCGTAGATCAGGACCCCGGCGTAGCCCTGTTCGATCAGGTCGAGGTTGACGAAGAGGTCGTCGCTGCTGCGGACGATGTAGGCGAGCAGCCGGTCGTATTGGTCACGAGCCTCCTCGTCGAGGATCAGGGTGATCTCGGCGCCCTCCGGCAGCAGGGCGGTGAGATAGTCGGATGCCTCCTGCCCGTAGCACTGGTCGGGGCGGTTCTCCGCCACCGATTCGGGCGTGTCGATGCCGAGGAGCCGGACCCGTTCCCGCTGGTCGCCGACGATCGCCACCAGTGTGTCGCCGTCGACGATGCGCTCGACGGTGGCGTTGGGTTCGAGTGAGGTCTCGTCGGGCAGCGTCGCGAGCGGTCCGTCGGACGGTGCCTCGGAGACCGGCGTGGTCGCGCTCGTCGCCGGGCCGGCGTTGGTCGAAGGGTCGTCGGTGCACGCCGAGAGGGCAAGGCACAGCGTGAGCAGGAGAATGAGTCGAGGCACCATGACCAGTGTGGCGACTCGGACCGACGATCAGGCTGCGTCGGCGTGGAGTTCGAGGGATTCGCCCTCGGTCAGGGCGGCCTCACGGGCCCGGACCCGGGATTCCTGGAGCACGGCGCGGGCGGCCGCGATGCCGTCGAGGCCCTGCTGCTTGGTCCGCTGGTCGAGGCGCCAGCTGCGGTGGGGGGTGAGGAGGCGGAGCTGGTTTGTCATGGTCTGCATCTTGCCGAGGGGGTGTGACAGTCACGGCCCGTAGTGAGAGGATCACGGAATGTCTGAACTCCCCGCCCCGCGCTACGGCATGACCGTGCCCTTCGACGGTCAGCCCCTTCACGCCCAGCGAGACCGGATCCAGCGGCTCGAGGCCCTCGGCTACACCGACCTGTGGTCGGCCGAGGCGATGGGGGCCGACGGCTTGACGCCCTTGGCCCTCGGTTCGGTGTGGGCCCCCTCCATGCGGCTGGGTACGGCGATCCTCCCCGCCTACACCCGGGGTCCGGCCCTGATGGCCCAGTCGGCCGCGGGGATGGCGTCGGCCGCCCCGGGTCGCTTCGTGTTGGGGATCGGGTCGTCGTCCAATGTGATCGTGGAGCGCTGGAACGGCGTGCCGTTCGAGGAGCCCTACAAGCAGACCCGCGACATGGTGCGGTTCGTGAAGGCGGCACTGACCGGCGAGAAGATCACCGAGGACTACGACTCGTTCTCGGTGAAGGGGTTCCGGCTCGGTCTCGTGCCCGAGGACCCGGTGCCGGTGCTCGTGGCCGCGTTGCGCGAGGGCATGTTGAAGATGGCCGGTCGCGAGTCCGATGGGGCGATCGTCAACTGGCTGTCGGCAGAGAACGTGTCTCGGGTGACCGCGGTGGTGCGGGCCGAGAACCCGACCGCCGAGATGGTGGCCCGGATCTTCGTCGCGCCGACCACCGACACCGAGTCGGCTCGGGCGACCGGGAAGTTCGCGGCGGCCGCGTATCTCAACGTGCCCGTCTACAAGGCGTTCCACGAGTGGATGGGACGCGGCGACGATCTCGGCGAGCACTGGGAGCAGTGGGAGGCCGGCGACCGGCAGGGTTCGTTGGAGAAGATTCCCGATCATGTGATCGACGATCTGATCGTGCACGGCAGCTACGACGAGTGCCGGGAGCACCTGCAGCGCTATGTCGACAACGGCATCACGTGTCCCGCAATCGCGCTGATGCCGTTCCCCGGTGTCGACATCGACGAGGCAATCGAGGGGCTCGCCCCTCGATCGTGAGTGCCGAGGGGCTCGCCCCTCGATCATGAACGGGCTGCGGCGCGGAGGTGTTCGGTGAGGTCGGGGAGCTGTGCGTGGGCGTTGAGGCCGCTGGTCGAGGGCATCACGTAGACGGGCGAGTCGCCGAGACGGCGGTCCTGCCAGCCTGCGGTCGCCTTGCGGTCGACGGCGGCCCGCCATCCGGCGAGTCCGACCATGCACACGGCAGCGGGGCGGAGCCAGGCGCAGAGCCGTTCGAGGCGAGCGATGCCGTCGCGGAACTCGTCGGCGGTGATCGCATCGGCCCGGGGGGTCGCCCGCTTCACGAGATCGGTCATGCCCACGCCGTGGTGTCGAAGGGCGTGGTGTGGATCCCGGTCGACGGCCACGATCCCGGCGGCGAGCGCAGCCGGCCAGAAGCGGTTGCCGGCCCGGCCGAACCCGATGCCGAGGTCGGCCGAGTGCAGGCTCGGGTTGAGCCCGCAGACCAGGAGCCGCATGTTCGGACCGACGGTGTCGGGAAGTGAGCGGTCGCGTGTGAGCGAGGTGCGCAGATACGGCCAGTGGCCGGTTTCGGTGCGGTCGACGTGGCGGTGACCGTCGAACGAGAAGCCGGCACCGATCACCACATCGATCAGGTGGTCGTCCTGCCAGAGGGAGAATCGGCGGCCGCGGAAGTCGCCACCGGTCATCTCGGTGAGATCCTGGTCGCCGCCGAACATCCCGAGCTCGACGGGGGCACCGACGGCGAGCACCCGGTGGAGCTCGCGGAGGACCATCGGCAATTCGGGCCGGTCGATGTGGACGTAGACGGCGTTGACGACGGCTCCTCCGAGGGCACCGGTGCGGAAGGGGAGTGCCGCAGCCTCGGCCTGAACCGGACGGGCGCCGGCGACCCGCTCGCGAAGCAGGGAGAGCATGGCGGCCGCGGGGTCGAGTCCGATGCTGCCGGCGGGGAGGGCGGCGGTCAGGTAGCCGGGGCCGCAGCCGAGATCGAGCAGCGGCGCCGCCGTGGTGCCGGCCCGGGATCGGAGCCGTTCGGCGAGCTCGAGCGACTTGCCCTCGCGGGCATCCGTCCACTCCCTCGCTTTCGCCTCGTAGACGGCGTTCGTCGCCCGGTCGAGTGTCACGGTGGTGCTGCTCAGCCGCCGGGCAGCGTCGCCTGGAGCTTCTGCATACCGGCGAGCCAGCGTTCGCGGTCGCCGGCCCGTCGCTGTTCGAACGTCGCTACCTCGGGGTGGGGGAGGATCAGGAACCGGTCGGCGGCGAGCCCTTCGGCCACGGCATCGGCGACCTCCTCGGGCTCGATCATGCCCATCGCCTTCACCACCTCGACGGCCAGTTCGCCGTCGGCTTCGGTCATCGGTGTGCGGACGCCCTGTGGGCACAGACACGACACGCCGACCCCCTTCTCGCCGTAGGTGATCTTGATCCACTCGGCGAGGGCGACACACGCGTGCTTGGTGACGGCGTAGGGCGCGGTGCCGAGGTTGGTGAGCAGTCCGGCGGCCGACGCGGTGAGGAGCAGGTGGCCGCCCCCGCGTTCGATCCAGCGCGGCACGAGCACTCGGGCCGTGGTGACGTGGGCCATCACGTTCACGTTCCAGTTGGCGTCCCAGACCTCGTTGGCGAGTTCGACACCGCCGTTGGCCCCGATGCCGGCATTGCCGCACCACAAGTCGATCGGCCCGTGGTGGGCCTCGATCCGGTCGATGAGGCTCTCGACGGCGGCCTGGTCGGTCATGTCGACGACGTGGCCCGAGGCGGGGCAACCGCCGGTGGTGAGCTCACCGACCACGGCATCGACGCCGTCGGCGTCGATGTCGACGATCGCCACGGCCCCGGCCCCGTCGGCGGCGAATCGCCGGGCCATGGCTCGACCGATCCCGCTCGCTGCACCGGTGACGACTATGACCGCATTGTTGACGTCCATGGCCGGAGCGTAGGCCGAACGGACCGAATTCTCGTTTCTGGCGGACTTTCGGCCCACCCGACCGCCGCGGATTGGTCATCGCGCGCGACTATGGTGCCCACATCAGCCACCCGACCCGGAGGTCGAAGAGAATGACGGAAGCCCTCAACGGCGCCCAGCTCGAAGAAGCCCTCGCAGTGATCGACCGCGGTCTCGGCGACATGATGCGACGAGATCTGGTGGCGACCGCGGAAGTGGCCGACCTTCTCCTCGATCTCCGTTCGCTGCTCACGTTCGTTCCGGCCGACCCTGCGGTCGAGCCGGCCGGCGTCAACTAGCGCAACA
>JBDQKM010000072.1:0-16169 GCA_040263275.1 Acidimicrobiales bacterium
CGACCTGATGGAGAGCGCCGAGGACATGGCCGAGTCGTTCGGCGACTCCGGGTCCGGCACGGTCACCATCAATGGCGACACGATCGAGTTCACCTCCGAGATCTGCTTTGCCGGCCAGGGCGACTTCACCATCGAAGGCGCAGGGACCACCGGCGACGGCACCCCCGTGTGGGTCTCGATCAGCCAGTCGGTCGACACCCGAGCGGAACTCCTCGAGTTCTTCGACGAGGCGATGCTCGACCAGCTCTACGGCGATGCGGATCCGATCATCGAGTCGTCGATGTCGCTCGAGTACGGCAAGGCCGAGTTGTTCGGCAGCGGGTCCGACGATCTCCCCGACTTCGACGCAGCGAGCGCCTTCACCAACAATCAGATCGAGATGACGGTCGACGGCCAGACGGCGACGGGGAGTGGTGAGGCCTCGGACTTCAACTATGTCGCCGGCGACTTCGACACAACGTTCCCGTTCACCTTCACCGCCGGGTGCGGCTGAGAACAGACGAGCGGGTCAGCCGCCGCTACCGGGTACAGGTCACTCGGTCGAGATTGCGGTGCAGGTTGATGATCCGGCACTCCTCCCCCGAGAGCGTGAGGTGGGTGAGGCCTGGTGCGTGCAGCCCCCGGTGCGCCCGCTCGACATTCGCAATGTCCTGATCGACCACGAGCCCCATCGAGTGGGAACCGGCCGCGATCTGTGCGGTCACCGGGTCGCGACGGGGAGCGTCGGCGTCGACCCGGTCGAAGGCCATCACGTCCATGAAGCCGTCGTCGGGCGTGGCGCCGGGCCGGGCCGCGACCACCTGCAGGAGGTCGCCGAAGATCAACACGGTGATGTTGGGGAACAGGTTGTACTGCTCCATCGTCATCATCTGGTCGGTGTCGAACCGCGAGAGGTCGACCCCCTCCGTGGCGAGGAAGTGGGCACGAATCATCTCGGCGAGCACGTCGCGCAGGGTCGCACGGTCGGGGATCGGCGGGCACTTCCCCGCCTCGCTGCCCTCACCGAGGCCGATGCGACCACCCATCACCTCGACGAAGCCCTCCCAGATCTCCTGGTCGGTGGCACCGCCGCGGATCCGCGGAGACGCCACGCCGTAGGGCTGCGTCAGGCGGCCGTGACGCTCCCAGATCACCTGAGGGCTGTTGACGTCGTCGACCATGCGCAACATCTCGGGGTGGATCCCCTGGACGTGATACGTCTCGCTGAACCCGTCGATGATCGTCTTCCAGTTGGCCTTGACCGGGATCGACAACAGCGCCTTGCAGCGGAAGTCGTCGAGATCCGCCCACGCCGACTCGCTCGGCACGGGGGCGAGGAAGTCGTGAAGGGGTTCCGCGTCGGCATCGGGGTTGACGAACACCATGGGACCCCAGGTGTCGACGCTGCCCGCAATGAGCGGGAGCTCCTCGTTGCGCAGCGCTCCGAAGCCCTTGCGCGACGGCACTTCACGCAGGCCGCCCTCGAGGTCCCAGGACCATCGGTGAAACGGACAGCGGAGCTCCGACAGCCCCTGCTGGTGTGCCTCACAGATCTCGCTGCCCCGATGGAGACAGGCGTTCTGGAACGCCCGCAGCACGCCATCCTGGCCGTGCACGATCAGCATCGAGATGGCGCCGACCTCGTAGACGAACACGTCGCCGGGGTTCTTCACATGGTCGAGCGAGCAGGCGAGCTGCCAGGTGGCACCCCACACCTTCTCGGCCTCGACCGCGGCCCAACCGGGGTCGGTGTAGCGGGAGGCGTCGACCTTCACCGGCGACGCGACCTGACCGACCGAGACGATCGTCTCGCCGACCGGCGCGTCGTCGACGAAGAGCTCCGTCACGACGAGAAGATCTCCGCCAGCCGATCCTTGGCCTTGACCCCGTCGAGGGGTCGACCGACGATCGCCTTCTTCGGTCCGACGATCACCGGCCGCTCGAGCAGGCGGTGATAGCGGTCGAGCACCTCGACGACCGCGTAGACGTTGCCGACATAGTCCTCTTCGTTCAGCTCGAGCTTCTTGAACTGGCTGTCCTTGCGGACGAGCCGTTCGACCGGATCCTCGAGCTTCTTGATGAGGGCCCGCAGGGTCTTCTCGTCGGGGAAGTCCTTCATGTAGCGGACCTCTTCGTAGTCAACGCCCATCTCCGCGGCGACCGCCACGGCGTTCTTGGACGAATTTCAATTGTGGTTGTGGTAGATCGTGAACTTCGCCATTTCACATCCCGCCATGCGGCGGAACCGCGGTCGTCGGTGTCATGAGTACATCTCCCTCAGTTCGTATTTCAGGATCTTCATCGTCGCGTTGCGGGGCAACGGCCCGTCGTGGATCTCGAGCCGCTCCGGGGTCTTCTGCTTCATGAGGCCGGCATCGGCACACGCGGCGACCATCTCGTCGAACGTGAGGTCGGCCTGCCCTTCCGCCGTCTCGATCACGGCGCACACCATCTCACCCCGTTCGGGATCCGGCAGGCCGATCACCGCGGCGTTGGCCACCTGGGGCAGCGTGTAGAGCACGTCCTCCACCTCCTGAGCCGAGATGTTCTCGCCCTTGCGGATGATGATGTCCTTCACCCGGCCGGTGAGCGACACGTGCCCGTCCTCGCGCTGCACGCCGAGGTCACCGGTCTTGAAACGGCCCTGCTCGTCGAAGGCCTCGGCCTCGAGCGACTCGTCGGTGTAGCCCTTGAAGAGCATCGGACCACTGACCCGCACCTCACCCTCCTCTCCGGAGGCAGCCGCCGATCCGTCGGCCTTGACGATGTCGACCTGGCAACCCCTGATCGGGGCCCCCTCGGTGTGGGCGAGCTGGTCGTCGGTGTCGGATGGCGACCCCTGGCAGATCATCGGGCACTCGGTCATGCCGTAGCCGTGGGCGATCGGGATGCCCATCTTCTCCTTGACCTCGAAGTAGATCTCGGGCGGCATGGGTGCGCCACCGCCCGCCATCGCCCGCAGACGGGGCATCACCGGCCCGTCGACCTTCTGATCCTCGGCGAGGAACATCTGGTAGAAGGCGGTCGAACCACCGGCGATCGTCGCGCCGTGCTCGGCGTATGCGGCCACGGCACCCGCGGGGGTGAACTTCTCGATCAGCACCGCCGGGAAACCGTTGACCAGCATCATCACGATGTAGTCGGGGCCCCCGATGTGGGCGTAGGGGAACGCGATGGTGCCGACATCGTTCTCATCGGCTTCGAGCGCGATCGCGAGGCCGGTGCCGGCGGCGATGAGCGTGCCGTCGGTGTGCTTCACACCCTTCGGGTCGGACGTGGTGCCGGAGGTGTAGTAGAGCCACCGCACCGCGTCGCCGTCGGTCGGGGCCGGCGGCAGCGTCGACGGGTCACCATGCGGGAGTTCGGCGTAGCCGTCGAGCACCGTGGGCGGGTTGGGGAGGTCGGCACTGACCTCGGTGGCCATGGCGTGGTAGTCGAACCCACCCCACTCCCCCGGGGTGAACACGAACTCCGCACCGGTCTGGGCGATGCAGAAGCCCACCTCGCGATGGCGGTAGATGTGGATGATCGGATTCTGGAGCGCACCCAGCCGTGACAGGGCGAAGCTCAACAGGATCGTTTCCATGCGGGTGGGCAGGACCCAGGTGACCGCGGTACCGGCGCCGATCCCGAGCTCCTGGAGGCCGGCGGCCACACGATCGACCTCGTCGGCGACCTCCCGACAGGTCATGGTGCGGCCGCTGTCGTCGATGAGCAGGGGCAGGTCCGGCGACAACTCGGCCCGACGGGCCAACAGTTCCGGAAAGGTCGTGGCGTCGAGGATCTTCTCCGTCATGCCGTGGACACTACAGAACGCGGGCGGCACGCTGAAGTTCGCCGCTACGGTCGACTCATGGGCATCTACCGGGAACAGATCCTGCCGCGGATCATCGACAAGTCACTGGGCAGCGAGGGCATCGCCGGGTACCGCCGCGAAGTCGCGGCCGACCTCGCCGGGGAGGTCGTCGAGATCGGCTTCGGTTCCGGTCTCAACATGCCCGAGTACCCGTCGGAGGTCACGAAGGTCTACGCGGTCGAGCCCGCCACCGTGGGCATGAAGCTGGCGGCGGAGCGCGTCGCCCGGTCGCCGATCGAGGTCGAGTACATCGGTCTCGACGGGCGCGCCCTGCCGCTCCCCGACGACTGCTGCGACGGCGCTCTCTCCACGTTCACCCTGTGCACCATCCCCGACGAGGCCGCCGCCCTGGCCGAACTCGTGCGGGTCGTCAGGCCCGGCGGTCGGGTCCACCTGCTCGAGCACGGCCTCGCCCGCGACGAGAAGACCCACGCCTGGCAGCGGCGACTCAATCCCATCCAGCGGCGCGTGGGCGACGGGTGTCATCTCGACCGGGACCACACCGCGTTGGTGGAGGCCGCCGGACTCGAGATCGAGGACGCACGCGAGTGGTACGCGAAGGGCCCCAAGCCGATGAGCGCGTTCTATCTGCTGCGGACCCGGGTGCCCGCCTGAGCCTCAGTGGCCCGAGAGGGTGCCGGACGTCCGGCTGTGGAGGTCCTCGGCGTGGCGGTTGAGGCCGATCAGCTCGGCGTCGATACCACGGTCGGCGAACTTCGCCACCACGGCGTCGAGTGCGGCCACCGCCGACGTGTCCCAGACGCGGGCCGCGCTCAGGTCGATCTCGACTCTCGACACCTTCACCGAGTCGTAGTGGAAGGCATGGACGAGATCGTTGGTCGACGCGAAGAAGAGCTCGCCACTCACGGCGTAGAGCCGCTCGACATTGTCGGGGTCGACGACACTCGTCACCTTCACGACGCCGGAGACGTGACGGGCGAAGAACACTGCAGAGAGCACGACGCCGGCGACGACGCCGTAGGCCAGGTTGTGCGTCAGCACGACGATGCCGACCGTGGCGACCATCACGGTGGTCTCGGTCGCGGGCGGACGGCGCAGGGCCCGCGGCGCGATACTCCGCCAGTTGAACGTTCCGACCGACACCATGATCATCACCGAGACGAGCGCGGCCATGGGGATCTCGGCGACGAGATCGCCGAGCACCAGGATCAGGATCAACAGAAACACGCCCGACGCGAGGGTCGACAGTCGGGTTCGGCCGCCCGAGCGATGGTTGATCATCGACTGGCCGATCATGGCGCACCCGGCCATACCGCCGAGGAAGCCGGTCGCCACGTTGGCGATGCCCTGACCCCGTGACTCCACGTTCTTGTCCGACGGCGTGTCGGTCAGGTCGTCGAGCAGCTGGGCCGTGAGCAACGACTCGAGCAATCCCACCATGGCGAGGGTGATGGCGAAGGGGAGGATGATCGTGAGCGTCTCGAGGGTGAAGGGCACGTCGGGCAGGGAGAGCACCGGGAGGGCGGAGGGAAGCTCACCCATGTCGCCCACCGTCGGGAGGTCGACGTCGAGCACAGTGACCGCGCCAGCGAGCACGACGATGGCCACGAGGGGCGACGGCACGGCCCTGGTGATCCTCGGGAGTCCGTAGATGATGACCAGTCCGGCCGCCACGACGAGCAGATTGAGGCCCAGCTGACTCCGGTCCGGTTCGTCGGACAGGATGATGTGGGGCACCTGGGCGAGGAAGATGAGGATCGCCAGGGCGTTCACGAACCCGACCATCACGGTGCGGGGAATGAACCGCATCAACGCGCCGATGCCGAGATAGCCGAGCGAGACCTGGAGCAGGCCGGCGAGCACGGTCGCTGCGAACAGGTATGCGACACCGTGCTCTTCGACGAGCGGGACGACCACCAGGGCCATGGCACCTGTGGCCGCGGAGATCATGCCCGACCGGCCACCGGCGATCGAGATGATGATCGCGATGGAGAAGGACGCGTAGAGACCGACCTTCGGGTCGACACCGGCGATGATGGAGAACGAGATCGCCTCGGGGATGAGGGCGAGCGCCACGACGAGGCCGGAGAGCAACTCGACGCGGGGATTACGCAACCACGTGTTGCGGAACGTGTGTACAGACAAGCGACCGAGGGTACGCGGCCCGATGCGCGGCCCGACGGTCATCGGTCACACCGCGGATCAGACGACGGGTGCCCGGCCCATCGTTCGATCACCGGAGCCGCCACGACCTGTCGCATCTCGTCGGCCAGCCGGGCGAGGCCGGGAAGCAGTTCCGGCTCGATCTGTTCGGCGTGGAGCAGCAGCCAGCGGCCGCAGAACTCGAACGTGATCTTCCCCTCGGTCGACACCATCAGGTCGATCATCCGAGCATCGAGCACTGCCCGGGCGAAGGCCCGGTCCTCACCGATCACGTGGTAGGCGCGATTGAAGGCCTCCGACTCGAGGTCGAGATCGAGGCGGGTCGCGGCGGCGAAGACCTTCGACGCGAGGTTCTCCCGACCGATCACCAACTGCGGAGCATTGATCGGGAGCGGCGCCATGGCCGCCGACTGCGTGGCCCCCTGATGCCGGCGCATGATGCGGTCGCTGGCCCGCCCCTCGCCGGGCCGGGCGCGCCGCATCGTCTTCTCCCCTTGGGCGTTCTCGTTGACGGCGTACGCGGTCCACGACCGCACGTCGAAGGCGTGGACGCGGGTGCCGTCCCTGCTCGTCAGGGTGACGACATGGTTGGCCGTCCACCCCCGACCGTCACCGCGGGCCATGTGCCGGAACGCGACCTTCGACAGCCCGTAGCCGTCTTCGGTCCGGTACTCCATCCCCGACGCGGCGGCGGCCCGCGGGGCCTGGTGGTCGCGACCGCGGTGGTGCAGCAGTGAGCGGATCATCCAGAGACCGATGCCCATGCACACCACGAGCATGACCCAGGGGGTCCACCACTGCTCACTGAGCCAGACGAGCGGGTCCTCCTCGGCGGGGTCTTCGAACGGCTGCGCCCCGAGGATCGAGGCAACGGGCCAAAACGACGTCATGGGTCCCCTTTCGGCGGGAACCCATGACGCGTTGAGTGCTGAAGACTCGTTGTGGGAGCGACGTGGCTCAGACGGCCTCGGCGCCGCGCTCGCCGGTGCGGATGCGGGCGAGTGCCTCGACCGGCGTGACCCAGACCTTGCCGTCGCCGATCTTCTCGGTCTTCGCCGAGGCGATCACGGCATCGACCACGGCGTCGGCGTGCTCGTCGTCGACCAGCACCTCGATGCGGGTCTTCGGGGTGAAGGTCACGCGGTACTCGGTGCCGCGGTAGGTCTCGCTGTGGCCGCCCTGACGGCCGAAGCCCTGGACCTCGGACACGGTCATTCCCTGCACCCCGACATCCGCGAGGGCGGACTTCACGTCCTCGAGCTTGAAGGGCTTGATGACGGCGGTGATCAACTTCACGATTCCATACTCCTCAGTAGGTGTTGATACAAACAATACTCTGTATCAGCGCCCGTACAAGCCGATTCCTTGTGTTCTAAAGGTTCTGTTCAGATACCGATGTTTATTGTACTGGCACAATAAACAGGTAGAGTGTGGCCATGGCAGAGTCCGAGCCCGCCTACCCCGGCGTGGTCACCTATGTCGACCAGATCGGCATCGAGCGTCGCCTCGCGATCCGCCTCGAGCCCGACACGGCGATCCCCCGGTTCGAGCAACTCCGCGCCCAGATCTCGGTCATGGTCGCCGTCGGCCGCCTCGCGCCCGGGGCGCGCTTGCCCACGGTGCGCAACATGGCCGAGCAACTCGACCTCGCCCCCGGCACGGTCGCTCGTACCTACCGAGAACTCGAGTCCGACGGGATCGTCGAGGGCCGTGGTCGCCTCGGCACCTTCGTGGTCGACGAGCCGCCCCACAGTGAGCCCCTCCGGCAGCGTCGCGAACGCATCGCCACCGCGGCGGCGAGATACGTCTTCGAGGTCCGCCAGCTCGGCGCCGACGCCGACGCGGCGCTCGCCGCCGTTGCCGACGCCTTCGGTCCCGACGAGCCCGGCTGAGACCGAGCCGGTCGTCTCGTCAGGTCGGGATCTCGCGGAACGGGATTCCCTTGTCGGGCCGCGGCTCCTGAGGGAGTCCGAGCACGTTCTCGCCGATGATGTTGCGCTGGACCTCATCGGTGCCGCCGCCGATCCGACTCATCCACTGCCCGAGGAACGAGTGGTTCTGCCAGAAGCCGCCCATGTGGGCGTCGTCGTCGTAGAGCGTTCCCGCGGCGCCCATGACCCCCATCGAGAGGTTGCCCAGCATCTCGAGCCGGGCGCTGTTGGCCAGCTTGAGCACCGAACTCTCGGGCCCGGGCGCCTCGCCGCGTGATGCCGCGGTGCGCACCCGGTAGCCCAGGAAGCGGATCGTCTCAGCGACGGCGTGGAGCTGCATCAGCGACTGCCGGACCACCGGGTCGTCGGCGACCCCGAAGGTGCGGACCAGCTCGAACACCTCGGCCATCATGGCCGACTGCCCACCGATGCCGGTTCGCTCGTTGGTGAGGGTCGTCAGGATCGGCCCCCAGCCGGCATTGATCTCGCCGACGACATTGGCCCGCGGCACCCGCACGTCGTCGAGGAACACCTCGTTGAACTCCGAACGGCCGGTCGGCTGCTTGAGCGGACGGATGTCGATGCCCGGCGTCGCCATGTCGACGATCAGATAGGTGATTCCCCGATGCTTGGGTTGGTCGACGTCGGTGCGCACGAGGAGCATCCCGTGGGCCGACTCGCGGGCGTTCGACGTCCAGACCTTCTGCCCGTTGACGATGATCTCGTCACCGTCGACCACCCCGGAGGTGCGGAGGCCGGCGAGATCCGACCCTGCGCCCGGCTCGGAGAACAGCTGACACCAGGTCTCCTCCCCCGTCAGCATCGGCCGCAGATAGCGCTCCTTCTGCTCATCGGTGCCGTGGACGATGATCGTCGGCCCAGCCATCCCGATCGACTGGGCGAACTGGCCCTGCGCCACGTCGTAGCGATGCTCCTCCTCGGCGAAGATCCCGGCGAAGTGGCTCGAGAGGCCCCGGCCCCCGAACTCGACCGGCCAGGTCAGGCCGGCCCATCCGGCATCGAACTTCGTGCGCTGCCACTCACGACAGCGCGCCGCGTAGTCGGCCTCCTCCGCCGCATCGCGGGCCTTGGCCCAGTAGCTCTGGCCCAGATCCGCCTTCTCCGGCTTCAGCTCGGCGTGGGCGCGGAGGAACTCGTTGCATTCCACCCGCCAGGCGGCCTCCTCGGGGGTGTCGTCGAAGTCCACCTCGGCGTCAGGCCTGAGCGCCGTGCACGGGTTGCGGTGCCCGCTCGCCGGCGATCGAGCGTCGGGCCAGCTCGCCGGCCTCGGCCACCGTCATGCGGCGGTCGCCCACCGACTCGATCGGGCCCTTCTGCCAACCGTCACAGACGTTGAGCTGCCCCGCGGTGTTCTCGAAGACCCGGCCGGTGACGTCGCAGTCGCCGCCGAGCCAGACGACCAACGGAGAGATGTTCTCCGGCGCCTTCTCGTCGAAGCCCTCGGGGATCTCGGCACTGTAGAAGACGCCCTCGGTCATGCGCGTACGAGCGTCGGGGGCGATGGCGTTGCAGAGGACTCCGTAGCGACCCCACTCGGCCGCCTGCTGGATCGTGAGCAGGGCGATGCCCGCCTTTGCCGCGGCATAGTTCCCCTGGCCGATGGAGCCGGCCAGACCGGCGCCCGACGAGGTGTTGACCACCCGTGCGTCGATCTGATTGCCGGCCTTCGACTGGTCTCGCCAGTACTCGATCGCGTGTCGTGCCGGGGCGAAGTGCCCCTTGAGGTGGACGCGGGTCACCGAGTCCCACTCGTCCTCCGACATGCCGGCCAGCATCCGGTCCCGGAGGAAGCCTGCGTTGCACACGAGCGTGTCGAGACGACCGAACGTGTCGACCGCCTGCTGGATCATCGCGTGGGCCTGGTCCCAGTCGGCGACGTCGGCCGCGTTGGCGACCGCCTCGCCGCCCGCGGCGACGATCTCGTCGACGACGTCGTTGGCGGCGTCGCTCGTGCCCGCACTGCCGTCGCGCTCGACACCGAGATCGTTCACGACGACCTTGGCACCCTCGGCCGCGAAGGCAAGGGCGTGGGCACGACCGAGACCACGTGCCGCGCCGGTGACGACGACAACGCGTCCTTCAACTGATCCCATGGGGCTTCCTCTAGGTGAAGTCTGGTTGCAGCTCCGACGACACGATCCACATCGCGAAGTACTGCGCGGCCCCGCCGTAGGCGTGGCCCAGCGCGACCTTCGCGCCGTCGACTTGATAGTCGCCCGCGGTGCCGCGTACCTGATTGGCCGCCTCGAGACATCGGATCATGCCCGACGCGCCGATCGGATTCGACGAGAGCACGCCACCCGAACAGTTGACCGGGAAGTCGCCGTCGAGTTCCGTGGCGCCTTCATCGGTCATCTTCCAACCCTCGCCCTCCTCGGCGATCAGGTGGCCTTCGAGCCACATCGGCTCGTACCAACTGAAGGGCACGTAGAGCTCGGCGGCGTCGATCTGCTTGCGGGGGTTGGTGATGCCGACCTTCTTGTAGAGCGCCTCGGCACAGTCGAGGCCGGCCTGGATGCGAATGGTGTCGCGTCCCGGGAACGTCGAGAACTCGGTGCGCTTGGCGTGACCGAGCACCCACGCCGGCTTGTTGGGTGACCGCGAGACCTTGTCCTCGCTGGTGAGCACCATCGCCGCTGCGCCGTCGGACGACGGGCACGACTCCAGGAAATGGATCGGGTCCCACAGCATCGGGGATTCCTTGACCTTCTCGATGCTGATGTCCTCGAGATGGAGGTGGGCGTTGGGGTTCTTCAACGCGTTCAGCCGGTCCTTCACCGCGACCTTCCACCCGATGTGCTCGGGTGCCTTGGAACGGCGGATGTACTCGCGGATCCACGGCGCGAACGTGCCGCCGGCTCCCTGGCCACCCGAGCGGCCACCGGAGAGCGCCCACGTGGCGTTGCCCTCCGACTGCTTCTCGTAGGTGACGGTGAGGACGGTGTCGTAGCGGCCACTCTCGACGAGCACCGCCGCCGAGATCGCGGTCGAGGCGCCGACCGAGCCGGCGGTGTGGACCCGATGGATCGGCTTGCCGACCGCGCCCAGCGCGTCGGCGAGCGACAGCTCGGGCATCACGACACCCTCGAGGGCGTCGGGGGCCTTGCCGATGACGACCGCATCGATGTCGGCGAACGTCAGGTTCGCGTCGTCGAGAGCCTGCAACGCCGCCTCGCGGACGAGGCCGTCGAGCGTGACCGGCAACTGCCGCTTGTACTTCGTCTGGCCGATACCGACCACTGCGCACGGACGAGCCATGTCACGCACCTTCCTGGAGAACACACACGAGGTTTTGCTGCAGCGCGGCACCGGAGGCCGCATGGGCGATGCCCCGGGATGCATCGCCGGCGGCGATGCGTTTCGCCACCTCGATGATCCGGGTGAGGCCGGTCGCCATCACCGGGTCGCCGACCAGCGGACCGCCCGAGGGGTTGACCTGCGTCTCGTCGCCGAGACCGAGGGCGGCCCGGAGGATGATCTCCTCGTGGGCGTGGGTGGTGTGGAGTTCCGCAACGTCGACGGCTCCGTCGGCGACGCCGGCGCCGGCCGCAGCCAGCCGGGTCGACTCGGAGTCGGTGAGGTCACGCAAGCCCGCATGATGCGACTCGATGCGGTGATCGAGACCGGTGATCCACACAGGGTTGTCGGTCAGCTCCCGGGCCCGATCGCGCCGGGCGATCAGGATCGCGGCGGCGCCGTCGGCCTTGGGCGAGACGTCGTGGGCCCGCAAGGGGGCCATGTCGTACGGCGCGGCGAGCAGCTCGTCGGTCGAGACCGATCCTGCCACCTGGGCGTGGGGGTTGGCCTCGGCGGCCGCCCGGCTCCTCGCCACCACGTCGGCGATGTCGGCCTCGGTCGCCTTCCCGGCATCGATCAGCGCGCGGGCCTGGATGCCGGCGAGGGCATCGGGGTCGAGGCCCAGCGGGGCGACGACGTAGGGGTCGGCCTGCAGGTGGAACACCTCGCGGGCTTTGCACGGGGAGGACTTCCCCGAACCGACGACCATGGCGACGTCGATGTCGCCCATCTGGAGCCGGAGCCAGGCCTCGAACAGCGCCCAGGCGCCGTCCATCTCGACGTGTGACTCGTAGACCGGGGGCCACGCACCCATGCCGTCGACGTTCGACACGAACGCGAACGGCATGCCCGACAGATAGTCGCAGCTGCCGGCGATCGTGAATCCCACGTCGTCGCGTTCGATCCCGGCGTCGCCGAGCAGACGGTTGACACATTCCATGATCAGCACGACCTCGGGTCCGTCGAATCGGGCGTGGGCTGCCGTCTGGGCCACCCCGACGATCGCGATGTCGTTCTCTTGCGGTTCGAAAGCCATCAGAAGTTGTGCTCCTTCACGAGATCGGGATCGACATCGGGCTCGCCGGTGCGCTCCCATCGCTCGTACACGCTCTCATTGAGGCCGTAGGCCCGGTTGTCGTCGTCGTTGAACGAGATCTCGTCACGCCACACGATCTCGAGTCGGAGGCCCACCTTGAACTCGTCGATCGGGATGTGGCGGATGTCGATACCGCCGATCGTCGTGTCGGCTCCGTCGAGCAGGATCGAGCACCGGATGTAGGGCTCGGTCTCGGTCTGGCCGTGGTACTGGATCGGGGTGATCTCGGTGAACGAGGTGACGGTGCCGCGGCCTGCGACCTCGACATCGTCGTCCTCGGTCATCGGCACGCGGTTGATCGCGTCGTAGCCGCGGCTCGGCACGTGGACCTTGCCATCGGCCGGGCTTCGTTGGCCGATGATCTTCTTCTGGAGAAGCCCTTGGAGGAACCGCTCCCGGAACGGCAGCAACGGCTCACGGATGCGCACCCCGATGAGGTGCTCCATGATCCCGACCGGTTCGGCGTCGGCGTCGACGCTCGGCGCTTCGGGGGCGTCCTCACCCGGCACGAAGTGCACGTCGGTGACCGAGCCGACCCGCTCGTCGTTGAATCGAACGACGACGCGCATGCCGGTCGACATGTTGTCGATCGACCCGGCGTCGACGGCATGAAGCATGGTCGTGTCGGCACCGTCGAGCTTGATCTGGGCGAAGGCGAACGGATGGTCGAACGGATGCTTCGACGTGGGTTCGGCGACCCACGTCCACCCTTCGACGGTGCCGGCCGGGCCGACCTCGACGAGGTTCTCGGGTCCGACGGTGGAACCGTCGGCGGGGTCGTACTCGACGGGTGGACAGATCACTCGCTCCCCGACCCGGGTGCCGAGGATGCGCCCATCGCGCAAACCGGTCAGGAACGGGCCGATGATCGGACCGGTCGTGCGGGTGTAGGGGTACTCGAGCGTGAAATCGATATCGGGTAGCTGGGCCATACGCGGCCGAGTTCACCACAAGTGGTGAACCGCGCTCAAAACGGCCGCAGTGTCGACGCCCGAGCGGCGATCGCCCCACCGTCGATGACGACGCTTCCGTCGACCGCTTCGGCCGGCCACCGGACCGCGAAGTCGATGTCGCCGTCGACCGGGAGCGGCCACGCCCACCATTCGGTCGTCTCCGTGTCACGCACCGGCCGTCGACGATCGTTGCGATCCTCGACGGTGCGACGGGTCCCAAGACGCACCAGCGCGCCCGGCGTGGGCATGTCGCCGCGCCAGCGGTGATTGCCGGCGCGGTTCGACAGGTGTGTGCCGTCGGGATAGCGCAGGTCCAGGGTGATCACCTCGGGGACCAGGCGGTGCTCGGCCCCCACGCCCGGGCTCAGGTACTCGATCGACTCCCAGACCGGCGGCAGGACCCAGTCACCCAGGCTGGTGACGGTGACGGTCAGACCGAATCCTTCGGGACCGGCGACGACGGCATCGAGCGTGAGCTCCGCCGTCTGGCTGCGTGCGATCAGTTGCCGGCGCTGGTTGGGCAGCCCCACGCGTGCCACACCCGCATCCGCCTCGGGACCCCACCACGAGTGGTGCGCTCCGCCCCGGCGATCGAGGGAGGAGATCAGGTTCTCGACTTCGTCCTGGTCGAGGCGCGCCGCACCGAGTTCCACGAGCCGTCGGATCTCGCCGAGGCGCACGCCCAGATGCCGCAGCACCGTCGCCGCGCCGGACCGCGGGTCGGTCAGACAGCCGAGCACGAGATCGAACGACGAACGGCGCTCGTCGCCCGACAACGACTTGCCGTGCAGTGCGAGTTCGGCCCGCGGGCTGACGGGGGGATCGACGTGCCCTTCGTTCGACGGCTCGAACCGGTGGCCTCTGATCGCCACGATGGCCCGCTCGAGCCGAGCCGTGTCGAGGGCGAAGAGTTCGCAGAGTTCGGCCATGTCACCGGACGCGGTGGCCACCGCCCCGAAGAGCAGGTATTCAGTTCCACATCGTTCGTCGCCCATGGCGCTCGCGGTTCCCAACGCCACATCGAGCGCCATACGAGCACCGGCGTCCAGCTGGAGCCCGGTCATCGACAAAACCGTATGTGGGCAGGGGCGATGTGTGCCTGAGTCGTTCGGCTCAACCCTCGGCCGTGAAGGCCGCGACTGTGGCGCCGGTCACCCGCAACAGCTGGTCGGGGGCGATCGGAAAGCACGAGTCGGGCGTACCCGCGGCGCCGTAGACCACGGGGTGGGCCATCAGCGTGGGGTCGAGGCAGGTCCGCAGCGGGGTCGGATGGCCGAATGGCGGCGTCCCCCCGATCGCGAACCCGGTGGCTTGGCGGGCCGTACGGGCGTCCGCCATCTCGACGGGACCGCCCAAGACCCCGCCCAGCCGCTCGAGGTCGATGCGAAGGTGGCCGGCGGTGAGGGCGAGGGCCGGACCGTCGGGTCCGACGACCACGAGCGACTTCACGATCTGGGCGACCTCGCAGCCGACCGCGGCAGCCGCGTCGGCCGCCGTGCGGGTTCCCTCCGGGTACCGGACCGGGTCGACGGTGATGCCCGCTGCGGCCGCCGCAGCGAGGAACCGGTCGTAGGCGTCGAGCTTCGCCATCAGGGCTCGATCACGTCGCATCCGGGGCGCCCGGGAGCCAGGTCCCGTGGAACCCGAACGGCACCCGCTGCGGGAGTTCGACGGTCGCCACCGGGCCGGAACCGACATCGGTCGCGTCGAGCACAGCGAGGACCGAACGGTCGGTCGCCTTGTCCCACACGAAGGTCAGGAGCCAGCCTTCGCCCTCCCCGCTGTCGTCGCGGTCGGGCACGAACGTGACCTCGTTGGGCTGCAACGCCGGCCCGGCCGTCGAACTCGCCGAATGCTCGGCAATCGGCGTGCATCGGCGTCTCGACATGGCGGTTGCCGAAGCAGACGGCCCGACCCTGCTCGAAACGCACGCCGTGGATCATCCCGTCACCGTAGAACCAGTGGGGCGAGACCCCCGTCGCCGGGTTCGAACCGTTGCGGGTGCAGAGCCCGTGCAGCGACGGCGGCAACGCGCCCTCCACCACGAGATCGGGCGACACGAGCTCCTCGGTCGTCGTGGTCGATGGCGTGGATGGCGGCAGCGGTTCGGCCGGGGAAGTCTCGGCGATCCATCAGCGGCGGCCGCGCACCAACCGACCGGGCCGAGCCCCGGTGTCGACCCCGTCACGACGGGTGATCTCACCCTTGACGATGGTGGCCACATAGCCGTCGGCGGCCTGGATCAGGCGGCGGCCACCGGCGGGGAGGTCGTGGACGAGCTCCGGAGTCCGCAGGTTGAGGCGATCGTGGTCGATCACGTTGACGTCGGCCCGCTGACCTGGCTCGAGCGTGCCGCGGTCGGTCATGCCGAAGAGCGCCGCGGTGTCCTTGGTCTGCTTGCGCACGACCCACTCGAGCGGCAACTGCTCGCCACGACTGCGGTCGCGGGTCCAGTGGGCGATCATCGTGGTGGGCAGGGAGGCGTCGCAGATGAGTCCACAGTGGGCACCGCCGTCGCCCAGGCCGACGACCGCCTGCGGGTGGGTGAGCTGCTCGCGGATCGCGTCGTGGTTGCCCTCGACATAGTTGTAAAGGGGCAGCATGAGCAACGCTCGGCCGTCTTCGGCGCAGAAGGCGTCGTAGGCCGCCTCCTCCGGGGAGACGCCGGCGACCTCGGCCAGACCGGCCACTGAGCGGTCCGGGGTCGGCTCGTAGTCGGGCGGATCACCGAGGACGTAGAGCGAATCGAGCATGCCGGCGGCGAGCATGGCGATGCCCTCGTTGAGTGCGCCCGTCCCCTCGCCGTTCTCCTCTGCGAGGATCGCCGCCTTCACCTCGGGCTTGCGGAGTTCGACGATCCGCTCCTCGATGGGCAGCCCGGCGATGGCCTGATACGAGGGTCGGAGCATGAA